>CAZAXI010000208.1:0-7513 GCA_964489045.1 uncultured Granulicella sp. | reverse complement strand
TGAGGCAACTGCGCGAGATGATGCAGAAGATACTGAAGGAGCGGTTTGGAATGGAGCTGCATCGCGAGCAGCGGGAGATGCCGGTGTTTGCGCTGGCGGTGGCCAAGGGCGGACCGAAGATGACGCCGAACACGAGTGATCCGAACGGATGGGTGGACCAGCAGAACAGTGCGGCCAACGGCCGGGACGTGGAGAACCTGAAGAACGCGTCCATGCCGGACTTGGCGGAGATCCTGCAATTTCGTACCAGCCGGCCAGTGGTGGACCAGACTGGGCTGAAGGGACGCTACGACTTCAGGCTGCAGTGGACTACTGATGAATCGAAGGCGCCGACGGATGGAAGCGCGCCGCCGGGGTTGTTTACGGCGATCCAGGAACAGATTGGGCTGAAGCTGGAGCCGGTGAAGGCGCAGGCGGACGTGCTGGTGGTGGACCACGTGGAAAGGCCGAGTGCGAATTGAAGTTGGCGATCCAGTAGAGGCAGCGGGCGTAGGAAGTTGGGCGGAAGGCGGCAAGACAATGGCAAGGCGTGGAATGCAAGGGACTCTGGGGAAACTGAGCGTGTGGAGCGCGGTGATCGCGCTCTTTTTATTTGCGGGATCAGCGAGGATGGCCAGCGCGCAGAGCGGCCCGGACATTGCGGGGACCTGGCAGGGGACGATGGAGGGCGGCAAGGGATCGCGAATCGTGCTGAAGGCGGTGAAGGGCGATGGTGCGGCGGATTGGCGTGGGCTGGTTTATGAGCTGGACTCGAACATCGCGTTTGCGGGACGGACGACGAGTTCGATGAGCCTGCAGGGCGGGGTGCTGCGGTTTACGGTGAAGTCGACGGAAGCGAGCTACGAGGGGAAACTGAACGCGGATGGTTCGGCGTTTGCGGGGACGTGGAAGCAGGGCGGGCAAAGCCATGTGCTGGAGCTGGCGCGCGCGAACGAGGCGACGGCGTGGGATATTCCGAAAGAAGATGCGGCGATGCCTAAGGATGCGGACCCGGACTGGGATGTGACGACGGTGCGGCCGGCGAACCCGAACAGCAACAGCAATGGGTTCCATATGAGCGGGCGGAATATTTTCATCGAGGACGAGTCGGTGGAGTCGATGCTGCTGGTAGGGTTTGGCGTGCATCGCAAGCAACTGGCGAATGCGCCAGATTGGCTGAACACAGACCACTGGGATGTAAAGGGGGTTCCCGATGTGACGGGGCAGCCGAACAACAAGCAGTTTGAGGGAATGGTGCAGAAGGCGTTGGTGGAGCGCTTCGGGCTGAAGTTTCACTGGGAGACGCGGGACCTGTCGGTGTACGGCGTGAATGTGGCCAAGGGTGGTATGAAGCTGGTGAAGAGCGCGGGCGATCCGAACGGGTTGCCGGACGAGACAGGCAATGGCGGGAATGGGCAGCAGATGATGCGGTTTACGAATGTGTCGATGGACGATTTCGCGACGTCGATGGAATTTGAGCTGGATAAGCCAGTGGTGAACCAGACGGGGCTGGAAGGGAAGTACGACTTTACGCTGCGCTGGACGTATGACGAGGGCCGGGCCGGGGCCGATCCGAATGCGCCTCCGGGGCTGTTTACGGCGGTGCAGGAACAGCTGGGGCTGAAGTTCGACTCGGTGAAGGCGCCGGCGAAGGTGCTGGTGATTGACGTGGTGTCGAAGCCGTCTGAGAACTAGTGGGGCAGCGAGTCCGCGGGTCAGCAGGTTAGTTGGCTGGCAAGTGCCGGATTCCCGGGAGATTGGGTGCTTCCGTCAGGACGCAGAGCGAGTCTGACTAGTAGAATCAGGGCAGATTGCGCAGTTGCGGGCGGTTGTGGTCGAGTGGGGGTGTGGGATGTGGACGCAGCTCGACAAGGAAATCTCCGGCAGGAAGTGGAATGGGGCGGCATGGTCGGCGGCGATCCATGCGGTCGTGCTGATCGCGGTGATGGGCGCACTGCGCGGACCCAGGCTGGCAGTGTACCGGCTGCCGGGCACGAAGAACGGTTTGCAGTCGCTGACGTACTTCACGCTGGGGAGCGCGGAGGCGACGCGGAGCGATCTTCCGGCGAAGTCGGTGCCGCAGAAGGCGGCGGTGGTGGCGCTTTCCGCGTTGGCTGCGCCGAAGACCGATGCCGCGAGTGCGGCCAACAGCGAACGCGGTGCCGGAGGCCTGGGCCAGAGCGGACTGGGCGACGGCGACATGACGATTGCGCTGGAGAAGTACTTCCCGTACCCGACGCCGAGTTTGTCGGCGCTGCCGCCGGGGTTTGCGGGCGACGTAATCCTGGACGCGGTGATTGACGAGCATGGCAAGGTAGCGCAGTTGACGCTGCTGCAGGGGGTGGGCGCGCCGATCGATGAAGAGGTGATAAAGACCGTGAACCAGTGGACCTATGTGCCGGCCATGAAGAACGGGGTCCCGGTGGCGAGTGTGCAGGAACTTCATTTCCATTACGAGCGGCGGGGGTAGGGCGGGCCTGCCCCGGGAGTGCTAGGGGTTGGGCGGGATGATGGGGGGGATGCGGGGGGTGAGTTTGCGGACGACGAATTCCTCGAAGAGGTTGGCGATTGCGCCCAGACCGGTACCGATGGCGGCGTTCTCGAAGGTGAGGCCGACCCCGGCTCGATTGACGGCGGGGTAGTAGGCGTTGGCGATGCCACTGGCGGCGAGGCCGCCGAAGATACCGGAGTAATTCGCCTGCCAGTGGCCGTTGTCGCCCTTGCAGATGACAGCGTTGGCGATGGCATAGCCGATGCGCGAACGGACGCTGCCGGTGCCCTTGTAGTAGTAGCGCGGATCCTGGTGGAAGAGGATGGGCAGGATGGCGTTGGTGAGCAGGGTGGAGGTGAGGTAGGTGCCGAAGTCGGCAGCGTAGCGCTTAGCGTAGCCGTCGGCGCCCAACTGCCAGGCGTAGGCGTGGGTGGCTTGCTGCACGCCGGCGGTGGCTCCGTTGAGGACCAGATTGATGGGATCGATCAGCGACCGGAGGGCGAGCTCAGACTTTTGCTTCGGGTCGAGCGGAAGAGGGTTGCGATCGTAAACGACGTAAAAGTTCGGGATGGCACCGAGGACGCGTTGCTTTTCTTCCAGCTTGACCTGGGCTTCGGCGATATCGGTCGGAGTTGCAGTGACCTCAATGTTGGTGGTGGAGGCGATGGCGAGGGCGAAGGTGGGGAGTTGGAGCCGCTCGCCCGGCTGGAGGATGCCGGAGGTTTGTTTCGGTGCGAAGCCGGCGGCGGCGATGGAAAGCTGGAATGGGCCGGGTTGGAGATGGGGGAAGGTAAAGCTGCCGTCGGTGGTCGCGGTGACGGTGACGGGCGGCTGGCCGTCGCGGGTGAGGGTAATGCGGGCGCCGGGGATGGAGGCGTCGTCCTTGTCGGCGATGAAGCCGGTGATGGAGGCGGTCGCGGCTGGGGTGGCTTGGGCGGGGGGTTGAGGATCGGGAGGCGCGGGTAATTCGGCCGCAGGACTTCGCTGCGCGCCCACGAGGAGAACGAGGGGCAACGCAAGTATGCGAAGACGACGGCGCGGGGAGGGACGCAATTGCTCCATTTTAGCCAACTAATGGGTAGACGTGCTGCGGTGCGGTTCAGTTGCGGTTGGCGCGGCTGTTAGTGTGAAGATGAGAGGAATTGCGATGAAGCGGTTTGAGTTTGCGCATGTGGCGGAAGGGATTGCGCGGCAGGCGGGTGCGCTGCTGCGGGGGTTCTATGCGAAGGGCGTGGAGACCGAGTACAAGGGCGATGTGGACCTGGTGACCGAGGCCGACCGGGCCAGCGAGCGGATGATCCGGGAGCGGCTGGCTGGTGCTTTTCCTACTCATGGGATCTATGGCGAGGAGGGGACGCGCGACCAGATGGAGAGCGAGTTCCGCTGGTACGTGGACCCGCTGGACGGGACAACGAATTTTGCGCACGGGTTTCCGGTGTTTTGCGTGGTGCTGGGGTTGGAACGAAGGGCGGCGGGATTGGCCAAGGATGCGGATGGGGAGATGGTTGCGGGGGTGATCTACGATCCGCTGCGCGACGAGATGTTTGTGGCGGAGCGGGGCAAGGGCGCGTGGCTGAACGGGCGGCAGATTCACGTGTCGAAGACTAAGGAGCTGCAGGAGGCGCTGACGGCGACAGGGTTTCCTTCGCAGAAGAGGCATGTGTCGCCGAATATCCACTTCTACCAGGAGTTCACGCTGCGGTCGCATGGGGTGCGAAGGGCGGGGAGCGCGGCGCTGGACCTGGCGTACGTGGCGTGCGGAAGGCTGGATGGGTTCTGGGAGTTTCACCTGAATCCGTGGGATACTTCGGCGGGATACTTGTTGGTCGAGGAGGCGGGTGGGACGGTGACGCATTTTGACGGCGGCAAGTTCACGCTGGACTCGCGCGAAGTGCTGGCGACGAATGGGCTGATCGCGGGAGAGATGCGGCACTTGTTTGCGGAGATGTTCGCGGGGCGGGGGCTGGGGGAGATTCCGACGCCGGCGGAGTTTGCGGCGAGGCGGAAGGCGGCGGGGAGATAAGAGAAAGAGCGAATCACAGAGATCACAGAGAAAAAGAGAGAGAACACGGAGGATTGCTTACCTTGAAGCGAGGGGCGTTGTGAGGGCGCGGCGGTCAGCGCGGGTGATGGTGTTTGATCCGGCGGGACGGGTGCTGCTGATTCGGTGTGCGGTGATGCGGGCGGATGGGGAGTTCTCGTTCTGGCTGACGCCGGGTGGGGAGATTGAGGCGGGCGAGGAGCCGCACGCGGCGGCGGTGCGGGAGTTGCGCGAGGAGCTGGGGTTGGAGGTCGAGGTGGTGGGGCCGGTGTATACGGAGGCCAACCAGTTTGAGCATCAGGGAGAGATGCGGGACAACCTTGATTTTGTGTTTGCGGCGCGGTGTGCGGCGGAGGCGCCGGTGCTGCGCGGGGTGACGGCGGACGAGATCGAGATGATGAAGGACATTCGCTGGTGGACGGTGGAGGAGGTGGAGGCGGCGATTGCCAGTGGGGCGAGGATTTTTCCGGTGGATTTGGCGGGGCGGGTGCGGGAATACAACAAGAGCTGAGGTTTCGAGGCAGAAGGGTTCGAAACGTGGGGGTGATGTGGGAGGCGTGGCAGGTCCTTCGACTGCGTTTGGCGCAAAGGCGCGCCAAACTACGCTCAGGATGACGGCATCAAGAACAAGTGGCGAGGCTTAGGGTTTCTTGCGCAGGTATTCGAAGGCGACGTAGCCGATGGACGCGGCGATGATGGCGATGGCGAAGTTCTTGATGGTGAAGATGTCGTTGAGGGCGACGGCGAAGGTCTTGCCCGGGCCATTGACGCGGTTGAATTCGCCCATCAGCAGGTTGGAATAGAAGAGGAAGATGATGAACGCGACCTCGACGACGGCGCGGCGGATGTCGGCGAGGAGGCGCGGGTTTTTGGAGTCTTGAGGCATGGCGATGAGTGCAGGAAACCAGCGGGTCCGGTGGTTGGCCGGGCTGCTGCCTTTCTTTGCGGACTGGCGAGGGTGCAGCTTCGATTTTATTCCATCCTGCGGTGAGATTTGGGTGGAATCGGCGGCGGTTTGCCGGGATATGCGGATGTGCTGCTAGAATTGTGGGCGAAGAACAAGCGCGATTCTTTTGAAATGTAAGGGAGATTTGGAAGATGGCATATGTGATTGCGGAACCATGTATTGGCACCAAGGATTCGGCGTGTGTGGATGCCTGCCCGGTGGACTGTATTCATCCGAAGAAGGACGAGGCTGGATTCGCCGAGGCGGACCAGTTGTTCATCGATCCGGTGGAGTGCATTGATTGCGGCGCGTGCGTGCCGGTGTGCCCGGTGTCGGCGATCTACGCGGCCGACGATCTGCCGGAGAAGTGGGCGGACTACCAGGCCAAGAACGCCGCGCACTACGGGCGGTAAGAGACAGCAGTCAGTGGTTAGTGGTAAGTGGTCAGTAAAGGCAGACGCGCGGTCCCGAGTTTCGGGCTGCGCGTTTTTGTTTTGTGACGAGAAAGACAACGACAGAGATTCTGACTCTTCGAGTCAGAATAACGAACCTCCTGTGAGGCGGGTGGATGATTCAGCATGTGGGTGAGGCGATTGTGCTGCGGACGTGGCCGTTCCAGGAGGCCGACCTGCTGGTGAGCCTGTTTACGCGCGAGCAGGGGCGGGTGAAGGGCGTGGCGCGGCACGCGATGCGCAGCCGGCGGCGGTTCGGCGGAGCGCTGGAGCCGATGACGCATGTTCGGGCCAGTTACGCGGAAAAACCCCGGCAGGAATTAGTGCGGCTGGATGCGTTCGAGATCCTGTCGTCGCCCATGTCGCGGCCAGTGGACTACGCGCGGGTGGCGGCACTGGAGATGGTGGCCGAAGTGCTGGAAGAAGCGCTGCCGGAAGGTGCGCCGGAGGATGCCGTGTTCCGGCTGGCGCTGGCGGTGCTGGAGGAGCTACAGGTGGGTCGGGTGTGGATGCCGGTGACGTATTTTGCGCTGTGGATGAACCGGCTGCTGGGGTGGATGCCGGAACTGGGGCGGTGCTCGGTGTGCGGACGGGCGCTGGTGGGCGAGGTGGTGTGGTACTCGGCGGCGAGCGACGGGGTGACGTGCGCGGACGACCGCAAGCCGGGATGCGTGGCGCTGGCGGCGGAGCAAGTGGCGCTGGCCGGGCGGATGTTTCGCGGCACGGTGAAGGTGCTGGCCGAGGAGGATTGGCCGAAGGCGCGGACGGCGGACCTGCGGCGGTTTGCAATTGAGGTGCTGGAACGGCATCTGGAAGGCAGGCTGGTGAGTGCGCGGGCGCTGCGGTGAGGCGAGTGGTAAGTGGTAAGCAAAAGCGAACGGGGTTAGTGGGGTGGTTCGCGGGGGCGGGAAGGGTCTGCAGGGTGGGCTAGACTTGGGCTGAATGGAGAACGAAGCGCGGGAGACGGCGGGCAGGGCAGGGCGTGCGCGCGGGCGCGTGCGGCTGCCGGCGGAGTTGCGGGTGTTCTGGGGGGCGTCGCTGGCGGTGTTTGCGCTGTCGTTTCTGGTGGAGTGGTGGAAGTGGCGCGCGGGACAGATTTTGTATAACTGGGACCCGCTGAGCGACCCGCTGTTCGGGGACCTGATGGAGTATCCGGGAACGTATAAGCTGCTACACTCGGCGGCGTTTTTCTTCAATGTTGCGGGCAAGCCGTGGCCGTATCCGATGTTTTCGCCGGTGGCGTATCCGCCGTTTGCGGCGGCGGTGATGGCGCCGATGTATGCATTCCGGGTTCCGGAGGTGGTGTTTCTGGGGGTGTCGGGTGCGTGGCTGGCGGCGCTGGTGGGCTGGGTCGGCCGGGGGTTGGTGCGCGCCGGGATCGGCCCGGTAACGGCCGCGCTGATGCCGCTTAGCCTGGAGCTGATCTCGTTTCCAATCGAGCGGCTGGTGCACCAGGGGAACGTCGAGATGGTTTTGTGGATTTTTACGGCGCTGGGAGTGCTGGCTTTTCTGCGTGGGCACGACGACGCAGCCGCGGTGCTGTGGGGACTGGCGGCGGCGATGAAGCTGTTTCCGATCGTGCTGCTGATTCTGCTGTTGCCGCG
>CAZAXI010000207.1:0-7608 GCA_964489045.1 uncultured Granulicella sp. | reverse complement strand
AGGAGGCCAACGCAATGGCCAGCAAAGAAGTAGAAGTCCTCGATCCCGCGCCAACGGTCGAGAAACTCGAGAAATCCGCATCCGAACGCGTCCTGAATCGCAGGCACTTCATCGCCGCCCTCGGTGTGGCTGGCGCCGCCGCTGCTGGCACGGAATTGGTACGATCGGGCCCCACTGCGCTCGCCCAGCAACCCAAGCCCAATGGCTACGCGCAGACCGATGTCCTCAACTTCCTGCTCAATATCAAGTACCTCAAGGCCACCCTGTACTCCTACGTCACCCAGGGCGCCGATCTCCCCGCCGCCGACTTCGCCAACCTCAGTAGCGGCGGTGTCTACAATGCGCCCGCGAAGATCACCTTCGTCGGAGCCGGAGCCGCCACCACCGCGCAGATCACCGATCTCTTTAATGAGATGTACTACGACGAGTTGAACCAGTTGATCGCCCTGCGTGCCATCCTCGGAGCTCCCGTGACGAACGATGGGGGCGCCGGAGATGCCGTGGTTGCGAACAGGCCGACCATGAACTTGCTGGGGACGGGAGTCACGACCACCGCCACCACAACCATGACCCAGCCGCAGTTCATCGGCTACGCCCGCATGTTGGAGGACCTCAGTGCCTCCGCCTTCGCCGGCGCTACCGTCTACCTCACCGGAACCAACCTCGCGTACGTCACCCAGGCTCTCGCCGTCAACGGCTTCCATTCCGGCGCAGTGCGCCTGGTTGCCCAGCAGACAGGAGCCTATTACTACAGCGGGCAGGAAGTCACTTTGGGCTCGGCCGGCGCCGGCTCAGCCAACTCCTTCTCCGGAGTTACCCTCGCAGGCAGCCCAATCGTTTACTACACGACACCCACAAATGCGATTGTCGCTGGATCTGACGTATCGGGGCCCGGTATTGCGGAAGGCACCGTAATCACTTCCATCGTTCCCCCCACGGTATTCACCGGCAACATCACCAGTGGCTCCAATCTCGTTACCAGCGTTGCGGTCACGCCTTCCACAGCCACCATTGCGCCGGCAGTCGGAATGACCATCTCCTCCGGCACCGTGATTCCCACCAACTCAATCATCACGAATATTAACGGAAGCACCATTACTATCGGCACCGTCACGGGATACACGTCGACGACTACGCCCGCTCCCATCATCAATGGCTTGACTGGCATTTCGGGCTCAGGTGGCAGCGGAATGACAGTCGGCGCCTACCCGCTGGCGTTCACCGGCGGCGGAGGGACGGGCGCGGCAGGTACGCTTACTGTCCTGACCGCTACCTCGTTCAGCGTCGTCCTTACCAACCAGGGATCAGGCTACACCTCCGCTCCAACCGTTACTGCGACCGGACTTACAGTGACAGCGGCTGGCACACTGCCGGTGCTGGCAGCTTCGGTGGCCACCCAGATCACCACCACCTCCAGCGGCATCACTCTGACCCTGGGATTCCTTGCCCTCACCACCAAGGGCAGCAACGTCCTGACCGCCGTATCCTCCACCGCCGGGCTGGTCGCAACTGCCGGATTGGCCACGGGGCAATTCCTGACCGGAACCAACATTCCCACCGATGCCACCATTTCGGCGTTCAGCCCCAGTGCCAACACGGTCACGTTCCAGGCGGTCGGCGGTGGGACGTTGGCTGCTTCCGCGTCGACCACGGTCGCACCCACCGGCAGTGTCACCAACGGCAGCGCTGTGATCACGGCAGTATCGAGCCTCAGCGGCATCGCCATCGGGATGCCGATCACCGGTGCTGGCATCCCCACAACCTCCACGGTGACGGTGACGGGTATAGGTTTCAATCCCATCGGCAACACCATCACCATGTCCGCCAACGCTACCGCTACTACACCGAACTCCACCGCCACGGTGGCTCCCACCTGCTTCCTGACCGCCGGCAGCAACGTTGTGACCGCATTGAGCAGTCTCAGTTCGCTGAATGTCGGCGCCACGGTTACCGGTACGGGCATAGCCAGCGGAACAACCGTTGCTTCGGTTGGCGGCGTCAACACCATGACGCTCTCGCAGGCCGCGACCACGACAACTGCGACAACCGTCAAAGGAACGCCGAACGCTATCCTCGCCTCCGGCAACAACATCATCAGTTGTGTGTACCCGCAGACTGGCCTCGCGTCCGGACAACTCATAACAGATACTCAGGGCTTCATCCCCCCGGGGAACACCATCACCGGAGTCAGCGCAGGTAACTTCACCATCACCATATCGGCGCCCTGCACCGGTTCCACCGTGGTGTCAACCCTGCAATCTTTCACCGGCACCGTCACCGTCAGCTACGAGACCATTACGGCGATATCGCCGGCGTCGGTCTTCACGGCCGCTACCAATCCGCTCACGGTCGGGCAACCGATCAGCGGCCCGAACATCCCCTCAGGAACGATTATCACGGGAGTCAGTGCGTCCACCAGCTCCATTACGATATCCGCATTCCCCAGCGCTGCCGGCGGTGCGCAGATCGTAGGAGCCGCCCTGGTCACCACGTCGGGACAAACTCTAACCGCCTCGTCACTCCAGACCATTACCGTTACGACCATTACCAACGTCAACCCAACAGAAACCCTCACCATTCCCACCATCGAAAACGTCTCGCTTAACCTCTTGGGCAACGTCGTTTTGTCACAGAACGCCACTGTCACTGCGGCGACCGGCTCTACGCTCACCTTCCTCGCGTCCGATCCCATGGACGTTCAGCCCGACGACCCTGGGACAATATCCTTCGCGGGTGTCGTCACCAGCGGCAGTGCGTCGGTAACCTCCTTATCGACCGTGACAGGACTGGCGGTTGGATTGCTGGTTGGCGGCCCGGGAATCGCAGCGGGAACGACCATCGCCACGCTTACTGCGCCCTCCGGGGCGACCCTTGGGTCGCTCACGCTCTCGACGGCCGCGACCGCCGGAGCCACAACGCCGACCAATCTGGTTGCCTACCTGACCAACGCGGCAACCCTTGCCGCAGGCGGCCCGATAGCAATCCCGGGGACCTCTCCAGCCGCGTATCAGGGCTTCTTCGATACCGCAGGAGGCGCTACGTCCAGTGCCAACAACCCTGCCGGCACCGTCTTCGCCCGCACCTTCTCGCAGGTTCTTGCCGTTCTCTACGGTTCAACCGTGGCCCAGACCTACGAGGGAGGCTTCTTCCCGAATAGTGTCGGCGGCAACATCAACAACGTCTAACATTCACCCAAAGCAGTGAAAAGCCCGCATCTCAATCCTGAGATGCGGGCTTTTTGTCGCCTCCTGCCTGTTCACTCCGCTTGCGGCCCTCGTCTGGAGCCAAGCCGCGTTCCACTCAATGCGTCGCAGCGATCGCCACCGCGCCCGCCGGGTCAGTTGCCGTCGCGACCGACGCCACAAAACTGAGCTGACCCGACGACTCACTGTACATCGCTAGATCGGGGCTCCCGTCATTGGCGACTGCCAGCAGATACTTCCCGCCGTTGTCCACCGCCAGCGCGACCGGGAACACTCCCAACCCACTGGAATACGTTGCGGGGCTCAGCGCCGTCGGCGCTCCGTTGCCGCCGACGCTGAACCCGGAGATGGTGCCGTTCGTAACGTCCGTTCGGTTCGCGACATAGAGATCCGTGCCCGCTTTATCCAGCGCCACTGCGCCTGGCTGGACTCCGGTGGTCCCTTGCGCAACAAAAACGGGCGCCAATCCCGACCCGACGCTATAGGCAGAAACCGTCCCGGCTGACTGGCCGTTGCTCCGGGCGATATACAGGACCGAGCCACTCGAACTCACCGCCAGCCCATTGTCGCTCAGCGTGGTCGCCCCCGTTGACAAGGTTCCCACGCTGGACCCAAACGCGCCACTTGAAGTGGTGAAGCTGAACACCAGATCGCCCGCGGTTCCAACTGCGACATAGACGTACTGTCCATTTTCCGGCGAGATCTTAATCGCCTTCGGCACAATCGCCGGCGCCCCGGTCGGGAACGTATAGCTCACACCCGATCCCTGTTGCAGTTGGCCCGATGATTCGATCTGATACTCATCCACAATCGCCTGGTTCACCAGGAAGCCATTCGCGTCGAGTCCCAGCAACCAGCTCCCATCCGGCGATACATCGATCGAAACCATGGATGCCGACCCGAGATTGTTGCTCTTCAGCAGCGTCAGCGCCCCACCCGTCCCGATCGAATATGAATTGACGAAGCCGTATATTCCGTTGGTACCCGCGACAAAGACCATCGTGTTCGCAGGATTCACCGCCACCGCGGTCGGAACGAACGTCAGCGAATACGGCGAGCCCGACACCGCCGTCAGCGTTCCCGTGCCTACCGAAAAACCCGCCAGTGTCGGCGTACTCCCATTGGCCGGCGCATTCGCCACATACACGTAGTCGCCCGTGCTGCTGCTGCTGTTGTTCAGCGATCCCGGATAAACCCAGAAGTTCCCGCATCCAACCGTCAAACTCAGAGCCCAGACGCCCACCGCCGCCGCTACTCGCCCCAAACGCCTCATGGTTGCATTTCCCTTCGTTTCCATCTTCGCAGCAATTACGTTCGTCGCACACTCTATAATCGGCGGGAATGTTTCTCGCCGCATACCATCGCCGTCACAGCCCGCGCCGTTCCGGAATTATTCGAGCGCTGGTCGCGCTCGTTTCGCTTGGGCTCAACTCTACCGGCCTTGTTGGACAGTCTCATTCATTCGACTCTTCTCCTGCGCAAACGGCACTCTCGTCCGCAGATCTCGACCGCGAAGTCCATGCCGACATGGCCTTCCTCGCCGACGATGAGCTCCACGGCCGCGGCTCCGCCACCCGCGACGAGCATATCGCCGCACTCTTCGCCGGCGAGCAGTTCCTCGCCCTCGGCCTCGCCCCTGGCGGCGACAATGGCACCTTCCTGCAAAAGGTAGCGCTACCCTCGCCTCTGCCGCCGTCCCTCCGCCAGCGGCTCTCCCGATTTGAGGACACCCCGCGCACCGCAACCTGGAACGCCATCGCCATCCTGCGCGGCACCGATCCCGCCGCCGGGGTCGTCCTGCTCACTGCGCACCTGGACCACCTCGGCATCGGTCCCGCCAACTCCGCCGGCGATACCATCTACAACGGCGCCGACGACGACGCCTCCGGCACCACCGCCGTGCTTGCGCTCGCCCGCGCATTCGCCGCCGGCCCACGCCCGCAGCGCACCATCGTCTTCGCCCTGTTCGGCTCGGAGGAGATTGGCGGCTTCGGCAACGCCGCCTTCCTCGCGCATCCGCCCATCCCGCTCGCCTCCATCGTCGCCAACCTTGAATTCGAGATGATTGGCCGCCCCGACCCCGCCGTTCCCGCCGACACCCTCTGGCTCACCGGCTTCGATCGCTCCTCACTCGGCCCCGAACTCGCCCGCCACGGTGCCCGCCTCGTCGCCGACCCGCACCCCGCACAGAACTTTTTCCAGCGCTCCGACAATTTCGCCCTCGCCCGCCAGGGAATCATCGCCCAATCCGTATCCAGCTACGGCCTGCACAGGGACTACCACCAGCCCTCGGACGAACTCTCCAAAATCGACTTCCCCCACATGGTCAACGCCATCGCCTCGCTGGTCGAACCCATCCGCTGGCTCGCGAATACATCCTGGCGGCCCACATGGAATCCCGGCGGCAAACCATAGGCAGGATGCAAAAAAGAGCGGCCCATCGCTGAGCCGCTCTTCCCTGCCGTCTACAAATCACGCGAGGTCGAAGCGATCGAGGTTCATCACCTTGCACCACGCGGCCACGAAGTCACGCACGAACGCCGGCTGCGAGTCGCTGCAAGCATAGACCTCCGCGAGCGCTCGGAGCTGCGAGTTCGAACCGAAGACCAGATCGACGACTGTGCCCGTCCACTTGAGATCGCCGGTCGCCCGATCGCGTCCCTCCCACACGCCTTCAGAGGTAGCGGCCTTCTGCCACTTCGTCTTCATGTCGAGCAGATTCACGAAGAAGTCATTGGTCAATGTTCCGGGCCGCTTCGTGAAAACGCCAAGTTCGGACTGCGCGAAGTTTGCATTCAGCGCGCGCAGGCCACCGATCAGGACCGTCATCTCGGGAGCGGTCAGCGTCAGCAGGCAAGCCCGATCCACCAGCAACTCAGCCGCTGATCCTGCCTGCCCCTTGCGGACATAATTGCGGAAGCCGTCTGCGATCGGCTCCAGCACGGCGAAGGATGCCACATCGGTCTGCTCCTGCGACGCATCGGTGCGCCCGGGCGAGAAGGGAACCTTCACGTCGTGGCCGGCCTTCTTCGCAGTCTCCTCGACGGCTGCGCAGCCGCCCAGAACTATCAGGTCAGCCTGGGAAACCTTTTTCCCGCTAGACTGAGCGCCATTGAACTCCTTCTGGATCGCTTCCAGCACCTGCAGGACCTTCGCCAGTTCGGCCGGCTGGTTGACTTCCCAATCCTTTTCGGGCGCCAGACGAATGCGCGCCCCGTTCGCCCCGCCGCGCTTGTCGGTGCCGCGGAACGTTGCCGCCGACGCCCAGGCCGTCCGAACCAGTTCGGAGATGGAAAGTCCGGATGCAAGAACCTTGGCCTTCAAGGCAGCAATATCCGCATCCCCAATCAGCTCATGATCCACCGCAGGAACAGGGTCCTGCCAGATCAGCGGCTGCTTAGGAACCAGCGGGCCAAGATACCGCGCGCGAGGCCCCATGTCGCGGTGCGTCAGCTTGAACCAGGCTTTGGCGAAGGCGTCTGCAAACTCCTGCGGATGCTCGTGGAAGCGCTTCGAAATCGGCGCATAGGTCGGGTCCATTCTCAGGGAAAGGTCCGTCGTCAGCATGGTGGGGGCGTGCTTCTTCTTGGGGTCGTGAGCATCCGGCACGGTACCCGCCGCAGATGCGTCTTTGGGCGTCCATTGGTAAGCACCGGCGGGGCTCTTCGCCAGTTCCCATTCATAGCCGAACAGGTTGTCGAAGTAGTTGTTGTCCCACTTCACCGGGTTCGTGGTCCATGCACCCTCCAAACCGCTGCTAATCGTATCCACGCCTTTGCCGCTGCCAAAGCTATTCTTCCAGCCCAAGCCTTGCGCTTCGATGTCAGCACCCTCGGGTTCCGGACCGACATACTTATTCGGATCGGCAGCACCATGAGTTTTGCCGAACGTATGTCCGCCAGCGATCAGGGCAACAGTCTCCTCGTCATTCATCGCCATGCGAGCGAATGTCTCCCGGATATCCCGGGCTGCGGCAAGCGGATCCGGCTTGCCATTGGGCCCTTCCGGATTCACGTAGATCAGGCCCATTTGAACCGCGCCCAGAGGATTCTCAAGTTCACGGTCGCCGCTGTAGCGCTCGTCTCCCAGCCACTTGCCCTCAGGTCCCCAGTAAATGCTCTCTTCTGGCTCCCAGATGTCCACGCGCCCGCCGCCGAAACCGAAGGTCTTGAATCCCATCGACTCCAGCGCTACGTTTCCAGCGAGAATCATCAGGTCGGCCCACGAGAGTTTCCGGCCATACTTCTGCTTGATCGGCCAGATCAGCCTGCGCGCCTTGTCGAGGCTCACGTTGTCCGGCCAGCTATTGAGCGGCGCAAATCGCTGCGCGCCGGAGCCCCCGCCGCCACGGCCATCGCCGATACGGTAGGTGCCGGCACTATGCCAGGCCATACGGATGAAGAAT
>CAZAXI010000206.1:0-7610 GCA_964489045.1 uncultured Granulicella sp. | reverse complement strand
CCAACCCGCGCGGCAGCTTCGGCCAGGGCGAGAAATTCACCCAGGCCAACGTCAAGGACTTCGGCTACGGCGACCTCCGCGACATCCTTGCCGGAGTCGACCTGATCGAGCAGCGCTTCCCGATCGATAAAGATCGCGAAGGCATCACCGGCTGGAGCTACGGCGGCTACATGACCATGTTCGCCGTCACCCAGACCACGCGCTTCAGGGCCGCCGTCTCCGGCGCGGGCCTCGCCAACTGGCAAAGCTACTACGGCGAGAATTCCATCGACCAGTGGATGATCCCGTTCTTCGGCGCCAGCGTGTACGACGATCCCGCCGTCTACGCAAAATCCTCCCCCATCACCTTCATCAAGCGCGTCAAAACCCCAACCCTCATGGTCGTCGGCGATCGCGACGGCGAGTGTCCCGCGCCGCAGAGCTTCGAGTTCTGGCACGCGCTCCGCGACCAGGGCGTCAAGACGCAACTCGTCATCTATCCCAACGAAGGCCACCACTTCGTCTCGCCCGATCACCAGCGCGACGTGCTCAAGCGCGCCCTCGACTGGTTCGAGACCGAAATGCCGCCACATTGATCCTTCCCTGTTCCCCGATTATTGATCCTTCCCTGTTCCCCGATTACTGTTCCCTGTCATTTGCGTCTCCTCTTCGCAGCTTCTACACTGAGGGTTGTGAATCTAGCGTTCGCGGTGTGACCGTTCAGCTCTGGTTCCGGTTGGACGGGGAGGATTAATGCGTCGGTTTGTCACCTTAGTTGTTCTGCTTCTGTTTTCGATTCCATTCGGTGTCTCGATCTCGGGCTGCTCCCACAATGCCGCGCCGGTCTTCTGCAATGGCGGAGACTCGGGCGCCACCACCGGCCAGGTCACGACCATTACCGTGTCGCCCATCGTCTACGGAATCTCATTGAACTTCGCGGAAATAGGACAGGTCAACAACCCTGTTGCGAGCGACTGCAAGGGAGCGAACGCGTCCATCGGAAGCTATACCTACGGCACCACCGACATGACCATCGCCGACGTCCAGCCCAACACCGGCAGGCTATGCGGCGGAACGTGGAATCGTAACTCCGGCGGCGGCATTCCCGACTACACCTACTGCATTCCCACCAATAAGTCGGGAGTTGCCTACATCTCCGCCAGCGCCGGCGGCGTCACCAGCAACCCGCTGCCGATCTTCGTCCATCCGGTGGTGACCGGCATCGCGCTGGGCAATCCGTCCCCAGGCGGTGCATCCACCATCACGGCATGGTCCATCGTAAATACCTCGAGTGGCCCGACCATCACCTTCACCGCGCAGAACTCTTTTTCTGCCGGGCAGGAGGTCACCCTCAGTAACTTCCCCGTAAGCACATTCTTCAACGGGATCACCGACGCCCTGGTGCAGGCAGCCGGTTTGTCGTCAACTCAGTTTGCCGTCACTATTCCCGGATTTGCGGAACCCAATGGGTCGTCAGTCGAGTCCGGCCTTGCCGTGGGTCCTGGGTGCTCGGCGAACCCGTCCACCGACTGCTGCCCACTGGCAACCTCGGGCGCGGTCACCGCGCCCCCGTATCTGGCAAACTCCTGCCTCTCGCAGGGAACCACTGCCCAGTTGGTGGCGCGGGTCTTCGCCGGCACGGGCGCCAACCAGACCAACATCAGTTGCCTCACCGGGCATCTGCAGTACACGGTTCAAGGCGCCACTTCGACAACCGCGGTTTCACCGGTCGTCAGCATCGACCAAAACGGCGTGGCTACCGCCAATCAGCCAGGTTCCGTGCTGATCTCGGCGAACATATCCAATGCCGCCAGTTCCGCTGGCTACTTCTCCACCTGTCCGCCGGCATCCATCGCGCTGACCGCGCCCGGTGCCCTGACGCCCGGCACTCCAGCCAATCCGGTGGTTGTAAACCAGAACAACCCGCAGGCGCTGCAGACCACCGTCCTCGATACCAAGGGCAACCCCATCACCGGAATGACGCTGGAGTACGAATCGACATCGCCGACCACCATCCCCGCGAGTTCCATCGTGACCCCGAGTCTGGCGGGTGCGGCCTCCTTCTCCGCAGTCTGCCAGCCGCCCAACTGCAACTCTTCTGCGTATAACCAGATCGGCCTGTTCGGCAACGGCGTCCCCATCACCTCGAACTCCATCAACCTGGCCGCGCCCGGCACCAACAGCACCGTGCTCTACATGGCCAGCACCGAGTCCCTGTACGTAGAGTCCAGGGACTTCACCCAAACGGCTTTGGCCCAGCCGTTCCTGTTGCCGTATCTGCCGAATTCCATGGTCATCACCAACGATGGCTCAACCATCTACATGGGCAGTTCCACCGCCCTTATGGTCCTGAACGCCGTCAATACGCTGGCCATCACCCGCACCGATCCCACCTCGCCGGGCACCGTGCTCGCCGTATCGCCGGACGGCAGTACGATCGTCATCAGCGATCCGGTCAAGCAGGTCACCACGCTCGAAAGCTCCTCCGGCAGCGCTATCACCACCTACGGCGGCGTCGGCACCCGCGCTGCGTTCTCCCCGGATAGCCAGACCGCCTACATTACCGCCGGCAATCAGTTGCTCATTTACTCCGACTACACCGGCTGGACCAGCATCACTCCGGCGACCGCGGCCGGTACTCCGGTCACTGACGTTGCGGTCACGGTGCCCGCCGTCGGAGCGTACTTCGCCGGCCCCACCACCACCGCGCGCGGCTACTGCCCGTCCAGCACCGCAACCACCGTTGGCGGCGTTGTCACAGAGACGAATGTCTTCTATCCGCCCGCCGACAGCTCGCCGGCAATCATGGACCGCATCGCCGCCACCAACGATGGCCTGCACATCCTGGGCGCAACCGTCACGCCAACGCCCACCCTCAACGACCTCCGGGTGGAGATCCCTGCCGGCAACGCCAACGGCCCATCGGTCACCGTCACCTGCCCCGTGGGCACTCAGACCACGGGCTCGGGCGGCACCACCGGAACCACTGGCGGCCTCACTTTCTCGAATACCAAATCCACCATCTCCCTCACTCCGGTAGCGGCAACTGCGATCACCGGAGTCCTGCCCACCTCGGACTCAACCCTCGCGGTTGTCACCTACACCGGTTCGGGCGGCGTTCTCCCGGCCTACGTGCCATCCCCCAGTGGATCGGGCGCCATCTCGTACATCAGGCTGTCAGGTACGGCCACGGCCCCCATCGCGGGCGTCATCAGCGCGGACAATTCGACCATCTACGTGGGAACCCAGACCGACAATCTGGTCCACCTCATCAACCGCAGCACCCTCTCCGACTCGTCGACGCTGGCCCCCAACCTGACCGCCGCACCCGGCCTGACCGTTACGCAAGGGTCTACGGTGCCCGTGAATCTCCTGGTGCAGAAGCCGCGCAAGACCACTTAGGGCCCGAATGGCATGACAATTGTACCCAGCGCTGATGCTTTTTTGGCGCCGGGGCTCCGCCATGCGCCTATGATGTCGATTAATACACAAGTGTCTCTCTTGACCCCCTGAACGGCTTTCTCCTGGGTTTATGGATTACGGTACTTTTTTCTTCACAAATATCGTCTCGATGACGGTTTTCACGTTGAGTGTCAGCCTGCTCGCCTGGCGCAACCGCACCGTTGTGGGGATGCGATGGTTTGCAGGCAGCCTCATTGCACTGCTGGCCAAGCTGATTCTGCAGGGTCTCGAAGCCAAGGTGCCCGCGGTCATCGGCGGCATGGCGCCTAACGAGCTTTATCTGGTGTCCTCCCTCCTGCAGTTAATGGGCTTTCACTGGTTTGTCGTGCGCGCGCCGTTTCGGCATAGGTGGCCCTTCGTCGCCATTGGACTGGCGCTTGTCGTCTACACCGCGATGTTCCTCGGCAGAATTCCCTACAGCGGCAACATCATTAACATCCCTAACGTCGTGGTGTGCGCCGCCGCCGCGTCGATGCTCCTCAAACATGGACGCCGAGCGGTCTCTCGCGTGGCCGCGGTAATCGTCTCCGCCGAGGCGGCCGTGATGGCCTATCGCGCGATCCTCACCAACTTCCGCTATACGCGGCCGTGGGAGACGGTCGACGCACAGACCGATCCGCGCTGGCTCTATTCGCTCGCCTTCGCCTCGTTCCTGGCCACCTGTATGGTCATGTGCTACCTCTGGTACCTGGTGACGGAGCTTGGCCGGGTGCTCGCCGAGCAGGCACGCACCGACTCCCTGACCGGGGCGCTGAATCGCCGGGCAATGGAGGAGGCGGCCCTGCGCGAAACCGCGCGCAGCATCCGCCACGGCCACGGCCTGTGCATGATCGTCCTCGACGTCGACCACTTCAAGCACCTCAACGACACGCGTGGCCATGCCGCCGGCGACTGCGCCCTGCAGGCGCTGGTTGGCCAGGTCAAGACCATGCTGCGCGCCAACGATCTCATTGCGCGCACTGGCGGCGAAGAGTTCACTATTCTGTTGCCGGAGACGCCGGCCTCCGCGGGCATCGTCGCGGCAGAGCGGGTCCGCAAGGCCATCGAAGCGCTCGCGGTCCCGTTCGAGAATGAGCCCATCCGCTTCACCGTCAGCGCCGGCGTAGCCCAGTTCGACCCATCCAGCGGAGGCTGGGAGAGCATGATGCGGCGCGCCGACACGGCCATGTACGAGGCCAAGGGGCTTGGCCGCAATTCAGTCCGCCCGGCAGCCGAAGACGACCAGGATGTAGATCCGAAAAAGGATTGCCTTCCAATTGCTTGACCCACTCCCGAGCGCGCGCTCAGGAGCCGTTTCTAATCCCCGGCCGCACAACGCAGGTCATCGATCGCATCCGGCCTGGGGCCTCTCCGCTCTTCTGCCGCCCCGAAACCCTGCTCGCGCTGCAGCATCGCTGCTGCCTCGTCGGCCTGGACCGGCTTGCTAAAGTAGTGGCCCTGGATCTCATCGCACCGGTGTTCCCGCAGAAAGAACATCTGCGATTCGTTCTCCACGCCTTCTGCAATCACTTTGATGTGCAGGCTCTTCGCCAGGCTGATAATGGCAATGGTGATCGCTGCATCGTCTCGCCTCGAGACAACATTCTGGATAAAGGTCTGGTCGATCTTCAGCTTGTCTACGCAGAAGTGCCGCAGGTAGCTGAAACTGGAATAGCCCGTCCCGAAGTCGTCGATCGACAGCTTCAGCCCCATCTGCTTCAATTCCTGGAGAACGGAAAGCGTCACGTCCGCACTGGATAGCAACAGCGTCTCAGTCAGTTCCAGTTCCAGGTACTCAGGCGCCAGGCCCGTCTCCTGCAGCACTTTGCGGATCAAATCCCGGAATGCTTCCTGGCGAAACTGGACCGCGGAGACATTCACCGCGACTGGCACTGGGCACAGCCCTTCATCCTGCCATCTGCGCGCCTGCATGCACGCCGTCCTCAGCACCCACTCGCCGATCGGCAGGATCAGGCCGTTGTTCTCGGCAATCGAAATAAAGCGGTCCGGACAAATCAGGCCCAACTCCGGGTGGCTCCAGCGAATCAGCGCTTCGAACCCAGTGATCTTTCCGCTCGCAATGTCCAACTGCGGCTGATACACCAGAAAAAACTCCTTCCGTTCGAGCGCCTGCCGCAGGTGCTTATCCATCGTCACTCGCTCCACGGCCTGGGTATTCATCTCATCCGTAAAGAACCGCACGCTGTTGCGCCCACTGTCCTTCACGGAATACATCGCCGCATCGGCGTTCCGGATCAGGGTTTCTCCGTCCGCCCCGTGCTCGGGGAAGATGCTCACCCCAACGCTGCAACCCACGCTCAGCGATCGCCCCTGCACCATGAAGCCCGCGTTCATCGCCTCAAACACCCGTTCCGCCGCAATCGCCACGTCGGCTGCATCCTTCACGTTGCTCAACAGGATCAGGAACTCGTCCCCGCCCACCCTGGCGACGGTATTGTCCCCCCGCGTACATTCCTTCAGCCGCTTCGCAATCTCCTTCAGCACGCAATCGCCGAACGAGTGCCCGAACGAGTCGTTGATGGCTTTGAAGCGATCCAGATCGAGAAACAACAACGCAACCTTCTCCCCTCTGCGGCGCGCGCCGGCCAAGGCGGTATCCAGGCGGTCCTGCAACAAGGCCCGGTGCGGCAATTCCGTAAGCGCATCGTAAAAAGCCAGGAACTTCATCCGCTCCTGGGCGGCCTTGTGCTCGGTGATGTCTTCCACCGTGCCCTCGAACAGCGCGACCCCGCCATCCGCGCCATGGATGCCGCGCACGTTGACCCTGACCCACTTCTTGCTGCCATCCTTGCGGTAGACCTCCACTTCGGCGCCGCGGACAATGCCATTCCGCTTCACGCCGTGGGTCAGTTCCAACATCCGGCCGGGATCGACAAACAGGTCGCGTGCCACATTGGACACCTCAGCCATCATCTCTTCCGGCGATTCGTAGCCGTGCATCTTGGCATGCGCACGGTTCACACTGATCAGCCGGCCATCCGGCGAGGCCTGGAAGATCCCGATCACCGCATCCTCAAAGATGCCGCGGTACTTCTCCTCGGCCTGCCGCACCGCATCCTCAGCCCGCTTCCGCTCGGTAATGTCCTGGGCAGCCACCAGCATGGATTTGGCTCCATGAAAGTCCAGCGGATGCGAGACAATCTCCACGTCGATCAACTCGCCGTTCTTCTTGCGATGCCTCCAGATTCCCCGGTCCTCGAGTCCGAGGGCGCGCTTTGCCACGTCCTGCAACAGGCTGGGTATGTCTTGCTCGGGTCGTATCTCCGTAATCGTCTTGGCCAGAAACTCCTGCCGGGCAAACCCGTATTGCCGGATCGCCGCTTCGTTTACGGCGATAAATCGAAGCGTCTCACGATCGAACACCCACATCGGTACGGGGTTGCCTTCAAACAGCAGCCGGTACTGCTCGTCCGACTCCCGCATCACTGCTCCCGCAGGGCAGTTTTCCGCAATCTCCCGAATCGCGGTCGAAGATAAGACAGTAAATCCCCTCGAACCATTACGCCCGGATCCGGGGAGATTAATCGTGGCCAGTGGGCAGCCTTCGGGAGTGGTTGATTCGCGCGTCCCTTGCGCCGCGGCAGGCCGCACCGCTGGAGTCTGCTTCTGCTGCGGCTTGACTGGTGCCAATCCCATCCAGGAACCCCACATCCCGCAGACGTCGCAACGGCTTCACTCTCGACCAGCCGATGGCGCGCATACCGAAGGCGCCCGCAAAGAGCGCTGCTTCATGGTATGAACTGGAGACCTATCCTAAGAATCCCCCGTTAGTTGCACCGTGCCGCGTCTCATCGCGTGGCAACCCGGCGCATTTCGCCTTCAGCGACTTCTGGGTTATGTATCGGCGCGGTCCAGACGCTGCTTTAGCACCGCGCGCGCAATCGCGTCCAGCACCCCGTTCAGGAACTGGACCGACTCCGGCGCCGCATACCGCCGCGCAATCTCCAGCGACTCGTTGATGATGATCGCGGCCGGCGTATTGGGATAACCCAGCAGCTCCGCCACCGCTGTCCGCAGCACATTGCGGTCCACCACCGCCATCCGTTCCAGCCGCCAGTTCTGCGCGTGCGCCTCGATCAGCCCGTCGATCTCCCCCTGCCGCGTCGTGGCCACCCGGTACAGGTCCTCGGCAAAGCCGCGCGTCTCCGCGTCCACATCGTCGCGCGACG
>CAZAXI010000205.1:0-7714 GCA_964489045.1 uncultured Granulicella sp. | reverse complement strand
CGGCGACGGTGGAGAGGCCGGGGACGAACTTGGCGAAGAGCAGGGTTTCGGCGCCACGGCGGCTGAAGTAGCCCTCGGTCTTGGCGACGCAGGTTGAGGCCTCCATCGACATTCTGCACAGCAGGCGGATGACGCCGCTCCCGAAGCGGCGTCCGAGGGTGAACCAGGTGGAGTCGGAGACGATGCAGGCAGCGATGACCGCGACCAGGGCGGTGGTGAAGTGGACGCGGTGGGTGGCGCTGAGGGTCCCGGCGGTGAGCAGGAGCGGGATGCTGGGAACCGGCATTCCGAGTTGCTCCACCAACACCCAAAGGAAAAGAATGGCGTAGGCATGGCCGACGAAGAACTCGATGGCAATCGGCATGGGGCAACTCCTACCCTGTAGATGAGCAGTGTCCGGGTTTGGATGTCAAATTTCGATGGCGGCAGCGCCAGACCGGGTAGAGATGGCCCAATGGAAGAAAGGACGGCACTGTCACCGAGGATTCATCGACCTGGGGTGCTGGAGCATCCAGCCGGGCCTGCCGGTCTACATGGCGGGAGGATGGTGGGGATCGACGTCGGCCTTGGGGGCGGCTACGCTCTTGACTCCGCCGGGGTTCACGGAATCGCGCAGCTCCTTCGACGGCTTGAAGAAGGGGACGCGCTTGGCGGGCACGTCGACGCGTTCGCCGGTCTTGGGGTTGCGGCCGATGCGTGAGTTGCGCTGGCGGGTGCGGAAGCTGCCAAAGCCGCGGATTTCGATCTTGTCACCGGCTTTGAGCGCCCCAATGACGGACTCAAAAAGGGTGTCGACGATGATTTCGCCGTCGCGTCGGGTTAGGTCGCCGAGAGCGGTCACTCTGTCGACTAGGTCGGCCTTCGTCATCGTAATGTCTCCTTGCATGGGCGGTGGTAAATCTAGCTTGGCTAATCTAGCTTATTGCTGATTGTAGATGGGATGCAGGATTTGCGGCAGGCGTAAAGAGAAAAATTTCCTGGGGGGCCGGTTGGCGGCGGTGGTGCCCCCGGGGGCCGCTTGCAGGGGGGTGGCTCGCCCATCCGGCCTGGCGGGCTGGTGGCCGGCGAAAAAAAAGGCGGCACGAACGGTACTTTGTTCGTGCCGGGAGGCCAGTGACGCAACTTATATCGACCCGAGAAACCGCTGCAAACAGCGGTTCGGCCGAAAATCGGGAGCGGAGCCCGCTCTGCCCCAAAGGATATCACGCCCGGAGAGCGAACGTGTCGTTTGCGCCGGTGTCCCAGGCCGGCATCTCCCTGGGTGCTGAGGCGGGCAGCGCCAGCGGCGGATTCAGGCGCTGCGAGCTACCGCGAACCCGGTGCTGAGCTTGCCTGCCATCTCGGCATCGCGCGCAGTGATGCCGCCGGCGTCGTGGGAGACGAGCGCGAGTTTGACGCGGTTGTAGCGGATATCGATGTCGGGGTGATGGCCGGCCTGCTCGGCGAGGCGGGCCACGCGATTGACGAAGGCGACGGCCTGGACGAAGTCATTGAAGGTCCAGAAACGGACCAGCATGCCGTTTTCGATCGCCCACTCGGGGTACTTGCGCAGCAGATCGTGGATCTCCTGCTCGGACAGCTTTTGTTTACCACTGTTGATCGGCGTGTGTTTGCTGGATTGGGGTGGCGTGCGCTTGCTGGATTGCATGGAGGCACCTCCAGAAACTGATTGCACAGGGATAGTATTCCGACCCGGGACGGAGCGCAACCGGAGCTTATGGCTGCGGCGGAGACAAGGTTTGAGATTTAGGTTTTGTAGATGCGTTCCAGTTCCAATCCCGGCGGATCGGTACTCGGGTCGAAGGTTATCTTGAAGTGCTCAAAGAAGCCGATTCGACCGAGTATCCCAGCAACCGGCAGCGATTTGGCAAAGGCCGCATTGATTTCAAGTATCTCGGCACCAACATAGAGTTGAACGGGGTGTATCCAGACGTCTTGCGATCCACCGATCCCGTTTCTCTGTTCCTTCTTCCCGGACTCCAGTTTTATGCCGATAGCAAGGGCGACCGCATCTGGGAATATACAATCTGATGCGCCTGAGTCAACGATTGCCTCAAAGACGCGGGTTATTTGCGGTGCGCGCTTCTTGCCAACGCGCACACGAATGAACGGCACGAAATGAACGGTTCCGTCTTTTGCGGGATAGGCTCGATAGGGCGCGCGCATTAGACAGCCAGCGGAAGCCAGCTGGGCGGGGTCTTCAGAATCACAGAACTGTCGTCACCAATTTCGTCGAGTTTGTTCACGACATCCTGATAGGTCGCTCCATGAGCCACTAGCCTTGTCTCGTCGTCAGACAGCGCAATCCATGCATTCAAAGGAGCGTCCAACAGGGCGGCTACTCTGGCGTCGATCTGTGCATTTCTCTTCATCTTCATTCCCTTGAGCTATTAGATGTTCCACCATACAAGAGGGTATCAAAGGGGTCAATCAAACTTTGGTCTTTCCGGCAAGTCGTTTATTCCCAATAGCGCATATTTGCTCTTGATGCCAACCCTGTCGCTGCCAGCCGCCCGTGGCGGAGGCAAGTGCTACACGGCGATGCCGAGGGCGCCGGAGGTTCCCTGTTCGACCTCCTGGCGGAGGCTGTTCCATAGCGCTTCGGGCATGGTGAGGAAGACCTGGACGATGGCGGGGTCGAACTGGGTGCCGCTGCAGCGGACGATCTCGGCGCGGGCCTGCTCGAAGCTGAGGGCCTTGCGGTAAGGACGGTCGGAGGTCATGGCGTCGAGGGTATCGGCGATGGCGAAGATGCGGGCGCCGAGCGGGATGGCCTCGCCGCGCAGGCCGCGCGGGTAGCCGGTGCCGTCGAAGGCCTCCTGGTGGGTATAGATGATCTCGGATGCGTCGCGCAGGAAGGGGATTTTGCGCACCATCTGGTAGCCGAGCGCGCAGTGCTGGCGCATGATCTCGGTTTCCTCGGGGTTGAGTTTTCCCGGCTTGAGCAGGATGCGGTCGGGAGTGGCGATTTTGCCGACGTCGTGGAGGAAGGCGCCGCGTGCGATGACGCGGAGCTGCTCCGCATTGAGGCCGATCTGGCGGGCCAAGGCGATGCAGTATGCGGTGACGCGGCGGGAGTGGCCCTCGGTCTCGGCGTCGCGCAGGTCGAGGGCGTCGCCCATCACCTCCAGGGTGAAGTCGTAGCTGCGTTCGAGATCCTGCATGGTGGCTCGCAGACGGCTGGTGCGGGCGGTGATGATCTCTTCCAGATTCTGGCGGTACGCAGCGTTCTGCTGCTGCAGGCGGCTGTGCTCCAGAGCGTGATCGACGGCGGCGAGCAGCTGGTTGCCGTCGAAGGGCTTCAGCAGGAAGTCGACCGCGCCGCGGCGGAAGGCGCTGACGGCAATGTGGACGTCGTGGGCAGCAGTGAGCACCACGACCGGCAGGCCAGGGTGGTTGGTGCAGATGGCATCGAGCAGGGTAAGGCCGTCGGCGCCAGGCAACATCACGTCGGCGAGGACCAGCCGGCAACCAGGGTCGTCCTGCAGGTGAAGTAGCGCGCGCTCCGCGTCCAGCGCGGGAGTGACGTCATATCCGCTGTGTCCGAGCAGGGAGACGACCAGACCGAGCGTCGCCGACTCATCGTCGACGACCAGGATGTGCTCCTGTTGTCCCGGAAGGTCTTCCGGCGGCGGTATGGTTTTCCGATTCATGGCCCGATGTTCTCTGCTCCGAATGGGCTGCACAGATGCCTGCCGGACGGTTAAGGCCAATGCCTCCGTCGAAGGCGGGCTGTTGAGTCTATCGGTGATTATGCTGCGGTCCATGAGCACTTTATGATGGAGCGATACAAAACAAAGATAAGGTGGAACCAGTATGGGACAGAAAAAATGGAGCGCCGTGGACAGCTACATCATGGAGAGGCTGGTGGCGCCGGACCCGGCGCTGGACGCGGCGCTGAAGGCGAATGCGGCAGCAGGATTGCCCCTGATCGACGTGGCTCCGAACCAGGGAAAGCTGCTGCATGTGCTGGCGTTGACGAAAGGGGCGCGGAGGATTCTCGAGATCGGCACGCTTGGCGGGTACAGCACCATCTGGCTGGCGCGGGCGCTGCCTGCCGGCGGCCGGCTGGTGACGCTGGAGGTTGAGCCGAAACATGCGCAGGTGGCAAGAGCCAACCTCAAGCGGGCCGGGATGCTACAAAAAGTCGAAATCCGCGTTGGTCCCGCGGCCGACTCGCTGGCCCGGCTGGTAAAGAAACGCACGGCGCCATTCGACATGATCTTCATCGACGCGGACAAGGAGAATATCCCCGCATACATCGGCTGGGCCCTGAAGCTGGCAAAACGCGGGACACTGATCGTGATCGACAACGTGGTGCGCGAAGGAGCCATCCTGAACGTCGCCAGCAAGGACCCGGATATCCAGGGAGTTCGCGCCATGTTCGAGTTGCTGGCAGCGGAGCCGAGGCTCTCCGCCACTGCGATCCAGACCGTGGGAAGAAAGAAGTGGGATGGGCTGGCGTTGGCGGTGGTGGTGGATACAAAGGCCTAACACGGATCAACGCGGATAGAAACACGGACTCAAAAAACAGCGCTGAGTAAGAACAAGCAAAAGCGAAACGGTTTGCAGTCAGGGTTTCTTCTCAGGGGGGCGGGAGGCGCGACGCTTGGCGGCCCAGCCTTCCTTGGTCACCTGCTGCGCGCGGCCAATCGCCAGCGCATCGGCGGGAACGGGGCGAGTGATGCAGGAGCCGGCGCCGACGTACGCGCCGTCGCCGATGCTGATGGGCGCGACCAGGGTCGAGTCCGAGCCGACAAAGACGTTGTCACCGATGATGGTGGTGTGTTTGTGGACGCCGTCGTAGTTGCAGGTGATGACGCCGGCGCCGACATTGGTGTCTTCGCCGATGATCGCGTCGCCGAGATAAGTGAGGTGGTTGGCCTTGGAGCCGCGGCCGAGCGTGGTTTTCTTGGTCTCGCAGAAGTTGCCCACGTGCGCGTCGGGGCCGATGTTGCTCTCGGGACGGAGATGCGCATAGGGACCAAGCACGGCGCCGTCGCCGACCTGCGCACCGTCGAGGATGCAGCCATTGCGCACGGTGACGTTGTCGGCGAGCGTGGAGTTCTGAATGACGGAGTAGGAGCGGATGCGGCAGTCGCTGCCGATGCTGGTGGCGCCGAGAAGCTGGACATAAGGCTCGATGATTGTATCGGGGCCAACCGACACCTCGGCATCGATGACACAGGTGTCGGGCCGGAAGATGGTGACGCCCTCGGCCATCAGACGACGGGCGGCGGCGACGCGCATGGCCTGGTCGAGATGCATCACCTCGGCAATGGTGTTGGCGCCGAGCACCTGGTCCACGCCCTCGGCCTTCAGCGCGACCACGCGGCGGCCGTCGGCGACCAGCATGGCGGCGACGTCGGTCAGGTAGAACTCGCCGTGGGCATTCTCGGTGGAGAGCTGGCTGAGTTTCGAGAACAGGGCCTCCGCATCGAAGCAATAGATGCCGGAGTTGATCTCGGGCGTGTGGAGCTGTTCGCGCGTCAGCGCCTTCTGCTCGACGATGGCGGTGACCTCGGGCGAGGCAGGGGAACGGCGCAGGACGCGACCGTAGCCGGTGGGGTCGGGCGGGACGGCGGTGAGGATGGTCATGGCGGCGCTCTCCAGCAGATGCAGTTCGCAGAGCGAGGCCAGCGTCTCCGGCCGGATGAGGGGAACATCGCCGGAGAGCACGAGGAGATGCCGGGGAGCGCGGTTTCCGGGCAGTTGCAGGTGGGCCTTGAGCACCTGCATGGCGTGGCCGGTGCCGAGCTGCGCCTCTTGCAGAACGAAGTTGACGCCGGTGAACGCCACCGCGGCGCGCACCCGGTCCGCCTCGTGCCCGACGATGCAGTAGATGTCTTCAGCGCGGACCAGCGTCCTGGCCGCCGCGATGACGTGCAACAGGAGAGCGCGCCCACCCACCTCGTGCAACACTTTGGGCCGCTTGCTTTTGAGCCGCGTGCCCTTGCCCGCGGCCATGATCGCTACTGCGAAACCGGATACTTCCATGCCCGCTATCTTCTCACGGCGAAGGGTGTTGGCTCCATTGGAGGGTGAGAGCATAATTGATAGCAAGCGAGGTTCCGATGGCGACGAGCACAGTTGTTCCGGTCAATGAGTATCTTCGCAGGAGTTATCGCCCTGACCGCGATTATGTGGACGGGGAGGTACGGGAGAGAAATTTGGGAGAACGCGATCACGCCGATCTTCAGTCTCGTTTTGTTTTTCTGCTGTGCCAGCCGGAAAATGCCGCTTATGTCACGGCACGTTCTGAGTTACGAGTACAGGTGAGCGCGACCCGATTCCGGGTTCCCGATGTTTGCGTCTTGCGTAAGGACGCACCCAGGGAGCAGATTGTGGCGCAGCCGCCGCTGCTTTGCATAGAAGTACTCTCTCCGGAAGACACTATGCTGCGGACGCGCGAGCGGGTGCGCGATTTTCTGGAGATGGGAGTCTCGGCAGTGTGGGTCGTCGACCCGGCTACCCGCAGCGTCATGATCTGCTCGGGGGCGACCACAATCGAGCAGACCACAGGCGAAATGAGGGTTCCGGAGACGCCCGTCGTCCTCGTGCTTGCCGATATCTTCAAAGTGCTCGACGAAAATTAGCTTCCGCTACCGCGCGGGCTTGCCGGGCGGCGGCGGGATGGTGATGTCCAGGTCCGTGACCTTGCCCAGGCTGGAGAGCGGGGGCTTAATCTCGGCCTTGTTGCCTACGACCAGGATCGCCAGCTTCGACACGTCGATGTACTTGTTCGCCACGCGGCTGACGTCGGCGGAGGTAACGCGCTCGACTCCGTCCTTGTATTTCTCGAGGAAGTCCGGCGGGTAGCCGTAGAACGCAAGGACAACTTGCTCGTTCAGAGTCTTTTCCGGCGTGTCATAACGGAAGATGAACGAGTTCATCACCTGGTCCTTGGCCTTGCGCAACTCCGCCGGCGTCGGAGGCACGGTTTTGAGTCGGCCGATCTCTTCGAGCACGGCGTTGGTCGCGGCTACAGTGGTCACACTCTTGGTGCCGACCTCGCTGCGGAAGACGCCGGGGTGGTCGTAGTCCGCGCCATAGCTGCCGCCGACGTCGTAGGCGAGGCCAAGCTTGGTGCGAACATACTGGACGACGCGCGAGCCGAAGCCTCCGGAGAAGACCTCGTTCATGACGCTGAGGGCGTAGTAGTCGGGATTGCTGCGCTCCGTGCCCAGGCCGAGGATCTCCACCGTGGATTGATTTACGTCTTCCTTGTCGGCGAAGTAGACGCCGGGCGGCGGGCCGGGAAAGTCGGCCTTCAGCGGCGGGATGGCTTCGCCACGCGACATCGGCTCGAAGACCTTGCGCAGCTTGGCTTCCATGGCGGCCGAGTCGAAGTCGCCTTCGACCGAGACGATGATGCCGTTGGGGACGACGGTGCGGTCGTGCCACGCCTTCAGGTCGTCCAAAGTGACGGCGGCCACGGTGGCGTATTCGGCCTGGCGGGCGAGCGGGCTGTCCTTGCCGTAGACGAGTTTGGCAGACTCACGGCCGGCGATGGAGTCGGGTTCGTCGTTGCGGCGCGAGATGCTGGTGAACATGCCGCGCTGGGCGAGCGCGAGCTTGTCGGGCTTGAACGCCGGATGAAGCAACAGATCGACGGCTTCGCCGAAGACGGTGTCGAAGTCCTGCTTGAAGCTGCCCCAATCGACGCTGGTGGTCGCGCCGCCTCCGCCGGTTTCGATGCTGGCTGCCTTCTGGG
>CAZAXI010000204.1:0-7734 GCA_964489045.1 uncultured Granulicella sp. | reverse complement strand
CATCGGCAGTTACTCTCGTGCAGGAGGAAGTTCGGCCAGACCAGCGCGTCATGTCAGGCGCACTTCTTTTGCTCATCATGAATCTGATCGGCCTCGGCCTTGGCCCCACTTTCGTGGGCGCGGCCAGCGACTTTTTCCACGCAAGCCATCCTCATCAGTCGTTGCAGATAGCACTTTACATGCTCGCGTCACTCTACGTTGTTGCTGTGTTGCTGTTCCTGGCGTTGGCGCGCGTGCTTAGAAACGAAAGCCGTACAGTTGGAGGAACAATCCAATGATCATACTTCGTCGCTTGGTAGCCTGGTCCGTCACGGCCGCCTGTGTTGTTTTGGCGCCTTCGAATTTCGCTCAACAGGTTCCAACTATGTCCGCGCCATCCCATGACAAGAACGGTCCAATCGTGGACGCTCCTGCCGGCTCGTTAGAGGGCCGGATGGAAGGCGGGCTGCGCGTTTTCAAAAGCATTCCATATGCCCTGCCTCCCACGGGCTCAGCGCGCTGGAGACCGCCCAGTCCCGCGCCGCGGTGGGCGGGCATCAGGAAAGCCACCGAGTTTGGACCCGTTTGTTTCCAGCCTTCAGGCTCACCTGCGAGTATCTATGCCTGGGTTCCAGCGCCTATGAGCGAGGACTGCCTTACGCTGAATATCTGGACTCCAGCCGGAGCACGCAACGCGCCCGTCTTTTTCTGGATACACGGAGGCGCTCTCACCGCGGGGTCGAGCAGGGACGCTTTGTACGACGGCACACGACTTGCCGAGCGGGGCATTCTCGTCGTCTCCATCAACTATCGGCTGGGCGTCTTTGGGTGGCTCGCGCATCCCGAACTCAGCCATGAGTCGGCACTGGGCATATCCGGCAATTATGGCTTGCTCGATCAGATCGAGGCTCTCAAATGGGTCCGGCGCAACATTAGCGCTTTCGGCGGCGATCCTTCGAACGTGACCATCGCAGGTGAATCGGCCGGCGGACTAAGCGTTATGTATCTGCTGACAGCGCCCGATGCCCGGGGTCTCTTCTCCAAGGCGATTGCCGAAAGTGCGTACATGATCTCCACGCCCGAGCTGAAGCAGCGCAGTTTCGGCTCAGCTTCCGCCGAAGAAAGCGGTGTGAAATTAGCGGCCGCCTTGCACGCGCCGAGTATTGAAGCGATGCGGGCGATGGACGCGGGCGCGCTGGCTCTCGCCGCTCCGGCGGCTGGGTACGCGCCATGGGGCACCATCGACGGACACGTGTTGCCACGCCAGCTTGTCGATGTATTCGATAGAGGCGAACAAGCGCCTGTGCCGCTGCTGGCTGGCTTCAACAGCGGCGAGATCCGCTCGCTGAGGGTTCTCGCCCCGCAACCTCCCGCGAATGTAGCCGCGTACGAAGCCGTCATTCGCGACCGTTATGGCGACATGGCCGACGAATTCCTGCGGCTCTATCCCAGCGCCAACATGCAGGAGAGCATATTGGCTACGACGCGAGACGCCCTGTACGGGTGGACGGCGCAACGGCTTGTTAGAAAACAATCCGCACTGGGGCAGCCGTCTTTCCTCTACTTCTTCGATCATGGATACCCGGCAGAAGACGCTGCTGGTCTGCACGGCTTCCACGCCAGCGAATTGCCCTATGTGTTCGGCACGTCCGATGCTACGCCGCCGCATTGGCCGAAAGTTCCGGCAACACCTGTGGAGACGCGGCTTTCCGACGCCATGGTTGGCTATTGGAGTTCGTTTGCACGCACGGGCCGCCCACAGGCCGCAAATGAGCCGGACTGGCCCTCGTTCGGGCCGGCAGGCTCCTACATGGCATTCAAGGAAGCTCCACATCCGTCAGAACATCTGTTGCCAGGGATGTATGAGTTCAATGAAGAAAGTGTTTGCCGGCGGCGAGCGAGCGGGGACATTGCATGGAATTGGAATGTCGGCTTATATTCGCCGAAACTACCGACTCAGCAGGCGCAATGTAAACAGTGACGGGCGAACCCCGATGAATGGCAACAGCCGCGGCTCGCCACGCTGGTGACGAGCCTTGTCGGTGAATTTCTGTCTACCTGGCACTTCGGGCATAACTGCATGAAGTTACCAATTTTTCTGAAATATCTCTTAATGGAGCGGGTGTCTATAAATGACATGCAAATGTCTGTTCAGGACCTGTCGAGTTCTGCATTTGTTTTTTTACTATACGTGAATTCTTTCCTGGGACCAATTTTGGAGAGGCCAGATTTTAAGAGGAGAAAACACATGAGTTACTCCCAACATATGCAACCCGCTCGCAAACAAATTGTCTCGCGCTACCGCTGCGCATTCGTAGTGTTCCTTTTATGCGCGCTGTTTACCGCCTGCGGGCTGCTAGACGCGCAGACAGGTGGAACCGGCGCCATCAGCGGCACAATCACAGACCCAGCCGGTGCCGTGGTGGTGGGTGCTCAGGTCAAGGTTACAGGTGCAGGCACGGGATACACGCGAACCTCGCAAACCAACGCCAGCGGGCTGTATCTTATGTCCCTGCTGCCGCCAGGGCAATACACGCTCGAAGTCACGAAACAGGGGTTCAAGGTGGCCGTGTCGCCGGACGTTCAGGTGATCGTGGCGGAGACAACGGTGCAGAATATGCCACTGCAAACGGGCGAGGTGACAGAGACGGTTACCGTGGCTTCTGTAAGTGTGGAGTTACAGACCGAATCGAGTGAATTGGGACGCGTGACGGACTCCGAGATGGTTGCAAGCCTGCCTTTGGTTGCGCGCAACTTCACGCAGATCATCGGCTTGAACGCGGGCGTCGCCCAAGAAGTCAACAACGCGGGAAATAACGGAAGAGGCGGCGGCGGCTTAAGTGGAGTTCCCGGGGGCGGAAGTCTCATGACCCAGGGAGGCACTGCGGCCGACAACAACTTTGAAATGAACGGCCTCCCGATCAACGACGTGCAAGGTTCGATGACTTACTCGATGGGAATTCCGGTGGCCAATCCCGACACCATTCAGGAATTCAAAGTGCAGACGGCCCTGTATGATGCCACCACGGGGCGCAATGGCGGGGCCGATGTTGATGTCATTACAAAAGGCGGCACCAACGGCATCCACGCGACTATGTTCGAGTTTTTACGGAACGAAGATCTCAACGCCAATGACTGGTTTGCAAAGAAAGCCGGCCAACCGCGTGACGTTCTGCGCCAGAATCAATATGGTTTTACCGCAAGCGGTCCATTGGTTAAAGACAAGCTTCTGCTCTTTGGTTCCTGGCAGGGCACAAAGCAGTTCAATGCCCTCGACCAGTCGGACCATCATGATGACTTACTCCCTCCCCTTACGAACGACCGGTCGTATACGGGATTGGGGTCGACTTTCGGTGGCGATTCCGGCTACCTCGTCGCCTACGCTGGTCCGTCGCAAACCATCTTATCCAATGGCTCAAATATTGCGCCCCAGGCATACAACCTACTCAACGCTAAGCTGCCCAACGGTCAATACGTGATACCGACACCCCAAAAGTGCAGCCCCAGCGTCGATATCGAAACAGAGTGCTACTCTCATCTGAGCGCGCCCGGCTTTTTCGATGAAAACCAATGGATGGTGAACGGCGACTATCTGAGGTCCGACCGCAACAAGGTGGCAGTTCGCTATTTCGGCGCACTCAGCAATATATCGTCGACCATGGATGGGAGCAGTACTCTCGGATTTGCAGTCTATCAGCCGGAACGCTTCGATGTGGGTTCGATTGGAGACACTTACACCCTGAGTCCCAGCCTGGTGAACCAATTAGTGGTCGGTTTCCGCAGGTCGACCTCGGCCCAGCACTACGACGACGCGTTTAGCTTTCAGAGTTTGGGAATGAACGCCCTGCCAGAGCAAGAAGAGTTCCCCTTGATCGATATCGCCGACGATGGCTTCATAGTGGGCACATCTTCGGCGACTGCCTTTTTGGAGGCAGAGTACCAGATCGCTGACACGTTGTCCTGGACCAAGGGAAAGCACCAGCTCACCTTCGGCGGCGGTTTCGACTACGGCAAGGACCACATGCAGTATTTTGACTACCCGGGTGACGTGATTCCGCTAACCTGGGCGGACTTTCTGCTGGGACAGCCTGAAGTAGCTTATGGATACGGGAACATTTACGAGTCGTTCGAAGGGCTTGGGAACAAAGATCGCGACTGGCGATACAAGAGCGCCAATGGCTTCATTCAAGACGACTACGTTATAGCGAGGCGTTTCACGCTCAACTTGGGCTTGCGCTACGAGCGCATAGGCGACTTTGGGGAAGCCAGCGGAAAGGTGGGCAACGTGGATGTGTCCGCGCTTAATCCCAATCCGGGGGCGGCTGGCAGTTACGCCGGCTACCTGATTGGGTCCAATTACCGCGGCCCCGCCGCCCCCCCGGGAGTAATACAGGGGAGTAACACAATGGGGTTCAATGGCGACGGCCAAAATGTATTGAATCCGCGTGTGGGGTTTGCCTGGATGCTGCCCGGCTCGGAACGATTTGTTCTCCGGGGAGGCATAGGCATGTATCACTCTACGACCACAGGCCAGATGAATCTGCAGATGAGCGCGGAAGAGCCGTATGGTTCCTGGAGCAACTTGGTGGCAGCCGCCGACGGGGCTCAATCCGATGCCAACCCCTTCCCGACTCTGGCTCCCCTCCCTTCATGGTCGGCTTACTCCGACACAACCGCTTACACCATGGATGCGCTGGCTATGAATTGGCGTCCTCCGACGACCTATCACTATAGTCTTGGCCTGCAATCCAAACTCCCCGGCGGCGCCGTTTTAGACGCCGCGTACTCCGGCGCACGCAGTCTGCACATCATCGCGGGTAGTACGATCAACCAGGCGGCTCTGGCCTCGGCCTCAGCGCCGATTCGCGGCCAGACCACAAATACACTTGCGAACCTCACCCTTCGCGCACCTTATATGGGTTGGGCAACGGACTCGATGTACTACTTTTCGCCCACTCAAGAGGCTTGGTACAGCTCTTTGCAAGCAACGCTAACGCAGAAATTCAGGCATAGCTTTCAGTACCAGGCTGCCTACACCTGGGCGCGATTGCTGAGCCCCGTACCGGGCTTTACCGTGGGGACGAACGTTTTAGGACCAAGCGGCGATCAGACCGTTCAGCGCGCTCACGAATCTGGATACGGACCGGACCCCTGGATGCGGCCGCAGCGGTTTGTACTCTCCGCGTACTATGTTCTTCCCAGCCCGGCGAAATCTCATCATGTGCTGGCAGACACGCTCGGCGGGTGGAATGTTGCAACTGCTACGGTGGTCCAGTCGGGCCAGGAGGTGAGCCTCTCCTACAACAACGCCAACAACATTTACGGCGTTAACAACGATCGGCCGAGCTATGCTACGGGTTGCACCGCGAAAAGTTTGCCGACTTCGGGATCTGTCAGTAGCAGAGTGAACAACTACATCAACGCTGCTTGCCTCACGACCCCGGCCGTGATCGGTGACGACGGTGTTGGCATGGGTTTTGGAAACACCCCCAACGGCATCCTCAAGGGGCCTGGCCAGGCCGATGTCGATCTCTCGCTCAGCAAAAATCTGCCGGTGCATTGGCCTAAGTCGGACGCCAGCGTACTGTTACGGGCGGACTTCTTCAATACTCTCAACCACCCGAACTTTGCCGTTCCAGACACGGCCTACGCTCCGGGGAGCACTGCCTTTGGAACCATCCTTTCAACGACCACTAATCCGAGAGTGACGCAGTTCGCGTTGAAGTATTCGTTCTAGAGCGGTTCCACAATTCATCTGCACTTTCAACCTCGCGCAGGGTGGCATTTTCTTAAAGAAAATGCCACCCTGCGCGGTTTTTCGGTACGACAACTGTGGCGCCGCTCTCCGGACTTTCGCGGGGCAGCCAGAGTTCACAGTTACACAGGAAATAGGGGGGAGGGGGGTACTCTCTCCTGTCAGGAACGAGGGAATAGGGAATAGTGAAGCACCGCGTCTCTGGTCCTTGCTCATTCGGTGATTGTGCGCCAACGGAGGGTAATTTTCTGCATGGACTTGCCGTTCATCCGGACGGCGCTTGTGCACCAAGGGGATCGCGGTCTCCCGGGTCCAAAATCCAACGTGGCGAGTTGAGGTTCTTCTGGCGTGTCGGCGGACACTTGCCGACTTACCGATACAAATCCGGGTTGATTGCTCTACCGTCCGGACTTATCTCAGGTTCTCCATCGCGGCGTGCGGGTTGGACTGAAAACCAGCGCCGCGCCTAAAAGGCCTAGCGACCCATGATCGCCCATCTCGCTACTCCGGCTGATGCGAAGCACCATACCGGTGCCATGGGGCGTTGATTACCGCTCGCTTTAAGGCTTCGAACTCAATACACCCCCGCGTACAACCGCCTCGAGTTGCTTTGTCCCGTCCGCGCTCCTCCTGCCCTCGCGAGAAGAGTCCAGGAACCCTCGCACGAATGCGGCGATTTCATCTGCTGCCGTGTCCAATGCAAAATGACCGCCGTCCACGATGTGAACTTCAGCATTCGGCACATCTTTGCGATAACGTTCGGGCTCGCCGGGGTCGAACGAGAGCTCATACTTGCCCCATATCACCAGCAGTCGCGGTTGGTTCTCGCGCATCCACGCTTGCCATTTCGGATACGCGTCCACATTGGTTCGATAGTCGTAGAACAAATCACTTTGAATCTCAGCCTGGCCGGGCCGATTGAGAAAATAGAACTCATCCGTCCACAGATCGGGGTCGTAGCGTTCCACATTCGGATCGTTGCCGACATGACGAGTGCGTGTCGCCGCCAACGAGAGCAAATTCGCGCGCAGCGCGCTTTCGTTGGGAACGCGATCGGCCCAGAACTCGCGACGCGTCTTCCAATTCACGCCCAGGCCTTCATTATGCGCAACCGCGTCTTGAACAATGAGAGCTTCCACGCGCTCCGGATGCTCCAGGATCATGCGAAAACCCACCGGCCCGCCGTAATCCTGCATATAGAGCGTGTAGCGCGAGAGCCCAAGCGCCTCGGTGAAGTGATTCATGATCTCTGCGTATCGATCGAACGTGTACGCGAATGCCTTCGCATCCGGCCAGTCGCTGTGTCCGAAACCAGGATAATCGGGAGCGACCAGATGAAAGCGATCCGATAGTCTGGAGAAGAGCGGCTGGAACATGCGCGACGATGACGGCAGTCCGTGCAACAGAAGCAATGTCGGCGCGTTCTTTGGACCGGCCTCTCTATAGAAAATGGAGAGCCCATCGACCTTTGTGGTGCGATAGAGCGTCGGATAATTCACGGAATGTTCCTTTCCGTTAACTCTGGCGACCAACTTACCGAGTCATTTGTTCTTCGCGTTGAGTGCCAGTAGAAGACTTCGTCTTCGCGTCGAGCGCCGGTAGAAGGAGTTTCAGAAGCGCTTGGTCCGAGAACGGATTCTGACCTGAGATCAACTCGCGATCTTGAAGGGCGTAGCTCCCCCATGGCGCAACCACACTTACGTCACCGCCCGCAGTACGCAGGGCGAAGTCCGGGTAGAAGAGAACCTTACCACCAATCTCAAGCGGCTCCCGCTGCTGCTCTTCCGCCGTCGAAAAGATCGTCATCTTATATCCGGAATAGATCCATCCTTGAGCCTTTTTCCGTGCTCCATCGGCATCGCCCGCTGCCAGCGCCGCGACCACCTCGGTCGAATTTGGAAGAGCAGAGAGAAGTGAAATCGGGCCGTGGCAGAGCACCGCCGTGGGCTTGGATGTTTTATGAAAGTGTCTCATCACGGTGCCAGCGTCAGGATCATCGA
>CAZAXI010000203.1:0-7756 GCA_964489045.1 uncultured Granulicella sp. | reverse complement strand
TCCAACCGCCACGGAAGCATAACCCTGCCGCGCTAGCGGCTTAGTGCAAATCGCCGAGTCGCTCATCGAGGATGCCAGCTACGTGCGCTCGGCAGACTCTTGCGACTTCACCCGCCGACGCAATGTGGGCGATTTTGTAGCTGGATTTGCATCGGAGTCAGAGCGAAAAGCCAGTATTGGCGCGCCTTTCAGCTGCTAGAGCATCTGTCCCAAAAGCAGATGCGCTACCACACTCACCTGCAAACCGCTGAAAACATTGGTCGGGGCGGTCAGATTCGAACTGACGACCCTCTGCTCCCAAAGCAGGTCACACGGTTTGTGGAAATCTGTTGAAATTGGGTGAAAATAAGTGGTTTCAATAGAATAAGTTGCCGTTTCTTCGCCCAGACCTGTTGAGCTTTGTGGCTCTTTGGTGCTTTGACCGTTACAAAATCGACTACAGCCCGGGCCTCATTGGGGTGTGATCCCGAGATTGATCTGCAGGCGCAGCGATCCGAATGCTGAATGCCCGTCGGTACAATGCTCAGGGGACTTTTGGTGGGAGGATGGCAGACAGGAGTATATTTGTTCGCAAAAGCCGTCAAGGGGGCACGCAGATGGCTGAAACTGAGCGGCGTCGCAGGGCTTTACGGATGGGATGGAGGTTTGCGGCCCTGTTGTCAGCAGCGGGAGTTTTGACGGCCATTGTCAGTTGCGGCGGCGGGTCCAATGGAAGCAACGCAAGCACTGTAGCCTCCACGCGCGTAGCGACGCCCACGATTACGACGGCAGCGGCGCTAAACGGGGCCGAGGTCGTGACAATCACCGACAGCGCCGCAGGCGCAACGATCTATTACACCTTAGACAGCAGTACGCCGACCACGAATTCACCACAGTATACTGCGCCGTTTCTGGTGGCTTCCAATATTACGTTGACTGCGATAGCTGCAGTTCCCGGTGGGACTCCCAGCCAGGTGTCGAGCCAGACATTGGCGCCCAATATCGCGCCGGGGACCCTGGTGTGGGACTATGAGTTTTCGAGCGATTATATTCCTGGATCTCCAACGATTACCGCAGCCAACGGGGCGCAGTACTGGGAGCCGAATACGAACGTGTGGACCCCCGACTCGGGTCCGCCGGGGACGTTTGGGAGTGGCGAACTGGAGACTTATTGCGCGTGGGGCTCGAGTGCGCCGAACTGCGACTCAAGCAATCCAAACTACTATGTGGGGGCGGATGGGAATCTGCACATAAGGGTGGACAGCGTGGAGGATCCGTCGACGTGTTTGTCCGCCACATCGTCGACGTGCGTGTACACCTCGGGGCGGATCAAGACGCAGGGCGAGGCGGGGGGCGTGGGGTTCAGCCTGGCCTATGGGCGGATCGAGGCGAGCATAGAACTGCCCACGACAGAGGCGCAGGGATACGGCCAGGGGCTGTGGCCGGCCTTCTGGATGTTGGGCAACGACTATGAGAAAACAGTGGGCTGGCCGGCATGTGGCGAGATCGACATCATGGAGAACTACGGCTACCTGCCCTCCACGATTACTGGCTCCATTCACGGGACCGGCTTCACCGGCTCGCTGATCACCAATCCGTACTCGCTCCTCTTGAACCAACCGTTCACTGGTTTCCACACGTTTGGCATTCTGTGGTCACCAGCAGAGGTGCAATTCTACGTGGACAGCCCCACCAATGTTTACGCCGCGGAAACGCCCGCCAATCTTCCCCAAGGCGTAGGAGCATGCTGGGCGTTCGACAACGGCCCCTTTTTCTTTCTACTCAATGTTGCGGTGGGCCCAAACGGCTTACCGCCGGTAGGATTGCTAAATGGGGACGGTTCGCCGAATAACTCGACGGTGTTTCCGTCCGAGTTGCTGGTGAAGTACGTGCGTGTCTATACTGCGTCATTCCCTTTGAGCAACCCTGTCCCCGCAATCACCTCAGTTTCTCCCTTTTTAATGGCGGCTGGCTCTCCCCCCTACACGCTCACGATTAACGGCACCGGGTTCCTTTCCTCGTCCACTGTTACATTCAATGGCAGCGCTCGTCCCACGTTGATCATCTGCGGCAGCGCGCTCACGATTTCTCTCACTTCCGAGGACCTTGCTACAGCTGGGACCTATCCAGTTGTGGTGACGAATCCTGCGCCAGGCGGTGGAGCGTCGAATGCAGTCAACTTTACTGTTTTTTCGCCCTCTTCAAACAATCCTGTCCCGGCGATCTCGTCCTTGTCTCCCCCTTCGCTGGCGGCTGGCTCGGCACCCCAGACGCTCACGATTAATGGCACAGGATTCATTCCCTCGTCCACGGTGACACTCAATGGCATTGCCCATGCAGCGGACGTTCTGAGCGCAACGCTACTCACGATCTCGCTCACTTCGGCTGACCTTGCCACGGCCGGAACTTATCCGGTCGTGGTGACGAATCCTACGCCGGGCGGCGGATCGTCGGCTGCGGCAGGCTTCTCGGTCACGAATGTCCTGGCGACGGGTGAGTGGGCGTGGATTGGCGGAAGCAGCACGATTGGAAGCAGCTGCACCCCGAGCGGGGGCCAGTGTGGCCACGCCGGAGTGTACGGCACCTTGGGGACGCCTGCTGCCGGAAACATTCCTGGAAGCCGCGATGGCGCATCGAGTTGGACCGACAGCAGCGGCAATCTCTGGCTCTTTGGGGGCGAGGGCTTCGAGGCGAACGGTCATTTTGGCGATCTGAATGACCTTTGGGAGTTCAATCCTTCCACGAGCGAATGGGCGTGGATGGGCGGAAGCAGCACGGTGCCCTGCAATGGCTATGGTTGCGGCCTAGCCGGAGTGTACGGCACGTTGGGAACGCCTGCTGCCGGAAACCTCCCCGGAGGCCGCTTGAATGCTTCGAGCTGGACCGACAGCAGCGGAAACCTCTGGCTCTTTGGAGGCACTGGTCTCGACGCCAACGGAGGTAATAGCGGTCTCAACGACCTTTGGGAGTTCAGTCCTTCCGCGAAGGAATGGACGTGGATGGGCGGAAGCAGCACAGTGAGCTGCGGGGGATGTGGTCAGGCCGGAGTGTATGGCACGTTGGGAACGCCAGCCGCCAGCAATATCCCGGGAGGTCGCGAATGGGCTACATCTTGGACCGATCACACCGGCCATTTCTGGCTCTTTGGGGGCTGGGGCTACGACGCCAACGACACTTTTGGATTGCTTAACGACCTTTGGGAGTTCAATCCCTCCACGAAGGAATGGGCGTGGATGGGCGGAAGCAGCACGGTGCCCAGCTACAACACAGGCAACTCCGGAGTCTACGGCACGCTGGGAACGCCCGCCGCCGGAAACATCCCCGGAGGCCGGCTTGATGCCTCAAGCTGGACCGACAGCAGCGGCCATCTCTGGCTCTTTGCGGGCGTAGGCTACGATGCGGGTTCAGCGAATGGTTATCTCAACGACCTTTGGGAGTTCAATCCATCCACAAACCAGTGGGCGTGGATGGGAGGAAGCAACACTGTAGGCCACGCCGGAGTGTATGGCACGCTGGGGACGCCTGCATCCGGAAACATCCCCGGAGGCCGCTCCTACGCCGTGAACTGGACCGACGCCAGCGGCAATTTCTGGCTTCTTGGGGGCGCCGGTAACGGAATTTTCAACGACCTATGGGAATTCAACCCTTCCACGAACGAGTGGGTGTGGATGGGAGGAAGCAGCACGAACTCCCAACCCGGAGTGTACGGCGCGTTGGGCATACCTGCTGCCGGAAACACCCCCGGAGCCCGATGGTTTGCTGACGGTTGGACCGATAGCAACGGCCATTTCTGGCTCTTTGGGGGCCTTGGCTACGATGCAAACGGAAGTTATAACGATCTCAACGACTTGTGGCGCTACCAGCCATGAACCTGCCTTCATGAAGGATCATTCCGAGTTCTCGTTATAAGACGTGTTTGCAGAAGCCGGAGGTGTCGCTGTCTAACATCAAGTCAACCGCGCCACCGGCCACGAGCCGGGTGCCATTCCCCGAGGCCGAGGAAGCCTATATCAGCAATCTTGATGACCTTGAATAACTCTATTTGCGTTGCTTAGGGCGAAGCCATAGGCGAAGTCGGAAGGGAAACCCAAATGAGTTGGATAGCCGATTGATTGAAACAACAAAAGGAGATCTCTACTTCAGAAGTAGCCGCGCCCGCACAACCTCTGTCGCCGTCTCAACCTGTGTGGCTGCCAACATGGAAGCAAACCCTTCACTTGATCAATAAGTATGTATTGGAGTTCGCAAACGCGACACACTGACTACTTCGTGACGAGCGGGGATTTACACCCGCCTAACAGCGGGATTAGACTGTGGGGCGCTCAACCGCTCTGGACAAGCGAGGATCCCAATGATCTGTAGTCAGTGCGGCGCTCAATCGGAGTCAGGAGCACGGTTTTGTGGCGATTGTGGCCATCCACTGACCACTACCAAGCAAACTGCTCCCGCTGAACCCTTGCGGTGCGAACTCCATGAAGGAGAGGATCTTGCTGGCTCCTGGGTTGTATGGTCAATCCTGGATCCTTCCGTTTGGGGTCTATTCCACTTGACGAACCAGCGAGTGGCCCTAAATTGGTACTCGAATAAAAGCAAGGCAAGTGTCGTTCGTTCCTATAGCGTCGGGCTCAGTGAGATAACCCAACTGCAGTGCCACCATGGGAACAAAAATGATACAGATGATTTGCAAATGATGACATTTGTGTCTCGTCCACCGCTCGGTAGCGAGTGTTCGGCAAGAATGTTGTCAACCGGTGACCAGGAGGTCGGCCAAGGGGGCGCCCAATGCGCATTTTTTGATCCTAAGGGTTACTCGGTTGGGTTCCGGTTCGATCGTCAAAATCCGATCAATCCCGGGGACCTACTTCGATGCATCACCCTTCTCAGGCTCGGCCGTGACTCTAAAGAAACCGGCGGAACGGTGGGAGATGCAGTTTGTCTGGCTCGCGGCGAAACAATAGTCTGGGAGCACCATTCGGTCAAACCAGACAACTGGCTTGTTGGCCTCGTTATGGCGCCGGGTCACTTCTATATGACAAATCTGCGCCTGATTCTTGAGGTGCCCCAAAGCCGTGGCGCTCTGCAGCAGGCATTTCCAGAAAGCGTTCAGTCCATCCGTTGGGGGTTCAAAAAAGGTCCTAGCGATCGCCCCCCGGAGCTTGGAGCAGCGGCATTTGAACTATCTGGTCCGCCACTGTTCGACTTTGAACGCTACCTATTGCAGCAGAATGCTGCCCGTGGTGGCTTAGCAATTACTGGCGATTTACGGACGCGTTTAATGCAGGTACCTTGTGTCGCTTGGGATGTGCCAGTAACTGAGATGGGAGCGAAATTCGTAGCTGTGCGACAGGGTTGGGAAATATTGGACCACCAAGAAAGCGGGGTGCCATTCCGCCTGGCAGTGGCTGAGGTGTTGCGGTATTCGAAGAAGCTCTCTCCCAAGATTGGGTCGGAACTGGAAGTGTGGCTGACGGATCTTCGCCTCATTGTTAGATTTCGTGGAGGATCGGAGTGGCGACAATGTGATGTCATAGTCGGCCCGTCCTTCCAAGTTAGTTCGTTGCCTTGGGACACTTCCGAGATCGCCCTTGTTTTCGGTTTTGGGGAAAGCGATTTGTTGGCCGCCAAGGTACGGCTCTTAACTTCCATTCCCAAATTTAAAAGATTCTATATTGGTGATGTGGACGGTGGACGGAAACGCTTCAGCGTCGATGAGCAGAAATATCCTGCATTGGTTGGCTGTGCTGGTCAAGGACCCTTGATTATCCCAATGCCACCTGAACACGCCACTTTGCTGCTTAACGAAATGTCGAGCATTATCGGCCGACGCGCCGTGGGGAATGTTCAGACCCGCCGATGAGGGGACGGGGGCCACCCGCCCGCCTCGACCTTTCAACTAATTGGTGGGGGGAGCTTGGATACCGACCCGTCCCTCAATTTCACTGCATCCTGGAGTGCTATCCGCGCGCCGCTTCGCGGATCCGAATAGCCCCCTCCGGAGCCTCCGCCCCCTACCACCAGCAGCCGCACCCATATAAGTTTCCTCCTGAGAAGATGGCGGACAACATTCACTGGGGCGAGCAGAATGTTTATTCCGAGCAGGGCTAAATTAGAAAGAAGAATCGACCCCACCCAGATCAGAATGAGTTCCACTGCCAGAATCAAAAGGCGACTAATGATAAAGAAAAGCGACCCGAGGACGAAGGAGATTACGAAATAAAAAATCCCCCATGTACTCCAAAGGCTGACCCCTTCCAATGTCCCAGAGTGGATAATCCGGATGTTGTCTGCATACCCTGCCTTGATTTCATGGGAACTTGAGATAAGGAAATCAAGGACGTAACCGCCGAATTTCCACAGGACGGCCCCGAGCGAGCACAAAACGACAGGGACGACGACAAATTCATCTTTTCGTCCCGACTTTCCACCTTCGGCGGTCTGCATAGGGGAGGGAACGTTCAGGTACGCCGACGACGCAACGGGTGCCTGCGCACCCGCTTTTGCAGCCGAGCCGCAATTCGTGCAAAATGCCGTCCCTACGTTCAGCCTGCTTCCACAACACGTACAGAATTTGGGTGATGTCATTTGAGGCTGTTCTCCTGCGGCTTGAAGATTGAGCGCTCGTCAGAGCCGCGCCCGTCAGTCGTTTAGCCGATGGGCTGCGGCCTCCCCGATATTCTGTGCCGGTTCGAGAGTTAGGGTTGTCGCAAATCGAAGCCCCCCAACGGTAATCCAAAAGGAGGCGGAGTAGGAAGAAAATCCTGTTGAGTGACTTCGAGCACGTCCTGGGGTCTGATCTATGCGAGATTGCTGGAGGTGATCCCAAGACAATCCCGAACGTGAATTTGGGTGACCTTCCAATGGAGTTCCAGGTGGAATCCCAAAAGCAGACAAACCCCACAACGCCCGTTTTGTAACCCACTCAATTTATGGAGGTTACGGAGGTGGCTCCATCTGTCCCAAAGCAGGTCACACCGCTTATGGAAGTCTGGTGAAATCGTGTGAAAATAAGTGGTTTTGATTGAATATCTTAGCGCCCCGTGCCCGGCCCCTGTTGATCTTTGTGGCTCTTGGGTGTTTTGACCGTTACAATTCCGACTACAGCAAACCATGTTTTCGGGAGTCTGTGGAATTCGATGGAACAGGCAAACCGCGAAAAACTGATGGCGCGCATCAATCGCAAGGATTGGTGGCACGTTCGGCCTGCGGACACGAAGGCTTATGAGAAGCGCGGCAAATTTCTCGCTTCAACCTTTCGTGATGCGGAGTTTTGGGGCCGTCCCCTCGATACGCCCGTTCGCGTCAAGGTCTCGAATCCAGTGATCGGTGACGAGCCCGCTATCGAATCCGAGTTGCTTGGTTCTGCTGTCAAATATCCGGGAGACGATTACCCAAAGCTAATAGAGTGGAGATGGGACCTTGATGCCAAACTGAAGACGGCAGGACTGGCGAAAGGGTATGATTCGATTTGCCTCCTCAGTCCTAGTGCATATGCGAAATTTTTGAAAGAAGGGAAAATACCCCTCTCCATGGAGCTAAACTTGCTGCGGGCGGACTGTGAGTTGGCCGGTGCTCCTGGACGATGACATCGAATAATGCACGATCGGTTCAGACAATCTCGGTAATTGTGCCTGCTAATCCCTTTATCCCAAATCAGGGGGAGGTTGTCCACTGCCTAGCCGCTCTCGACGTTGTGAAGCTCATGGATTGGTGGCCCGGCACGCCTGACCTGCCCCCGGAAATCTCTACCAGTTGAAGCTGGAGTTCTCTCGTAATCTAA
>CAZAXI010000202.1:0-7857 GCA_964489045.1 uncultured Granulicella sp. | reverse complement strand
CAGGAACACCAGTTCTTCTTCGCGCAACGATTCGTCGATGAATTGGTTGTATACCGCGGGCAAGCCGCGTTGGTTGCCCTCGATCAAGGCCAGCCGCAAGGTCTTGTCGAAACCCATCCGCCGCAGCGACAGCCCCAGCGGACATTGGTCGAACTCGGCCCGCGACCGGCGAGTAGCCGTTATCAGAACCACCGTCGGTATCCTGTGAAACTTAGTCGGAATTTTCAGCAGCAACCGCCGCCCGCAAAATCTAAGCAAAGACTACACGCAGGAACCTACTTCGCGTAAATTACTTCGCCCGTTCCCCCGCGAATTCTAAACTCCATCGCCCGCGCTGCCGCAGACAAATAAGAACACGCCGATAGCCCCGCAGCGCGGAGCGGGTAGGATGGATCACTGGAGGTTGGCGACCGATGCCTGCGACCGGCCACGCTGAAGCGATCGACGATGGCCGCAAGACCCATCGGCGCGCAGAGACAATCTTCATGATTCTGCTGGTCGCAGCCGGCTTCGTCCTGCGCCTCTGGGGACTCACCCGAATGCACACCTGGGACGAGAACGTATATCTCCAGGATGCGGAGACCATCTGTTGCGGCAAGACCAACTACTCTGAGCTGGACCGCCGTCCTCCCTTATTGTCGCTGCTGTGGGCGGGCATCTTTCTGCTGCGGAACAGCAGCTATGCCGCGGCGATTGTGACCGCGCTGCTGAATGCCCTCGGCGCCGTGTGGACCTACCTCAGCGGGCGCATGATTGCCGGACGATTGGCCGCGGCGATTGCCGCCCTGCTATTTGGCTTCGCGCCGTTCTTCGTCGACCAGGGACACGGTCTGCTCACCGATGCCCCGGCCCTCAGCCTGATTGCCCTGTCCTTCTGGCTGCTGCTGCGCGCGCTGGAGCAGCAGACCGACGCACGCTTCGCCGCCGCAGGCTTTGCCCTGGCGCTGTGCGTGCTGATGCGCTTCGGCTCGCTGTCGAGTGTTGGCGTCCTGTCGCTGCTGGTCCTTGCGGCCGACCGCTGGGCGCGAGCGATGCTGGCCTGCGCGGTTGGGTTACTCGTCGGCCTAGGACCGTACCTGTGCTGGTCGCGAGTCCGCTATGGCGGATTTCTTGCCACCTTGCAGAAGGGATGGAACAACGTCGGCGGCAGCTCGGAATCGCCGCTCTTTTATGTCAAGCAGTGCGGCAATATCTTTGGCTGGGTCTCGCTGGCAGGACTCGCGCTGTGGATCACACGATTTGCGTGGGCCAGATGGGGATGCACAGAGAACCCCCCGAGACTGCGCGGGCCTCTGGCGAAGGTCCGTGGCGCGCGCTGGCTTGAAGCCTATCTGTGGCTGTGGGGCCTGGCCGTGCTGGTGTTCTTCAGCGCGCTGCGCCACTCCGAGCATCGCTACATCATGCCCCTCGCGCCTCCTCTGTTTCTGCTGGCTGCCATTGGACTCAGCGTTCTCGCGCAGGGCCGGCGCAAAGGCGCACGCGTCGCCGGAACCGTGGTGCTGGCGGGCGCGCTGCTCTACACCTTCCTGCCCTTGCGCCAGCGCGTGGACACAGGCTTTCTCGATCACTCGGTCTCCGAAGAGATGCAGGTTGCGGAGTTTCTCAATCGCAATGTGCCGGCAGGAACGGTGCTGTATACGAATTGCAACTACCCGGATTTTGCCTACTACACCAATTTTCCAGTCGAGGCTCTGGACGAGAGCGGGCCCGATCTCTACACCGATCTGGGCCAGATGAAGGACGGCGGCATCCTCATCGCATACCGCCAGGAGGAGGACTTTCCCGACGCCGCGCCCAGCCTGGATTGGGTCGACGCGAATCCACACTTCCAGCGCCTGCACGAGTTCCCCTCATTAGTGCTCTTCCAGTACCGCACCCAACCGCAGAAATAACCGCGCCCAAACAGCACAACCCTCAAGGAATGCGCAGCACCAGGCCGGCGCTAAGTCCCTTGGTGGGGACAGTCCCGTTGTAGTACTTGCAGTAGCTGAACTCCAGGATTCTCCAGTCGAGCAGCGAGAAGAGCTTGCGGTCGACTCCGACGACGTACTCATAGTCGACGTGGGTGGTGGCGTCCGGCGTGGTGGTTTTGTAACTGCCAAAGCCAAACAGAAACTCGCCATAGGGTTTTAGTTTGACGACAGGAATCTCCACGGCAACTCGTGGACCGACGACGCCGTTGTAGTGTTGCTTGCCGCTACCGTTCAGCAGGTAGCCCCGAATGTCGCCGCCGATTTTCACCACGGGTGTGGGAAAGTCTCCATAGAAGCCGAGGGTTGGCCCGAAGAGTTGAGTCGTAACGTTGGTAGTGGTTTCGGTGGGTGGAGGGCCGGTGGTCTCAGTGGTCTGGGTGGTGTCGAGGTTTGCGCCGGTGAAGAGCGCATAGACGCCCGCCTGGGCCGAGGCGGTCTTCGCGGAGAGTGCTGCCGCAAGAATGCAAACGTAGATGCTCAGGAATTTCAACAAAGGGTTTCCTCTCTCAGGGCCTTGCTTTCACCCAAACTGCTGGGTAGCCGTCTAGAAGGTATGGTCACGATTGGGAGATGTCCCGTAATGCTCTCCGTTCGCCGCCATACATGATTTAGAGCGAGTGTTCCATCTTTACGCCGATCACCGCTACGATCGCTGCAGCTACGCCGAGGCAGAGGACGACGATCCCGATCTTGGTGCCAGTTGACATTCTTACATTGTCAACCCGGGCAACCTGGGAGTATGAGATCGTGGTGGGCTTCGTGGCCTTCTTCAGGGTGACGTCGAAGGCGTCGTCACGGATGGCTGTAAGGCTTCCGCTTACGGTGGTGCCGTCCAGCTCCGTCACCTTCAAGCTGTTGCCAATGCCGCGAATGGTCAGCTTCTGTTTCAGCTTGACCGGATCGGGTGCCCTGCCCGCCGCCAGCGCGACGCTGTTACCCACCAGGACCACCGCCAGAACCGCGGCTATGCCACGGACAATGTGCAGGGGACGCAAACCGTCGAAATTGAGCGGAAAAGTGCGATGACTTGCGATTTGCATGGTGGATTACACTCCTTCGGTAAATTGCCTGGGGTTCGATTCGCTATTGCAGCGTGACCGCCGCGCTCTGGGTTTTGGTCGGGTCGGCCTGCGAGATCATGGTGATGGTGACGGTGTTGCCGGTCACGGGCATCACGGTGGGCGCGGTATACAGGCCCCCCTCGTAATCGGCCGTGACGGTATTCGTGATGGTGCCGTTGGCCGCCGAGCCCCCAGTCACGCCGTTCACCTGCCAGGTCAGCGCGTTACTGACGTTGCCGACCGCGTATCCGGCGAACTGTTCGGTGTCGCCGAGTTTGACGGTCGCAGTCATGGGCGAAAGACCGACGTAGACCGGCCCCGTAATCGGGAAGCTAACCACCGCAAAGTCCGAAAAAAAGTCGGCTACGTTGGCCTGCAGCACCACCTGGCCATCCCCTCCGCCCGCCAATCCGTTGCACGGTTCGGTGTAGATGGGCGACTGGGCCGGCGCGGTGTAGGTAACGGTGTTCCCGGTGGTGGCGGAGAGCGTGCCCGTGCCCAGGCTCGAGCCGCAGTGGATCGTCCAACTTATCGACCCGGATTCGATGCTGGTAGCGGTAAAGACCACGCTGCCGTTAACCGGGACCGAGGCCGGCTGTGGCGAGATGCTAATCACTGTCCCGAAAGGCAGCGTCCCGGTGGGACTGGACCCGCAGGCCGCCAGCAAGAGCATGGAAGCGAGTCCGAGCATGCCCGGGACGCTTCGCTGACCCGTGGCACGGGCAACGTGCAGGGAACGAGAATTGTCGATGTTCAGTCGAAAGATACGATCATAGGCGGTTCGGATAATGCCCTCCCTCAATTAAGGATGGACCTTGCACCCTCAATTTGGATAGCCGGTCATCGTTGAGCCCTTGGTTGGAAACCGTCAACTCAACACACTTTGGCTCAGAGCGGACGGCACAAGCAATTGTCTGGATGCTATTTCCGAATGATTTTTGGGTGATCTTCCAAGCCATCTAGGATGAAAGTCGAGTTCAGTCCCCGCGATTCAGGGCCTTCTTCCCCCAGTGGCGATCGAAGCCTTTCGAGCGCTCAGGGCCCCACTCGGCGGCACGCACGCTCAGCTCTCCATCGCCCGATCCCTCCGGCTCACGCTACTCGTCACTTCGGATCGGGCACATCCGCCGGCGGACTCGCCCCGCCAGACTCCCCGCCGCTCGCCCCCGCCGCGTCCGGCTTTATCGAAGGCGCAAACGTGAAGTTCACGTTGATCGTCGTCTCCACCTCCACTGGAACGCCGTCCTGCAAATACGGCTTGTACCTCCACTGCCGCACCGCATCCTCCGCGGCCTGCACCAGCATTGGAGGCCCGCTGATAACCTGCAGGTCCTCGATGGTGCCTGCCTTTGAAAGAATCGCATGCAGTACCACCACTCCCTGCACCCGCGCCGCCCTCGCCAGCGGCGGATATACCGGCGCAACCGCACGATACAACAGACCGGCGACGATTCCAGACGACACCGTCACCGCATCGCCGCTGCTAACCGCGCCGCTCTGCCAACTCTTATTCGCAGCCTGACCGCCGGCCATCCCGGCTACCCCTCCCAGCGCGATCAGCGACGGCTTGCCCACCCCGTCGCGAAAGCTCAGCAGGATCGTCGACTGAATCTCCCGCGGCTCTCCGTCCTGCACAAATGGCTTGTACTTCCACGCCTTCACACCATCCACGGCCGCCTGCCGCAACGCACCCTCACCCATCCAGGTCTCGACCTCCTCCACTGTGCCCGTCTTCGACACCAGCACCCTTAGCCCCACAACGCCAGCCTGTTGCGCGCGCTCCGGCGCAACAATGTCCGGATCGATCACGGCCAGCCCCTGCAGCACATTCACCGGCACCGTAATCGTATCCGCCGTCGCTCCTCGCAACATACCCGGCGGCGGAGCATCTTCCTTTATCATCTGAATCGACCGCCCGCTCGGAGGGCCCGGCACTCTCGTGCCCACGCCGTCGCGAAATTCGATCAGGATCGCCGACTGGAACTCCTGCGGCTCCCGATTCACCAGGTATGGCCGGTACTTCCATCCCATCATGCCGTCCGCAGCCGCCTTGCACAGCGCGCCGTCGCCCGCCAAAGCCGTTACCTCCTCCACCGCGCCCGTCTTCGACACCAGTAGACGCATCGCCACCCCGCCAGTCCGCGGCGCACCCTCCGGCGCAACGATTCCCGGTTCGCTCACGGCCAGGCCATCGAGCACGTTCAGCGACACAGACATCGCCGGCGGCGCCTTCACCCGCGTCTCCGTACCCTGACCCAGCGCCGCCTGCGCCATCAACCCAACCGTAACCACTGCCAACATCGCCGCCCGGGCCCGCATCGTCTTACCCCTCATAAATCAATTCCGACCCACTATACTCCCGCCCTTTTCACCTTCTTGCCGATCGCCGCCACGTTTCTCACCACCCACGCCGTCCACTCGTCTTCCGTGATCTCACTCGCCGCCGCGCGCAGCACCATCGCCGTCTCCTCCTGAACCGAGCAGATGAGCGAGAAGCCATTGGCGTCAAGAAACACCACCAGCGCAGCGAGTCCTATCCGTTTGTTTCCATCGACAAACGCATGGTTCTTGATCAGACCCCAGCCCAGCGAGGCAGCCACCGTAGCAACCGTCGCATCCGGATCGTAATTGACCTTGTTCGCCGCCCGCGCAATCGCCGACTCCAGCAGCCCCGCGTCGCGCAAACCATGCGATCCACCCGACTCCTCAATCAGCGCGGTATGCAAGACGATGACCGCATCGACGCTCAGAAAGTTCCAGGTCACTTCGCCAATTCCCGATAGGCCTCGCGGTGCTCCGGCAAGGTCTTCCGGTAGGCCTTCAGCGCCTCTTCGGTGGAGATGTAGCGGATATCGCTTTCCTGCGCACCCACTGGCCGCACCTCAACTTCCGCACCCTCCGCCAGGCGCAGCTCTTCCAGCTCCTCGCGCGTGAGCATCACGCAATATTTATCGCCCTGCCGCTCGACCCGTATCGCCATTCCCGTAGTTTACTCCGGCTCCTTGGCAACTTCGCAATTCGCAACTCCCGCCCCGCGCAATCCCCAAAACCGCGATACCCTTATATCCGTCCATGGTGAAGCGTCCCTCCCAGAAACCCGCAAAGCCCGTCGCCCCGCCCGCCAACCGCTACGTCTGCGTGCATGGCCACTTCTACCAGCCGCCCCGCGAGAATCCCTGGCTCGAAACCGTAGAGGTGCAGGACTCCGCCGCGCCTTATCACGACTGGAACGAGCGCATCGCTGCCGAGTGTTACGCCCCCAACGGCGCCTCCCGCATCACCGACCGCAAGAACGAGATCGTTCGTATCGTCAACAACTACGCCCGCATGAGCTTCAACTTCGGCCCCACCCTGCTCAAGTGGCTCGCCGACCAGGCCCCCGCCACCTATCGCCGCATCGTCGACGCCGACGCCGCCAGCGCCAACCGCTACGGCGGCCACGGCTCCTCCATCGCGCAGGTCTACAACCACATCATCATGCCCCTCGCCAGCCGCCGCGACGCCATCACCCAGATCCGCTGGGGCATCGCCGACTTCGAGTTCCGTTTCAACCGCCGCCCCGAAGGCATGTGGCTCGCCGAAACCGCCGTCAACCGCGACGTCCTCGACCTGATGGCCGCCGAAGGCATCAAGTTCACAATCCTCGCCCCCCACCAGTGCGCCCGCATCCGCAAACTCGCACCTTCCTTGGAAGGTGTCATCCTGAGCGAAGCGAAGGACCCCCGTATTTCGGACAACCACGAACCCTGGACCGAGACCCCCAACGCCACCGTCGACACCACCCACCCCTACCGCGTCACTCTCAACGACGGCCGCAGCATCGCCGTCTTCTTTTACGACGGCCCCACCTCCCGCGCTGTCGCCTTCGAAGGCCTGCTCAACTCCGGCGAGGCCTTCGGCAGTCGCCTGCTCGACGTCTTCCGCTCGAACGGCTCTCCCGACGACCGGCCCCAGCTCTCCCACATCGCCACCGACGGCGAATCCTACGGCCATCACCACAAATACGGCGAGATGGCGCTCTCCTACGCCATGCACTGGATCGAGGACAACGGCCACGCCCGCCTCACCAACCACGGCGAGTTCCTCCAGAAGTTCCCCCCCGAGTGGGAGGCCGAAGTCGTCGAAGACACCTCCTGGTCCTGCGTCCACGGCGTCGAACGCTGGCGCTCCAACTGCGGCTGCAACGGCGGCAAGCCCGGCTGGAACCAGGAGTGGCGCGCACCCCTCCGCGAAGCCCTCGACTTCCTCCGCGACGCCACCGCCCCGCTCGCCGAACAGTTCGCCGCACCCCTCCTCACCAACCTCTGGGCAGCACGCGACGCCTACATCGAGGTCGTCCTCGACCGCTCCCCCGCCTCCACCAACCGCTTCTTCGCCCAGCACGCCACCCACATCCTCTCGCCCGAAGAGCGCGTCACCGTCCTTGAGCTGATGGAGCTCCAGCGTCACACCCAGCTCATGTACACCTCCTGCGGCTGGTTCTTCGACGAGCTCTCCGGCATCGAGACCATCCAGATCATCGCCTACGCCGGCCGCGTCCTCCAGCTCGCCGCCAAACTTTTTGGCGAGCCCGGCGCCGCCCTCGAAGACCAGTTCCTCAATATCCTCAACCGCGCCAAGTCCAACCTCCCCGACATGGGCACCGGCGCCGACATCTACCGCAAGTTTGTCACCGGCATCCGCATCGGCCTCGACCAGGTCGGCGCCCACTACGCCATCAGCTCCATCTTCCGCAGCTACCCCGAGGATGGCGAACTCTTCTGCTTCGACCTCCACCGCGACGCCTACGAGAGCTTCACCTCCGGCCGCGGCAAAGTCGCCCT
>CAZAXI010000201.1:0-7928 GCA_964489045.1 uncultured Granulicella sp. | reverse complement strand
CCGATGTTGGTGCCGATGGCGATCTCGCCGACGCGGTCGGAGTTGGCGTCGGTGTGGGTGTAGGTCCAGAAGTCGCGCTCCAGGTCCTTGTTGGCGCAGCGGACGCGGACGATGCGATTGCCTTCGATGTCGATGGTCAGCGGATTGGCGCGCAGGACGCCGTAGCGTTTGCACAGGAAATCGCCGGCGACGCCATCGACCACGAATACGCCGTTGACCTCGCCGGGCGCGGTAAAGCACTCTCCGCCGGGCAGGTTGCCCCAGTGCCCGGGGCTGATGATGCCGGAGGTCTTGAACCAGCGGTGCGCAGGCGCCAGTTGCGCGTGGATGTCGGTGCCGGCGGGGGTGGTGGCGCGGATGTAGGTGGCGGCGCGGAGGCGCTCCAGCACGGCCTGCGAGAGGCGGTCGATCTCGTTGAAGTCTGCGCGCATGCCCTGGGTCATGATCTCGCCGGTGATGTTGACCATGTGGGCGTGGCGCATACGGCGGCGATTGACGACGTCGGTCATCTGCATGCGCGAGTGGGTCTCGTTGGGCTGGGCTTCGACGGCGAAGATCGAGGCGTGCGAGCTCTCCATGTCATCCAGCACCAGCGCGGGCATGGCAGCGATCGGGCGGGGCGCAAGCGCCTCCAGGACGAAGGCGTTCCACGCGCAGCCGATGCGGTCGAGTTCTGCGACGATCGACGCGGCGATCTGCATGCACGCCTCGTCGGTGATGAGCGTGACCTTCTCGGCGGGCCCGATGTGCAGGCAGGTGGTGACGGCGTTGCGCGCGCCTGCGGAGTACTCGGGCGGGAAGGGCACCAGGCGGAGATCGAAGATAGGCTCGCACACCGCCTGGAGTACGGCGGGCGGCGCTTGCTGGGACGCGGCTCGAATGCGAGCCTCGGCTCCAGCTTCAGGTCGCGATCCGGCAGGATTTGGGTCAGCCGTAGTCTTCATGTCGTCATACTACGTTAACGCGAGGGTTTCGTGCGCGCGGAGGAAATACGTCCACTCTGTGATTAAGCGACTAGTGCGCGACCATCAATCTATGCTTACGATGCTGCGCAGATAACAGCTAGCCTGACGTGGTTTTCTTCCCCCGCGAGATCTCGAGGCCGGCGTTCAGATTAATCGTTTTGACCGGGCTGTCACTAGGTCATTACCCTGCTCGTGCGATAGTCTCTTATTGTCTGTATGACTGATACGACATCAGCAGAAGCGGCATCCACCGGCACGCTGCCAGGCAGTGCAGGCAAGCCGGCCACGCGCCGGAAGGCCGTAAAGCCTCCCTCCAGGGAGCCCGCGAAGAAGGCAGCAAAGAAGGGTGCGCCCGATAGGGAAAGCCTCTTCCTTGGCCGCGACGAGTCGTGGATGCTCTTCAACAATCGGGTGCTCGAAGAGGCAGAGGACGCCAGCAATCCGCTGCTGGAGCGGGTGAAGTACCTGGCCATCACGGCGAGCAATCTGGACGAGTTCATCGAGATACGCGTGGCCAGCCTGCTGCAGCACATTGAGGACGGATTCAACGCGCCCCAGCGCCCCGACGAAGGCGGGCAGACGCCGCAGCAGCGGCTGGACCGGCTCAGCGTGGTGATGCACGAGTTCGTTGAGGCGCAGTATGCCTGCTGGAACGATCAGTTGCGGCCCGCGCTGCGCGCGCAGAACATCCATCTGCTGAACTGGCGCGACCTCGACGACCGCGCGCGCGCCTATGCGCTCGATTTCTACGAGACCCAGGTCGACCCGCTGCTGACCCCGGTGACGATCGATCCGTCGCATCCCTTCCCGCGCGTGCTCAACAAGGCCCTGTGCATTGCGCTGCTGCTGCGGTCCAAGCGCAGCGGCAGGTCGGGACCCAGGCCTCCCGCCGCGCTGGGCGTGGTCACCGTGCCGCGCGCCGTGCCGCGCCTGATTGCGCTTCCTCCCAGCGCAGAGGGACGCAGCGACTTCATCATGCTGCACAAGCTCATCGAGTCGCAGGTGGAGCGCATGTTTCGCGGGTACGAGGTGCTCTCGCGGGCGCCCTTCCGGGTTACCCGCAACAGCAATCTATACCTCCAGGAGGAGGAGTCGCGCAGCGTGCTGGAGAGCGTGCGGGCCGAGCTGCACAACCGGCGCAAGGGCGACGCCGTGCGCATGGAGATCGAGAACAGCGCGCCGGAAGAGATCGTCGAGCGGCTGCGCACCAACTTCGAGCTCGATCCGGTGCAGGTCTTCCGCACCAAGGGGCCGGTGAACCTTCTGCGCCTGATGAATCTCTACAGCGAGGTTGCGCGCCCCGAGCTCAAGTTCCCCGGCTTCAAGGGACGCAAGGTCCACCTCTCGCCCAAGTCGGCGAACCTGTTTGACGAGTTGCGGACGAAAGACATCCTGCTGCACCACCCGTTCGATTCCTACGCGACGGTGGAGGATTTCATCGAGTCGGCGTCGGTCGATCCGGCCGTGGTCTCCATGGAGCAGACGCTGTATCGCACCAGCGAGGACTCGCCGCTGTTTACGGCGCTGACTGAAGCTGCGCAAACCAAGGAAGTGACGGTGGTGGTCGAGTTGATGGCGCGCTTCGACGAAGCCTCGAATATCCGCTGGGCGCGCGAGATGGAGGATGCCGGCGTGGGTGTCTACCACGGCATCCTCGGCCTGAAGACCCACTGCAAGCTGGCACTGATGGTGCGCCGCGATCCCGATGGAAAGGTGCGGCGATACGCGCACCTGGGCACGGGCAACTACAACTCCGTGACCGCGCGCTTCTACACCGACGTCAGTCTGCTGACGTCGCGGCCGGAGATCACCTCCGCGGCGCAGGCGGTCTTCCGCTACCTGACGGCGAAGGCCGAGTCCGAGAGCTATGCCCCGCTGCTGGTGGCGCCGCTCAACCTGGCGCCAGGCATCCTGCAACTGATTGCACGCGAGCGCGACCACGCCCGGGCGGGCAAGCCGGCGGCAATTGTGGCCAAGATGAATGCGCTGCTCGACCAGGCGACCATCGAAGCCTTGTACGAAGCGTCGCAGGCAGGGGTGGAGATCGACCTTATCGTGCGCGGCATCTGCACGCTGCGGCCGGGGGTAAAGGGCGTCAGCGAGCGCATCCGCGTGCGTTCGATTGTGAGCCGCTACCTCGAACACAGCCGCATCTTCAGCTTCGCCAACGGCGGCCATCCCGAGGTCTACTGCGGCAGTGCCGACTGGATGGCGCGCAACCTGTTCGAGCGCTGCGAAGTGATGTTCCCGGTCGACGATCCCGCGCTGTCGGCGCGTCTGCGCGACGAGATTCTGGGGGCCTATCTGAAGGACAACGTCAAGGCGCGCCTGCTCCAGCCCGATGGCAGCTACGTGCGCGCGCGCAGGGCCGGCCCGGCCTTTAGCGCCCAGGACCACCTCATGGAGATCGCCATGGCCGACCGTATCGACTCGCAATAAACGCCTCCGCCCGACACAACAAAGCCCTGGGTGCCGCAAGGTCAACCAGGGCTTTGTACGTTCTGGATCCGCGCTAATTGATAATGTAGGTCACCACCTGGCTCTGGGTTATCACCTGATTGCCGGAGGTGTAGGTTGCAACCACGGTGACATAGTAGTCGCCGACATACGGGTTCGAGTTGCCGCCGCTCGGTGGTCCGGCCTGGCTGCTGCCGCCGCATCCCGTTGCGCCGCCAACCAGGGCAACCGCCAGCGCTACCAGCAGCAGCCCGCCCAGGCGGCGTCTGCGGCGCGGCAACGTCAGCAGCAGCAGGGACGCGATCGTCACTCCCGAGCCCGTGGCGTACCATCGCTCGCCGGCGGTGGGCGTTCTGCCCGGATTGCGCTGCGCCAGCATCGTGCCCGGGTCGAACTTGCCGGGCGCGTTGGGAATGCGTAGATCCGCCGTGATGCCGGACAGCGTGAGTGAGGTGGTCACTGCGGCTGAAGAGCTGATCGTAATCGTTGCCGGGTTGAAGGTCACCGTGGGGGCATAGCCGCTGGTGGAGCTGACCGTCGACGTAAAGGTCACCTGGCCGGTAAAGCCGTTGGCCGGCGTGGCGCTGATGGTGACGGCTGGGATGGCGCCGCCCGCCGCCACCGTCACGGACGAAGTCGTGGTGGAGAGAGAGAAGGTGGGGCAGTTGTTGGTCGACACCTGCACTTCAACCGGAGTGACCACCACCGAGCCGTTGGACGAGTACCCTGTTCCTCCGGTCTCATCGACCTCCCCTGCGTCGAGCGATGGTCCCTTGGAGCCCTGGTAGTTCACATCTCCCGAGTAGGAGGCCTGCATGACGCTCTGGCCGAGGGCGGAGCAACTCGTGACCCACGAGTAGCTCGCGGTCGCCGTGGTGCCGTTCCCCAACGCTGCGACGTTCACCGGGCTGCCCAGGGCGGCGTTGTTCGCCAGGAACTGCACGTTGCCGGTCGGGGTGCCCGCTGCGCCGGTCACCGTGGCTGTCAGTGTCACCGTGGCGCCCGCAGTCACAGTAGCTGGAGTGGCCGTAAGGGTGGTGGCCGAGGTGTTGCCTCCGAGCGATCCGCTGCCGAGTGCTGTCACCTTGGTCCAGTCGGTCGCCAGGTTGCTGACATTCACGCTGCCCCAGCCGCTGGCGAGGTCGTAGCCCGCGACCGCGTTGAATCCGGTGGATCCTCCATTGCCGCAGTTCGGCGTGCCTGCATTGCAGGGCATTGCATTGCTTCCCGTGGTGATGTCGTTGAACACAGACGTCTTATAGGTGCTGTTCCCCAGGGCGTACAGGGTTGGGTTGATGTTGCCGAGCCTGGAGTTCAGCTTCTGCTCGATGAGAGCCAGCATTCCGCCGAAGATCTGGGAGTCGAACGATGTGCCTCCTTCGACGTCCAAGTTGGTGGCGGAATTGCGGAACCCGCTGGTGCAGTAGTCGCCTGCGGCAACATCATGGCAGAAGAGAAAGGGGTCGTGGTTGGGGTCCGCGGCCAGCGCGATGTCAGGCACGTCCCGCGAAGCATCCGTCGGGGTTATTCCCACCTGCCACGTAGGTTTGGTGAAAAACGCGCTGGGTCCGCCTCCGCCTCCGCCGAAATCGATACCGGTGACCGCATCGTTCCATACTGTCTCGGGGATATAGGAGAGCGCGGAGGAGATCACGTCGGAGCCGGATGTTCCCGCCCAGTACTGGGTCGCGGCCCAGGTGGTTCCAGAGCCGGTAGCTTCGGCATCGCCGTTAAACTGGGTGCCCCCCATGCTGGTCACGTAGGGCGAACTGCCGGGAAAATCGACTGCATCGCCTTCGATAGCGAATCCCAAATCCGGGGCGGCGCCACTGTCGCAGTCGGTTGCGCCCGAGTCGCCGGCCGCCGCCATGATGGTCTGCCCCTGAGAATTGGCCTGTTTGAAGAGGGCGTTCGCGACCAGCAGGTCCGTCGAACCCCAGGCTGCCTCGCAGTTGCCGTAGCTGGTGGTGATAATCGAGGCCGGAAGGGTGGTGCTATTGTCGATTATGTAGGTCATCGAGTCCCCGCCGGACGGGCCGGGCAGGGGATTGGGGGCATTCACAAAGTCGATGGTCGCTGCAGGAGCCATCGCTCCCGACCACTCCACATCCACGGTGGACTCGATCAGATCGCTCGAGTTTGGATAGCAGCCATTGCAGGTTAGCGCAGGGCCCGGGTCCGTGCCATACGCATGGATGGTGGTGGGAAGGTTGGACGTGCTCAGACCGGCTGCGCTGCGGAAGGCAATGACGTCCGCGTTGCCGGCGTTCAGGTCCACAGCGCCTACTACCGCAATGGTTTCGCCGGTGCCGTTGATCGGGGTGGCGGCGTTCAGCAGCGGACTCGAGTTGTAGATGGTGTAAACGTCTCCCGGCGCCAGGAAATGGTTTCCCGATGCGGACGAGGTAAACTCCGGCTTCGCAGCGCTGGCCCGAATCCGTGGCTTCAGCCGAAAGTCGTGCAGTCCGGTGACAGCCTGAACCACGCCCGCAAAGGCGCTCGGTACCTGCACGTTGGTGACATTGGCGAAATGCATTTCGCCGTTCACTGAAAGGCTGCGAATGCTGGTCCCAAAGGCCGCCTGGGCCTGCGCTACGGTGCCATTGAAGAGCACAAACGTCCCGCCATTGGCAACATTGGTGACGGTGAAGCCCTGGCTCGTCAGCCACGCCGTAACTTTGGCAATGTCGGCGCTGGAGAGGCCGAACTGCGCCCCATACTGGGCCGTCGTCAGCCACTGGTGATAGCGCGGCGAGGCCGGATTCTGCTGGTCGGCCAGAAGCTGGTCGAGCGCCGCCTCCTGCGCAGGCGTCATGCTGAACCGGATCGACATCCCCAGCTTGGTCTCCGCCGGCGCGGGACCCAGGTCCATCGCCGACCGCACCAGGGGATGAACCGACGCGGAGATCGCGACTTGGCTGGAGTTGGATACCTCAGCGGTAATTCGGTTCTGGGCTGCGCCCGAGGCAGCCGAAACGCCAATTCCGGCGAGTACAACGACGTAGAAAGCTGACCTGAGAAGAAGCCGGGGGACGGTGGTGCAAGCCATGGATCGATCCTGTGTTCCAAAGAGGTTAGGGCCAATGTTGGGCTGCAACCCGCAGCGCAGCCGGACAACGGAAACCGTCTGACGACAAAGACGAAGGTTCCCGGTATCTGGCTTACAAGCTTAGACCAACCAGCCAACAAAAGGTTGCGGTAGGAGCTAGACAGAGTATTTCCCGGCCCTCGCCATATGCCCGGCCACCTCGCGCCCCAGTGCGATCGTGTCCGCGGGGTCGTGCTTCGCCAGCCGCCGCAGGATCGCCATCTGGGTCCGCAAGGTGTCCCCCTCGGCTGCCGCGGCCAGCACCCTGCGCGCAGCCAGTTCTACTGTATCCATGGACTTGGCGGCGTACAGCCGGGCCAGCGCCACCGGGATCGCCGCGGCGGCCGCCGGGCCCTTGGCCGTTATCTTGTCCGACCGCAATATCGCGCTCTCCATGGTCGACACCTCAATAATCATGTCGGCCAGCGCACCCATCACCTCCTGCTCGTCGGCCAGCCTGGTGCTGAACCTCTGCGTGGCCACACCCGCCGCAAACAGCGTCAACTTCTTGGCGTTCGCCAGCAACTCGTGCTCGGCAGCCAGTGGCCCTTCGCGTTCTTCCTTCGGCGCGGGGCCGGCCATCACTTCGTCCATCAGCGCCTTGATCGCCGGCAACAGGGCCAGCTTGCCCGCGACCGCCGACTTCAGAATCCACCCGCTGATAATCAGCCGGTTGATCTCGTTCGTCCCCTCGAAGATGCGGTTGATCCTCGAATCGCGATAGTGGCGCTCCGCCGGATACTCCTCCACGTAGCCATAGCCCGCGTAGATCTGGACGACATGATCGACGACGTTGTCCAGCATCTCCGACACCCACACCTTCACAATCGAGCACTCGACCGCGTACTCCCCGATTATGTCTTGGACTATTCCGGCCCGCTTCTGAATCTCGGCTCCGTCGCCCTTGCCCACGCCCGCCAGTGCCGCATCGATCATCCCAATCGTCCGGTAGCACAGCGCCTCACCCGCAAAGATGCCCGCCGCGCAGTCGGCAATCTTCTCCTGGATCAGCCCGAACTCGCATATCGCCTTGCCGAACGCTTTGCGTTCCTTCGCGTAGCGGATGCCGTTGTTCAGCGCAGTCTTGGCCGCGCCCAGCGCGGTCGCGCCCAGCTTGTACCGCCCAATATTCAGAATGTTGAACGCAATGTGGTGCCCCTTGCCCACTTCGCCCAGCAGGTTCGCCGCCGGCACCCTACAGTCCGCTAGCACTAGCGGACAGGTGGAAGATCCGCGGATGCCCAGCTTGTGCTCCTCCGCGCCCACGGTGAAACCCGGTGTGCCTTTTTCAATCAGAAACGCCGTCAACTTCTCGTCCGTCGTCCCCGGCACCGCGCACTTGGCGAACACGGTAAACAGGTCGGCCATGCCCGCGTTGGTGATCCACATCTTCTCGCCGTTCAGCGTGTACGTCGTCC
>CAZAXI010000200.1:0-8075 GCA_964489045.1 uncultured Granulicella sp. | reverse complement strand
CGTGGCCGGCGACCTTGATGACGCAGCCTTCGGGGGCGAGGTTGCCGCGCAGGATAACGAGTCCGCCGGTGGGTTTGAGCGGCTTGTCCCATTTGTAGATGACGGGCTGGTTGGGAGTTTCGACGGCGAGGGCGGCTTCTTCGTGGATGGATTTGCCGGAGACGGTTGGGCCATCGTGAAGCTGCTTGCGTTCGAGGAGGCGTTGAGCGAGGAGACGCGATCCGCCGGCGTCCTGGTAGTCCTTGGCTGCGTACTTGCCGCCGGGGGAGAGGTCGCAGATGAAGGGCGTGTGCTCGGAGATGCGGTCGAAGTCCTCCATGGTGATGGGGATCTTGAGCTCGTGCGCGATGGCGATGAGGTGCAGGACGGCGTTGGTGCTGCCGCCGGATGCGGCGACGGCGGCGATGGCATTCTCGATGGACTTGCGGGTGAGTATGTCGCTGGGCTTGACGCCGCGGCGGGCGAGGTCCATGACCATGCGGCCGGCGGCGCGAGAGGCGGCGGCCTTCTCGGGCGACATGGCGGGGACGCCGGAGAGGAACATGGGGGAGATGCCGAGGAACTCGCCGGCCATGGCCATGGTGTTGGCGGTGAACTGGCCTCCGCAGGCTCCGGGGCCGGGACAGGCGGCGGCTTCGAGGGCTTCGAGCTGGTCGTCGTTGATCTTGCCCGCGGCGTGGGCGCCCATGCCTTCGAAGACCTGGAGGATGGTGATTTCTTTGTTGGAGCCGTCGGGCTGCTTGAGGTTGCCGGGGGCGATGCTACCGCCGTAGAGCATGAGGCCGGGGATGTCGAGGCGGGCGAGCGCCATGATGCTGGCGGGCATGTTCTTGTCGCAGCCGGCGATGCAGACGAGGCCGTCGAAGGAGTTGCCGCGGGTGACCAGCTCGATCGAGTCGGCGATGACTTCGCGCGAGACGAGCGAGGCCTTCATGCCCTGCGTGCCCATGGTGATGCCGTCGTGGATGGTGATGGTGTTGAACTCCACGGGCATGCCGCCGGCCTCGCGGATGCCCTGCTTGACGGCTTCGGCGACCTGGCGGAGATGGAAGTTGCAGGGGCCAATCTCGGTCCAGGTGTTGGCGATGCCGATGAGCGGCTTGTGCAGGTCTTCCTTGCTGAAGCCGACTGAGCGGAAGTAGCTGCGGGCGGCGGCGCGGTTGGGGCCTTCGGTGAGGACGATGGAGTTCTTCTTTGCGGGATCGAGTGGCATGAGTTCCTTATTTCTTTCCTTCGTCGGAAAAGCGGGTTTTGCCGGACGTTGCGGGCCTGACGGTGGAGTTCTGGCTGAGAGCCTTGAAGTCGGCGAAAAGTTGAAGGACCGCGGCGTCCAGATTCTTGTTGCGGTTCGATTGGAAGAGAGCGTTGTCTTCGAGCTCGGTGAGGTTCCACAGGGTCGTATGGGTGTGCGGGTCAATCAGGACCAGACGGAACTGGCGGGCGAATGCCGTGTTGACGGGAGAATTAGGGCCGGTCACGGCGCCGGGTCGGACTTCGTAATGCAGTTCGAGGACGAGGTCGGCGGCGGCGGGGTCGAGCACGAGTTGATAATGCGCATCGCTAAGAAGGCCGGCGTAGAGCTCGTTGTAGGCGCGCAGGCAGTCCTGGTTGTCGGTGTCGCCCGCGTTGCCGAGGAAGAGCTTTTGGGCGCTGGTGATGGCCGCAGGCAGCGGGGCGGACAGTGGATTTGCTTGTGCAAGTAGGCCGGCAGTCGAAAATGATGCGAGGAAAAGAAGAGTTGTGAAAACGCGCTTCATACGTGGCGCTCCTTGCGCCTAAGCTGCAATTTTTGGCGCTGACCAGAATTCTTTGTCGTGCGCGGACTCGAACTTGTCGAGGGCGGCGGCGTGGCGGAGGGTCAGGCCGATGTCGTCGAGGCCGTTGAGCAGGCAGTATTTGCGGAACGGGTCGATGTCGAAGTGGGCGTTGAAGCCGAGTTCGTCAGTGACGGTCTGGGCCTCGAGGTTGATGGTGAGTTTGTGTGCGGGGTTCGCGGTGCTGCGGGCGAGGAGGGTTTGCACGTCCTCTTCGCTGAGGCGGACGAGGATGATGCCGTTCTTGCCGGCGTTGGAGAAGAAGATGTCGGCGAAGGTGGGGGCGATGACGGCGAGGAAGCCGTACTGGTTCAGCGCCCAGGCGGCGTGCTCGCGGGAGGAGCCGCAGCCGAAGTTGCGTTCGGCGATGAGGACCTGCGAGCCGGCGTAGGCGGAGTTGTTGAGCACGAAGGACGGGTCGGGCTTGCCGGCATCCGGACCGTCCTGCAGGCGGCGCCAGTCGTAGAAGAGGAAGTCCTCGTAGCCGGTGCGCTCGATGCGCTTGAGGAACTGCTTGGGGATGATCTGGTCCGTGTCGATGTTGGGCAACGGGAGGGGGACGGCGGTGGAGGTGAGTTTGTTGATGGGCTGCATATAATCCTCTATTGCGCGTACTCAATGTTGATGAAATTGTGTTTGACTTCCTTAAGAAAGATGCCGCTGCCGTCGCTGGCCTCGTCCGTGCATCCTAGGCAGTTAATGACCAAATCAAAGGCATCTTTCCACTCGACCGATATTTTCGGATTGCCCTTGCCATACGCAAATACCCAGCCGTCTCCGTTGCCAAGGCCCTTGCCCTCGTAATCAACGAGACGGACAACAGTGGCCCTATCGACTATTGCTCCGCAGTCTCTCGCAATTACCTGAGCCGTGACGCCGGAGAAATTGTTGTGCCCGTTCTCAGGGTCTGGAACGCTCGAGAGGACCGTTGTCCCGCAATCGTCGCTGTGGCAACTGACAAGTCCTGTTCCCGCAATGAGTGGGCAGGCAAGCAGCAGTCCGGATATGAGACTAGCTTTCAATTCTTGTTCCCTTTCCAGGTGCGGATGTCGGTGAAGTGGCCGGTGATAGCGGCGGCGGCGGCCATCTGCGGGCTGACGAGGTGGGTGCGACCGCCGCGGCCTTGCCTACCCTCAAAGTTTCGGTTGCTGGTGGAGGCGCAGCGCTCGCCGGGCTGTAGTATGTCGGGGTTCATGGCGAGACACATGGAGCAGCCGGGCTCGCGCCACTCGAAGCCGGCGGTCTTGAAGATGGCGTCGAGGCCTTCGGATTCGGCCTGGCGCTTGACCGCCTGCGAGCCGGGGACGACCATGGCGCGGATCTTGGTGGCGACGTGGTGGCCCTTGACGATGGCGGCGGCGGCGCGAAGGTCTTCGATGCGGCCGTTGGTGCAGGAGCCGAGGAAGACGGTGTCGATTTTGATGTCGGCGATGGGGGTGCCGGGACGGAGTCCCATGTACTCGTAGGCGCGGGCAAAGGACTTGCGGTCGGCTTCGGTTTTGGCGTCGGCGAGGGTGGGGACGGAGGCGTCGACGGTGGTGGTCATGCCGGGTGAGGTGCCCCAGGTGACGGCGGGCGCGAGGGTAGCGGCGTCGATGTGGAGTTCGCGGTCGAAGACGGCGCTGGGGTCGGAAGGAAGGGTGCGCCAGTGAGCGACTGCTTCGTCCCACGCGGCTCCCTTCGGCGAGAAGCGGCGGCCTTTGAGGTAGGCATAGGTGGTCTCGTCGGGGGCGATGAGGCCGGCGCGGGCTCCGGCTTCGATGCTCATGTTGCAGACGGTCATGCGGCCTTCCATCGAGAGTGCGCGAATGGCGGAACCGGCGTACTCGACGACGCAGCCGGTGGCGCCGTCTGTCCCGATGCGGCCGATGATGGCGAGGATGATGTCCTTGGCGGTGACGCCGAAGGGAAGGTCGCCGTCGACGGTGATGCGGAAGGTTTTCGGCTTGGACTGCGGGAGGGTCTGCGTAGCCATGACGTGCTCGACTTCGCTGGTGCCGATGCCAAAGGCGAGTGCTCCGAAAGCCCCGTGGGTGCTGGTGTGCGAGTCGCCGCAGACGATGGTGCTGCCGGGCTTGGTCGCGCCTAGCTCCGGGCCGATCATGTGGACGATGCCCTGGTCGCGGTCCTGGACGTCAAAGAACTCGATGCCGAACTCGGCGCAGTTCTTTCGCAGCGCGTTCACTTGCGCGGCGGAGATCTGGTCGGTGATGACCAGACGGTCCTGCGCGCTGGTGGTGGGGACGTTGTGGTCGACCGTGGCGATGTGGCGATCGGGGCGGCGGAGCTTGCGGCCGGCGAGGCGCAGGCCGTCGAAGGCCTGGGGCGATGTGACCTCGTGGACGAGCTGGAGGTCGATGTAGAGGATCGTGGGCTCGCCCGCGGGCTCGGCGACGAGGTGGGACTGCCAGACTTTTTCGAAGAGGGTGCGGGGTGTGCTTGGTGTCGTCATAAGGGTTCTCAGTGGTCAGTTCTCAGTTGCGTGGTTTCAACACGGGGGCTGTGGTGTCGGTGTCGGACTTTGGCGCGGACGGTGGTGCTACGCCGAGGGCTGAAGGTGCGACTTCGTGCTGGGTGCCGTCAGGATCGACGAGGATGGCGTGGGTGATGTTCTGGACGATGCCGGAGCCGGGGAGCGGCTCGGCTGCCCAGCGCGCGATCGACTTCATCAGCGCGGGCGGCGGATGCTGGCCGGGTCCGGATGCGATGGTGAGCGGCTGGTCGGGGAAGACCCAGAGGGTGTATTCAGCGGCGGGGTCGGTGGTGGGGCGGCCTTGTTTGATCCAGTCGAGAGCGGCGAAGACAACGAGGTGCTGCTTGCCGTTGAGGTCGAGCCAGAGTAGACCGCGCGACGGAGCGAAGTGGACGACGTGACCGGAGATGGAGATGTAGCGGTTTTCGTCGGCGAGGACCTTGCCGGGGACGGTGAGGTGGACGAGGGCTGTTTCGGCGAGCGAGGGGACCTTGCCGTTGATGGGTATGCCCCAGAAGGTTTGCGGGGCGGTGAGGAACTGATCGAGAAACGGCTTGAAGCGGAGGTCGGTGACGAGGTCGTTTTCGCGGCCGTCCTTGTTGGTGGCGTCGGGGGTGTACTCCCAGATCCATTCCACGTTTTCCGGCTGGGGCTTCTCGGCCTTGCTGGGTTTGCGCGGCTGAGGGCGGGCTGCTGACGGCTGGATTTGGGCGGGCGCGAGCGTGGCCGTGAGCAGGAGACCGACGGCGAGTTGGAGGAGGCGAGTCATGATGCTTGGACGGTACAAAAGCAACAACGGAGATTCTGAGCTTCGCTCAGAATGACGAACCTTGGAGCTAGACGGCGTGCATAGACTGGCGGCGGTCGATGGATTCGGCGAGCGCCTGGTGAACGAGTTTGCCCATCTCGGTGGTAGAGACGAGGTGTTGGCTGGTGGCATTGCCGCGGGCGATGTCGGCGGTACGGTGGCCTGCGCTGAGGACCTTGCCGACGGCGGCTTCGATGGCGGCAGCGTCCTGCTCCAGGTTGGCGGAGTGGCGCAGGACCATAGCGGCGGTGAGGATGGCGCCGAGCGGGTTGGCCTTTCCGGTGCCGGCGATGTCGGGCGCGGAGCCGTGGACGGGTTCATACAAATTGACCGCGCCGCCGATGGTGGCCGAGGGCAGCATGCCGAGCGACCCTGTGATGACGCCGGCTTCGTCGGAGAGTATGTCGCCGAAGAGGTTTTCGGTGAGGACCACATCGAAGTTGCGGGGGATGTTCATGATGTGCATCGCCATGGAGTCGACGAGCTGGTGCTCGAGGGTGACGGTGGGATAGTCCTTGGCGACTTCGGTGACGGTGGCGCGCCAGAGTTGCGAGACTTCGAGGACGTTCGCCTTGTCGACGGAGGTGACTTTCTTGCGACGCTTGGCGGCCAGTTCGAAGGCGACTCGAGCGACGCGCGTGACTTCGGCCTTGGTGTAGCGCATGGTATTGATGGATTCGCCTGTTTCTTTGTTCCACCAGCGGGGCGAGCCGAAGTAGAGACCGCCGAGCAGCTCGCGGACGAAGAGAATGTCGGCGTCCTTGATGACTTCGGGGCGGAGGGGCGAGTTTTCCGCGAGCGCGGGATAGGCGATGGATGGGCGCAGGTTGGCGAAGCCGCCAAGGGCCTGGCGGATCTGGAGCAGGCCGGCCTCGGGACGCTTGTCCGGCGGGAGGGCGTTGAACTTGTTGTCGCCGACGGCGCCCATCAGTACTGCATCGGACTCGAGGCAGGCTTCGAGCGTGGCGGTGGGCAGCGGCGAGCCGGTGGCCGTGATGGCGACTCCGCCAACCAGCAGCGGCACGAAGGTGAAGTCGTGGCCGCCGAACTCGGCGACGGCTTTGAGGATGTTGACGGCTTCGTTGGTGACTTCGGGGCCGATGCCGTCGCCGGCGAGGATGGCTATCTTCAATTTCATTCTTGACCTCAAGTGCTATTTATTGATGGCCGGCGATCTGCTTGCAGCCTCGTCTCACGGAAACGGCCCCAATCAGAAAGAACAGGATTGCCATGGTGGCTCCTGCGCGTGAGGTCCACCTCGCGTTCTCTGAAAACTTGGCTGTGTGCCAGAGGGTCCAAGCCTCCAGGAGGACTATAAACAGCAGTCCGCTAAGTGTTCGAAGTGCCATGTTAAGACTCTTGCTTAGACGTTCACTATCATTCATTCTGTCGATCCTCTTGGGGTTTCGAATTCAATTCGCTGTGGCCGCCGCATTTTCTGTGCGAAGGAGGCTGAGCAAGTCCTGGTCGTAGATGGTTTTCTTGCGGTCGGCGAGTTCGGTGAAGCGAGTGTAGACCGCGTTCAATTGTTCGCGGGAGAGCGGGTGGCCGAGTTCGACGTAGCGCTGTTCGAGGGCGCGGCGGCCGCTGTGTTTTCCGAGGACGAGCGAGTTGTGGGGCACGCCGACGGATTCTGGCGTCATGATCTCGTAAGTCAGCGGGTTGACCATGACGCCGTGCTGGTGGATGCCGGCGGCGTGGGCGAAGGCGTTGGCGCCGACGATGGCCTTGTTGGGCGCGGCGCCGAAGGTGATGCACTCGGCCAGCATCTGACTGGTGGGGTAGAGCTTGCTCATCACAATGTTGTGCCGGTAGGGCAGCTTGTCCTTGCGCGTGGTGAAGATGGCGGCAAGTTCTTCCAGCGAGGCGTTGCCGGCGCGCTCGCCGATGCCATTGATAGCGCATTCGACCTGGCGGACGCCGGCTTCCACCGAGGCGATGGTGTTGGCGACGGCGAGGCCGAGGTCGTCGTGGCAGTGCGCGGAGAGGATGATGTTCTCGATCCCCGGCACGCGGGCGCGGACGTCGAGGAACATCTGCGCGTAGTCCTGTGGGATGCAATAGCCGACGGTGTCGGGCAGGTTGAGGGTGGTGCCTCCAGCCTGGATCGCCACTTCGCAGACTTTGATCAGGAAGTCGCGGTCGGTGCGGGTGGCGTCTTCGGGCGAGAACTCGACGTCCTCGCAATAGCTTTTGGCGAGCGCGACCATCTCGGCAATCTGGTCGAGCGCCTGGGCGCGCGTGATCTGGAGCTTGGCGGCGAGGTGCAGGTCGGAGGTGGAGAGGAAGGTGTGGATGCGGGCGCGGGGCGCGGGTTCGATGGAGCGGGCGGCGGCTTCGACGTCCTCGCGTTTGCAGCGGGCGAGCGAGGCGATGATAGGGCCGCGGATTTCGCGCGCGATGAGGCGGATGGACTCGGAGTCGCCCTCGGAGGCGATGGCGAAGCCGGCCTCCAGAATGTCGACGCCGAGCGAGGCGATCTGGTGCGCCAGGCGCAGCTTCTCGCCGCGGTGCATGGTGCAGCCCGGCGACTGTTCGCCGTCGCGCAGGGTGGTGTCAAAGAAATAGACGCGGGATCGTTGCGGCGGCTCGTTCGGGATGACGGGGGGATCTGTCACGGACATAGGATGCGACCTCGGCTCCTCGATTGATAGAATAACGCAGACTTATAGTATCAGGCGCGAGTATCATAATTTCTAATTGAGATATTCATGATCGGGCAAGTTCAGGCCCGGGAAGGTGGCGGCGTTGGATCTGTTCCAGTTGGAGACGTTTCTGGCGGTGGCGGAGGAGCGCAGCTTCTCGCGCGCGGCCACGCGGCTGCACCGGACCCAGCCGGCGGTGAGCCAGGCAATTGCGAAGCTGGAGGCAGAACTGGGCGAGGTGCTGCTGGAGCGGTCGTCGCGCGATGGGACGCTGACGGATGCGGGCGAGGTGTTGCGCGAGTATGCGCAGAAGCTGCTGAACCTGCGCACGGAAG
>CAZAXI010000199.1:0-8076 GCA_964489045.1 uncultured Granulicella sp. | reverse complement strand
CCGCTGTGCACGCCGGAGCTGCGCGCGCCGATTGCGCCGGTCCCGCGCTACAAGATGAAGGCGGCCGATCTGGATGAGGTCGTGCGGCTGATTGCGGTGCGGTTCGAGGCGGTGGCGGCGAGGGCGGTGCGGTCGCTGCACAGCCGCGGGCTAAGGTGGTCGCTGCGCCCGGCGGTGTGGTTTGCCTCCAAGCTGGGGCGCGGACCGCTGCGGCAGATGATGGTGAAGGGGTTGGGGAGCTCGTATGAGGGCAGTGATTAGTGGTTCGTGGTACGTGGTAAGTAAAGGCAAGGGCAAGGGCTTGGTTCATGAGCTGTAAGCTCGGAGCTGTTCAGCTATCAGCGGGTGTGCGCTCTAAGGAATGAGATAGGCCCCGGCGATTTTTTCATCCAGTGTCGCGAGCATGGCCCCATGGTCGTTGGCAAGCTGCAGCAGGTGACCGTCGGTCGTCTGTTTCGGCGCCTTGACCCAGGCCGGAAGATGCGAGATGTCGTGATTGTCGGAGATAAAAGTGAAAAGAAGGCGGTCAGCTTTCTTCAATCGAAGCAGTGCGGTGCGCGCCTGGGAGACGGTGAGCCCGTAGGCCGGAGCTTGCGAGAGCACCCTCACGAAGCCCAACTCCGTGATCGAGCAAGTCGCCAGTGGAGGATATTTCTGTTGGCGCAGCCACGCTGCCACGCGGTCATGGCATTCGTGTTGGAGGAATCCCAGCGCAATCAGCGCGTTCACGTCCAGCAGGTAGTTCATGGGAAGTTGGCGAGGATTTCTTCAACATCCTTGCTCCTCATCACCGGGGCGTCCGTGCCCGCGCTGAGTACGGGCAGCGCCGTGACGGGGTCGGCGACGATGCGGGCTTTATGGAGACGCTTCCGGTGCGGTGTGAGGACAATGCTGCCGGCCTCAATGTTGGCATCGAGCGGATCGCCGGCGCGGATTCCCAGCCTGCGGCGAAGCGGGCCGGGAAGAACGATCTGACCTTTGGTGGAAACCCGGGTCTGCATGGTAAGACAATCTTACCTGATTCGGGGAAAAAGCGAATCACAGAGGACACGGAGGAACGGAGAGAGCACAGAGAGGGACGTGGAGTTTGACGGGGGAATGGGGCGGGACTAGGATGGCGGCGGATTTAGGAGGCGAGCGATGAGTGAGTTGGCGACGACGCGGCGGGATTTTCTGGTGATGGCGGGGATGGGAGCGGCGGCAGCGACGCTGGTGCGGCCGAGTGCGTTGTTTGCGGCGCAGGTGAAGGCGGGGAGCGCGGTGAAGCCGGAGAAGATTCTGGTTCCGGCCAACGGGCACGCGGCGATGATGAGCGCGGCGAAGATCCTGGCGAAGAAGATTGGATTGGACGAGGGGGCGATTGCGACGTACGACGGGAAGCCGAAGGCGACGGCGGGCGCAATTGTGCTGGCGCTGGCGAAAGATGGGAAGCTGGCGGCGGTGGATATGCCGAAGGTGGATGGATATACGGTCCACTACACGGCGGGCGGCGGGGATGGCACGGGGATTGTGGTGTGGGGCGCGCGGCCGCGGAGTTTGCTGTTTGCGGCGGGCGAGCCGCACCATTGGCTGAAGGCGGCGACGGTACCGTACCGGCGGAATCCGGAGTTTGCGTTGCGGAATACGACTTGGCATGCGGATTATCCGGTGGCGGAGCAGACGGCGCTGCTGGGGGCGAACATGTTTATTGCGAACCTGCCAGCGACACCGGCGCTGGAGGCGCTGCCGGAGGTGCATGGGGCGCTGAGCGCGGCGGACCAGAAGAGCCTGGCGGCGAGCGCGGCGGAGCACAAGGCGCGGAATGCGGCGACGGTGAAGGAGTTCCACGACGCGGATGTGGAGGTGTACGCGCTGCTGCCGTATGGGAATAATTTTGCGACTTGGTCGCCGGCGCTGTATGCGGCGACGCTGAAGGCGTATCCGAGCGCGAAGGGGACGCCGATGGAGAATTCGCATGAGTCGGCGGCGCTGTGTCCGAGCGATGCGGATGGATGGAAGGTGCTGTTGGCGTACGTGAAGGAGTGGGCGGAACAGGCTGGGGCGGATGGGATTTCGGCCACGTTCTGGGACAACTACTCGGCATTCTGCCAGGACGCGCGGTGCAAGGCGAATGGGCTGGATAAGTTTCCGAATGAGGTGTACGAGTTCCTGTCGCGCTACCACACGCTGCTGACGGGGATGGGGCAGAAGCTGCACATGCGGACGTGGTCGTCGGGCTGCCCGCACTGGCTGGGAACGAACTATGTGCACGCGCCCGGGTATGGGCAGTTTGGGTTGTCGCATCCGGAGCTTTGGGGGAGGGTGATCCGGGAGACGCCGGCGGACCTGATTATGCAGACGAAGATCTACCACTCGGACTGCGAGCCGAATGCGCGATTTACGACGCTGCTGGGCAAGTGCAAGCCGCATGTGGAGATTGTGGAGTACCAGCAGTCGGGGCAGTTTATCGGGCGGCAGTACTTCCCTGCCTCGACGGTGAACTATACGGCGACGACGATGAAGAAGGCGCTGGAGCTGGTGGGGCCGCAGGGCGGGGCGCAGATTAGTCCGGGCGGAGAGAGCCAGCCGCCGCAGTTCGATATTTTGCAGGACATTCTGAACAACGACTGCATCTATGCGTGGCGCGAGCTGACGTGGAACATCAATGTGAATCTGGAGACGATGTGGCACGAGTGGGCGACGCAGACTTTCGGCGAGGCGGCGGCGCCGGCGATGGTGCGCTTTGTGCGGGCGAGCGAGGACGCGGCGACGTGGTGCTGGTGCCCGCTGGGACATGGGTCGGCAACCAACGGAGATTTTGCGGGGACGATTGCGCGGAGAGAAGTGCTGCTGCGCTATACGAATCGATACTATTTGCCGGAGTATGCGGCGTATCTGGAACCGACGCTGGAAAATGTAACCAAAATGGAAAAGCAGAAGGCGGACTGCCTGGGCAAGCTGGATGAGATGGCGGCGGCGCTGGCCGAGGCGAAGCCGCATCTGAGCGCGGAGCAGGCGGCGGAGGTGACGACGCGGCTGGATTGGTTCCGGCATTTTGCGGTGTGCAATACGACTCTGGATGTGAGTCTGTGGCGCTTCCGCTACCTGCGGGCGCTGGCGGCGAAGCTGACCACCGATCCGAAACAGATGAAGGAGCTGGCGGAGGCGTATGACACGGTAGAGGCGGAGGCGCCGAAGCTGTTCCAGTACGACAGGGCGCAGAAGATCAGCATGTACCGCGTGCCGCTGGGGGAGATCAGCAGGCCGCCGGCGCTGGGGAATCCGCGGAGCCTGATGCATGAGATTTATGCGCAGTCGCTGGCGTTCGTGCAGGAGAGCGTGGGCGTGGATTATGTGCCGAAGGAGTGGATCCGGGGGACGGTGCCGAAAATGAATGTGGTGGCTGCGCCCAGGGGGTAGGTAGTACGGAGAAAAGGCTTAACACCGATTGACACCGACGGGCACCGATTTTCTCTCTATTTACCTGAGGTTCGCAGGTCCTTGTATTCGTCGACGGGAAAGCCATCGTAGGGGTTGTGGAAGCGGAGGCGGTGGGCCAGGTATTGGGCGCGCCAGTTTCGCTGGACGACGTTGATCCATGGGCGCAAGAGGCAGGTGTCGCCGCCCCAGCAGCGGGTGTAGTCGTCGGGCCTGAAGTAGAAGCCGGTGTGAATGCAGGCGTCGAGTCCGTCTCCGCAGTTGACGGGATCGTCGACCGAGGGGTCCTTGGTTGTGCGGAACAGTATGTCGAGGCAGACATATCCGACGGGCACGTTCGGGAGTTGGGTCATGGCGCCGTCGAAACGCGCGTTGGTCGTGCGGCCATCGGAGAGGCAGTCGATGAGGAGGGGGATGCTTCTTTCTCGGAGTCGCACGAGAGTGATCACAGGGTCTGCGGGGAGTGGGTAGGGATGGTCCGCGTCTCCCAGCGGGAACAGGACGGTGTTGTCGGCTGCACCGTCTTCGGTGTAGAACGTCTTGAAATCCTTCACGGTGAGGAGCGGGTCGATGTAGCGGTGATAGGCGGCGGCGGTGGCTAGGCGCGGCTGTGTGGCGGATGCGGTGAGTGGTGGGAACGTGAGAAGGAGAAGGATTGAGCTTGCGCGGCGGTTCATGGAAGGTGCCCGGCACAAGCTTACGCCGAAATGGTTCTCGCGCAAGCTGGGTTGGCAGGAAGGACTGATGGCACCGGCAAGGAGAGCATGCCCCAGGGGCTAAAGCCCGCCTTCATCCTGCGGCGGTGAGTGCCGGGACTGAAGTCCCGGCCTATCTTAATGCCGGTTTTTCAACGGCCGATTTTTTGGTGAAAACCCACCCTTCGCAAGTGCGCGAAGGATGGGCCACCCGGACTTGAGGCGGGGGCAAAGAGGAAACCGGGAGGCCCCCAGACAGGGTCTCCCGGTTTTTTGCGGAGGGGTCAACAGACCTGGGAAGGTGGTGTGGCTCCTCTAAGGTTGGAGTTCCAGAATCAGATTCCCTTCGGGAATGACAAACGAAGGGCAAGGGCAACTACGGAGATTCTGGACTCGATGGAACCGAGTCCAGAATGACGGTTCCTAAGGTGATGACGGTTCGTAGGGTGATGACGGTTCCTGAGGTGATGACGGTTCGTAGGGTGATGACGGTTCCTGAGGTGGAATGGGTGTCCCACTGTGGCATGGGCGGACCCCACCCATGCCGCGATGAGACTGCGTCAATGAATGGGGCCCGGTTAGGGGTTAGGGTCCGGGGGGGCCGTCGGGGCAGACGCCGGCGACCATCGCGAAGTTGCCGGAGCCCAGGTTGAAGATGAGGCCGTTGAAGCGGACGTCGCTGCCGACGGCGATGGCCGGTGGCGCAGCGCCACTCGCGGTGGCGGCCGGGCCGGCGGTTGCGGTGGAGGTGTAGACGGTGATGGTGGACGCTCCTGAGAGCGACGTGAAGGCGGAGCCGCTGTTGAGCGTGACGGTGTAGGCGGTGTAGCTGCCGGCGGTGGCGATCTTGGTGACGGTGCCGCCGACCGTCTCGGGGATGAGGTAGACGTCGGCGGCGGTGGCGGTCGAGCCGGTGATAGAGGAGGTGACGACGCCAACCGACTGGCCGGGGCTGAGGTTGGTCGAGGTGAACGACGGCGTGAACGGCAGGCCGGTGAGGGAGATGAACTGCGGCGTGATGGCGAAGACGGTGGAGGAGTTGGTGTCGACGGTGAAGAGAGAGACCGCCGTGGCGCTGACCGGGATGGCCGGGCCAAGGCCCTGCATCAGGACCATCTTAAAGCTGCCGGTGGCGACCGAGGTGACGGGGCCGCTGAGCAGGTTGATGGGCGGCTGGCCGGTGGGCGGCGGCGGGTTGAGCTGGATGCGCGTGGCGAGGAGGGTCGGCGGACAGAGTGTTGGGGGTACTGTCTGCGAGGTGCATGCGGGAGCTTCGACGATGAAGTCAACCTGAACCAGTTCGCCGGCGGTGAGGGCGGAGAGTGAGGTGAACCCTTGCAGCACGGTGGAGCTGTTGGTGGTGACGGTGAAGTTGGGGCCGGAGCCGGGTTCGAGGGTGAGGCTGGAGCCGGAGACCGAGACGACGGTGGCCATCTGCTGCATGCCGGTGCCGTTCTGGCCGGCGGTGGGTGCGGCGGTGGCTGGCGGTACGGGCTTGAGCGAGAAGGTGGGCGTGACCGTGACGGTGGTTCCGGAGATGTTGACCGACGGGCCGGCGAGGAGGTCGACCAGCAGCGAGGTGGAGGTGCTGTTGACGGTGAATCCCGGCGTTGGGAAGGTGAAGGTGAAGGAGCTGGCGGTCATGGTGGGCGTGACCGAGACCGGCTGGCCGGCACTATTAATGTAGGTGATCTGCGGGTTGGAGAAGGCGATGGTGGCGGTGAGGTACGTGTCCTCGGGTATGCTGGCCGTGACCAGCGGCGCCTGGATGCCGTTGAGATGGCAGATTTCGATGGTGGTGGGGGTGGAGAGGACGCTGGCCGTGTTGCCCTTGGTGTCCGTGAGGATGATGGAGTTGAGGGTGAGGGTGAAGGCGGCGAGCTGGTCGGATGGCGCGTCCGTGATGAGGACTGGGACGGTGGCGGTCTGGGTGTTGACGTTGGTGGTGTTGGCCGGCGAGACCGAGTTGGAACAACTGGAGAGGAGGCCAGTGGCCAGAGCGAGAGAAGAGGCAAAGGCTAGAAGGCGGGTCGTGCGGACGTTCATGTTGTTCTCCGTGGTGGGACGAAGATGAAGACTATTCGCCCACAATAGACGGGTATACGCCGGGGAGGATTACGGGGCAAGGGGATTTTTAGTGGCTAGTAGCTAGTGGCTCGCGAGTGCTGGGGGGATGAACTTTTTGTGGTACATTGTACTAAGTAAGGTGCATGATGACTGAGAACTCCCAGCGGCAGAAGATTCCGCTGATCTCTTACCGCGCGGCGACCGGCAGTGAGCCCGGGAGGGAGTGGCTGAGGGGGTTGGAGGAAGCAGATCGCCAGGCGATCGGGATGGATCTGTTGCGGGCGCAGTGGCGATGGCCGGTGGGAATGCCGCTATGCCGCCCGATGGGCGGCGGTTTGTGGGAGGTACGGACCGATCTTCCCTCGAAGCGGACGGCGCGGGTGCTGCTTTGCCTCTACCGGGAACACTTGGTTGCGTTGCACGGGTTCATCAAGAAGACACGGGCGACTCCAGATGAGGATCTGGCAACGGCGCGAAGGCGCCAGAAGGAGTTGAAACGATGAGCAAGAAGAATATGGGTTCCAGCATCGAAGACTTTCTGAAGGAAGAGGGCATCTTCGAGGAAGCGCAGGCGCAGGCGGTGAAAGAGGTGGTTGCGTGGCAGCTTGCTGAGGCGATGAAGGAGAAGAAGATCTCGAAAAACCGGATGGCGATGCTGCTGAAGACGAGCAGGACGCAGGTGGATCGGCTGCTCAGCAGCGAAGACGATATCACGCTGAAGAGCTTGCAGCGGGCGGCTGCCATGGTGGGGCGGCGGGTGAGCATCGAGCTGGTGTAGAGATTGCACGTCTCAAGATCGAGATGTAGCGGCCGCCCGAATCTTGTGAATCGCAACCCACAAGAACGCCCAAACGGCAAGCGTACCAAACATCGCTTCTGTGACCACGTAGTCGCGACTATACGCTTGCTCAAAATGCTCCCACTCGAAGAACGCTACCACCAAGATGAACACAGCCGCATGGCGCACCCAACCCCTACCGGCAAACGCTACTGGGATTCCACCAATTGAAGCCAGGAGGCCGTACCAAACCAAGGACGCCATCGTTACATCGTCTGCCACTAGCTTGTGTGTTTCATCAAAATAGGCATATTGATAAGCCAGAACGGAACATGAAAGGATACCCAGCCAAAAAGCAAACGCTCCAATCCAATCACGTATGGTGGCCAAATTCTCCCGAGCATGGCGCACCCACCTCGCAATCAGCCAAATGGCAAATAAGATGAATCCCAGTAGAAATACTTCTCGAACACGATCAAGGAAGTCCGGCCAGTTCATCTTTTCTCCTTCTTCGTGTGCAATTCCCTATTTAGTATCCGCGGTCAGGACGCTCGGATAGTCCATATGAGACGAAAAGTTACGCGGGCCTTGCGATGGGGAGGGTGAAGGTGAAGACGGAGCCGTGGCCGAGCTGGCTGGTGACGGAGATGACGCCGCCGTGGGCGTTGACGATGGCGCGGGCGATGGCAAGGCCCATGCCGGTTCCGGAGACGCGGTTGCGCTGGCCCTGTCCGCGGTAGAACTTGTCGAAGATCATGGATTGCTCGATGGCGTCGATGCCGGCGCCGCGGTCGGCGACGGAGATGGCGACGGTATCGCCCTGGCGGTCGGCGGTGACGTAGACGGGCTGGGAGGCGGGCGAGTACTTGACGGCGTTGCCGAGCAGGTTGGCGAGGACCTTGTGGATCCAGCCGGCGTCGGCGATGACCGAGGGCAGGCCGTGGGGAAGATTGACGCGGAAGTCGCGGGCGGGATTGTCAAGGCGGCTTTCGTCGACGGCGGAGTTGACCAGGTCGGCGACGCTGCGAGGTTTGAGGTCGAGCTGGACCTTGCGGGCGTCGAGTTGGGCCATTTCGACGGCCTGCTCGATGAGGTGGTTGAGGCGGTCGGACTCCTCGT
>CAZAXI010000198.1:0-8096 GCA_964489045.1 uncultured Granulicella sp. | reverse complement strand
AGATGGCCCTGGACCTGCTGGCGATGGAGCAGCCGATGGCGATCGACCTGCGCTTTATCCTGTCGGTGATCCGGATCAACGCGGACCTGGAGCGAGTAGGCGACCAGGCGGTGAACATCGCGGTGCGGGTGCGCGAAATGGGCGCGTTCGCAAACATTGATCTGCCGGTGGATATTCCCAAGCTGGCTTCGCTGGCGTCGGCGATGGTGCGGAAGGCGCTGCAGGCGTTCATTGAGGCGGATGCGGAACTGGCGCTGTCGGTGTTGAAGACCGACGACCAGGTGGACGAGATGAACGACGCGGCGTTCTACGCGCTGAGCACGCTGATCAAGGAAAAGCCGGAGTTGACGCCGCAAAGCCTGAACGCGCTGATCATCGCACGCAACCTGGAGCGGGTGGGCGACCACGCGACCAATATTGCCGAGGACGTTATTTTCTGGGTGCGGGGCAAGGACGTGCGGCACAATAACCCGGCGGTGTAGGGTCAGTTCTCAGTTGAAGGCGCGGGTGCGGGCCACCAGACGAGATGCGGGAGCGCGGGGAAGTAGAGGGCGAGGCGGATCTGGTTGGATGGCTTGGAGCGCGCCGGGGCGAGGATGCGGGCGTAGGTTTGCAACTGCGGGCCGTAGGTGGCGCGCTGCTCGGCGAGGAAGTGGTCGAGGCCGGCGGGCCCGTGGGTGGTGGTCTTGTAGTCGACGATCCAGAGAAAATCTTCGCCTGGCGCGTGGGGCTCGGGGCCGGCGTGGAAGATGCGATCGATGCGGACTGATTCGGCGTGGGGAGCGGTGTGGCCGGCGGGTTCGCGAGACCGGGTGAATGCGGTGACGGCGAGTTCGGCGTCGCCTCCGGGGTGCGATGCGAGCAGCCAGAGGCCGTTGGGGTCGCGGAGGACATTTTCGAGAGCGGCGCGCGTCTCGCGAGTGAGGCGAGTGACGGTGGATTGGGGGAGGCCGTCGGCACGCAGGATGGCGGCGATGCGCGGCGTCCAGGATGGAATTTCTGCGAGCAGCGCAGCGGGCGAGGCGCCCTGAGCGAGGATGCGGTCTGCGAGCATCTGGAGGCAGGCGTGGACGGCGTTGCCGAAGGAGCGCGCGGCGAAAGAGCCCTCGGGGCGAGAGAACGGGGTTTGCGCGGAGGCGGCGAAGTCGGCGGCTTCGCCGTACGACAACCTGTTACTGCGGGCTTGGGTGAAGCGGGCTGCGGGGTCGAAGGCGAGCGGGAGACGCTGCAGGACGGGGCGGAACGGGTCTGCCGCGGCGGCGAGGGCCAAGGGTGGGGAGTCGGCTGGCGTGGCCGGCTTCCTGGTGCTGGTGGCAGCAGGCATCTGGAAGTGCGGCTCGGCGGCGGGCCACGCCGATTTCAGCAGGCTGAGGTTTTGAGCGTAAACTGCACCGCCGACTGTGGTCTCCGGCGTGGCGAACAGGTGGAGTTCTTCGCGGGCCCGGGTGCAGGCGACGTAGAAGAGGCGTTTCCGTTCGGCAGCATTACGGGCGGCTTCGACGCGATTGAGCCAGTTATTTAGAGCCGTTGATTCTTTTCCGCGGCCGGCGATGGGAGCGAGCATGACGTGGGCGGCGTCATCGTCCGGATCGTCGGGTGAGCCCACTTCCGACCAGTTGAGGAGGCGGGCTTTGCTGCTGCCGGGCATGCGTTCGAGCGCGGGGATGAAAACCACGTCCCATTCCAGCCCCTTGGCGCTGTGAATAGTGAGGAGTTCAACACAGGGGGCACCATCGGGGATGGGGTTGGGTTCGGCATAGAGCTCTTGCAGGTGCTCGTCCAGGAGGGTCGAATCGATGCCGGCAGCGGAGGTTTCAAGCGAATCGAGCAACTGGAAGAAGCGACGGGTGTTGGTGAGTTCAGTCGAGCTGAGCCACGCGTCACCGCCAAGGGAACGCCAGGCGCGCTCGACGAGCTGTGAGGTGGTGAGGCGCGCGCGCTGGGCGCCGGCGGCGTCAAGAACGGCCTGCACCCGGGAGAGGCGTTGGCGGGAATCGGCGGGAAGGAGGTGGCCGCGGTCGGCGATCAGACGCAGGATGGAGTGGAGCTTGGTGGCGGGGTCGTCGGAGCCGGTGAGCGCGTGCAGGTCCGCGAGCGAAAGAGCGCACCAGGGAGCGCGCAGCACGGCGAGTGTGGCAACGCGGTCGGCGGGGTGAAGGATGGCGCGGGTGAGCGCAGTCAGGTCGAGGACTTCCTGACGCTCGTTGAGCCGGGTGATTTCGACCGCGCGGCAGGGGATTTTGCCGAACCTGTCCTTCTCGAATTCGGCGACGATCTCGGCGAGGTGATTTCGGCTGCGTACGAGGACGGCCAGAGTCCAGGGTTTGGTGCGACCGGGGGGCAGCGGCCTGGCGAGCCACAGTTGCGCGATGCGGCGGATCTCGAGGGCGCTTCGGCCGGCTTGGTGATGGCGAAGCTGGGCGACGGTGGGGAAGATTCCCGAGGTTGCCGGGGATGCGAGGTTCGCGCGGGGCACGTAGGGCAGCGGATGAGGATGCCAGACCAAAGCGCGCGCATCCGGCGATGCGGGAAGCGTGGCGTCGGCGGGAGAATAGGGCAGGGCGTATGGGTCGGCGGCAACTGGCTGCGGGAAGATGAGAGCGAAGTCCTGGTTGAAGCGGTCGACGAGGTTCGACTGAGAGCGGAAGTTCGCGGTGAGTTGGAGGCGCGTGAGGGGCAGTGTGCCGAGAAGCCCGGTGCGGGTGGCGCGCATGAAACGCTCGACGCGCGCCTGGCGGAAGAGATAGATGGACTGGCGCGGATCGCCGACGAGGAAGACGGTCTGCGAGTGGCCGTCCCAGGACTTGGTGAGCATCTCGATGAGGTCATACTGGCCGGTGGAGGTATCCTGCATCTCGTCGACAAGGAGATGCTGAAGTCGCGCGCCCAGGGCAGCGGCGAGGTCGTCCGCTCCGGAGTCTTCGTTGAGAGCCTGGCGGGCAAGCAGGCTAACCTCAGTGAAATCGCACTGGTTGTGTGCGGCGAAGACGAGTTGGAGTTCGACCAGAGCACGGCGGAGGACCCGGAAGAGTGATTTGGCGACGGCCCATTGGTCGGCGGGATAGCGGGCTGGCGGGAGTCCGCGAACCGTGAGCAGAACCTGCAGCAGATCGTCGCGATCGCTTAGCTGGTTGACGATCGCGGTCATCTGGGCGTTGTAGCGTTTGTCATGCACAAACTTCACGTTGTAAGGGGAGAAGGATTTGCGCCAGCCTTTTCCCTTGGGCGTGAGCAGAATGTGAATCAGCGCAAGCCAGTGCTCGAGGTGATCGGCGAGTGCTTCCGGAGGCTCGCTACGTCCACAGCAGACTGCAATGGGCGACGGTTCGCCGCGGTATCCGTCGCCCTGGCCGAGTTCGGCAGCGAGGGCGCTGAGTTCGGCGAGGACGGCGGAAGGGAAAATTTGTTCGAGGCGTGCGAGTTGAGAGCAAATGGCACGTTCGAGCGCCTTTTCCAGCTTGGGCAGGACCTTGGCATCCAGCCAGGCTTCGTCGAGTTCGTCCTGCGCGAGTGGGATGAGACTGCCCCACTGGTCGCGGAGGCTGAGCATGTTGGCGATAAGAGACTCGCAGTCGGCGAGGTTGCCGTCGCGATGGAGAAGGAGATTGCGTAGCGCGGCGTTGAAGCCGGCATCATCGTTGCCGAGCAACAGCAGGGTGCGGCGCGCGGCCTCGCGGTGGAGCGGAGTGGCATCGAGGGTAGGAGTGAGGCGGCCACCGCTGCCGGAGAGGACGGGAAGGCTGCGCGCGATCTCGGCGCAGACAGAGTCGATGGTGCGGAGGTTGAGGCGGAGCGGATGATCGAGGAGTGCCCAGCCGAGACGCCGGTCGCGCTCCAGGACGGCGAGGGCCAGGTCCCGAGTTTGGCGGTCGAAGCTGGAGGCCGTCGCGGGGAGTTCGCGGGAGGCGCCTTCAAGATGAGCGAGGACACGGTCACGCATCTCAGCGGTGGCGGCAATGGTAAAGGTGATGGCGAGTACCTGCTCCGGCTCGGTGACGGCCTCGTCAGTGAGCAGCTTGAGGAACCGCTGGATGAGCAGGCCCGTCTTGCCGGAGCCGGCGGGGGCTTCGACGATGAAGGAGCGGCGGATGTCGAGGGCCTCGGCGCGAGCGGAGGCATCGGGCGGGGCGGGGGGCGGCGCTGCGGGCTGCGGGGAGGCTTGGATCGGCGGGGTCGAATCGAAGAGGGGAAGAAAAAGTGAGATCTTAGGCAAGCTCGTCCTCCTCCAATCCGCTGGACGAGTCGGACTCATCCTCGATTTCCTCGAGCACGTCGGGGTCAAGAGAAGAAGGATCGAGACGGCAAAGCAGGCGCTGCTCGCAGAACTCGCAGGTTTGGGGGTAGTGTTTCGGCAAGACGCTGGCGTTGCCGGCATGGAATTCGTCAGCGAGGGAATACAGGACATCGCGCCACTCATCCACTTGCGCTGCGAGATTCGAGGGGTTGGATTTTGAGGGTTTGGGAAGGACCCCGGACAGAGCTTCGTAGCCGGCGATTCCCATAAGATTGCCGGGGCGGACGCTGGCAAAGGCGACGGCCGCAAGATGCGGAGCGGCGGAGACAACGGCGTAAAGCGGGAGTTGCGGCGCATCGGGGCGCGGGCCGAGCCAATCCTTCGGGGCCGCGGCGCCGGTCTTGTAGTCGAGGATGATCTCGCTCGCGGGTTGGGCGGTGTTGCCCTCCGCATGTACGAGGTCGACGCGGTCGACACGGACGTCGAGGCGGAGGCGTTGGTGGCCGATGGGAACGTCGTCGAGCTTTTTTTCGAGGGTTTGGACAGTGAATGGCTTGCGTTCATTCGCTTCGTAATCGAGCCATTGCCCGAGGAGGGTCAGCAGGCGATCGCGTTCGGCGTTGAGGTAGGCGCGGGGCCAGCCGGGCTCGGGACGGGCGTGCTGTTTATTGAAAGCGAGGTCGATGGAGCGGTTGAGTTGTGCGACGCGTTCGTCGTTCGGCATGTTCTTGAGCGCGGCCTGAGTTTTAACGTGGTCCCAGAACTCCTCGAGAACGGCGTGGACGAGGCTGCCGCGCTCGCGGGGATCGAGGCCCAGCGAGGGTGCTTCGAGCGCCGATGAGTACAGGCGCCTTTCGGCGAAGGCGCGGAAGCCGCAAGCGGCCTGCGCCTGGAGGATGGCGGCGCCGCCCTGGTGGACGCGATCGGGCGGCGGCGGAATGGGCGCGTCGTCGGCGAAGTCGTCGAGGGCGATGGGTGCGGGTGCAAGCGCGGCAGGGGCGATCTCGGCGGCGCGGCGGGGTTCGAGGGCGAGGTGGGCGAGGATTGGGGAGGAGCGCTGTGGGCCGTCGGCGGACTGCTGGGCATAGCTGAAGACAACGCTGGGGCCGGAGACGGCGGTGGGCGTGGATGCGGCGATGCGTTCGGTGGTGCGGCGGGCTTGCGCGGTGTGGAGGATGGGATCGGCTCCGGGCATGGCAAGCTCGCGCTGAAGAAGCCACGGGAGCAAGGGATTGGGCGCGAGCGTTGCGGGCCAGTCGACGTCGCTGGCACGGAGGAACCAGACGGCGTCGAAGGTGGAACCGGCGGACTCGAGCGGGCCCATGATCTGGATGGGCGCGTGGCGGGATTCGGGAGCGAAGAGGGTTTCGGCGGCGATGCGTTCGAGCGCGGCGAGGGCGTTGGGGAAGGAGATGCGCGTGCTGTCGAAGTCGAGGGTTGCGAACTCATCAAGAGCATCGTCCCACTTGCTGCGAGTCTGGAATTCGATGCTGTCGAGGAGAGGCAGAGGCGCCCAGCCGGCGGCTTCGAGGAGTTGGTGAATCGCTGCGGCCCAGTCGGCGTGGGTGCGCTCGCCGGAGAGTTCGCGGCGGGTGACAAGTGGGCGGAGGGCGCGCAGGCGGCTGAGCAAAGCGGGCAGGTTGGCGCTGTGCTTTGGGTGGGAGGCGAGGTTGAGAAGGCGGTCGAGGGAGAGCTGGGGTTCGAGGAGGTGCTGGCGGCGAAGGACGAAGGCGTCGAACTCGGCGCGGGCGATGCGTTCGGTCGAGGCATCGGTGGTATTGGCGGCGAAGTGGGGCGAGAGCAGGAGATTTGAGACGCGGTCGAGCGGAAGCGGGCCGCTGGCCCAGCGGAGGATGTCGAGCGCGGTTGCGACCAGAGGCGTTCGGGCGAGCGAGACGCCGAGCGAGAACTCGTACGGGCCGGTAGCGGCGGGGGCGGCGATGTGGTTGAGTTCGGGCGCGAGGACCTGGCGAAAGACGCGATCGATTTCGGCGCGGGCGGTGTCGATTGCGGGAACGATTACGGCGATGTTGGCGTCGGGCTGCTGAGTGAGGCGATCGCGGAGCCAGCGGGCGCAGGCGGCGAGTTCGGCGTGCTCGTCGGGTGCGGAGGCGAGCGTGAGATTGGGCGCGAATGAAGCTGGTTCGAGCGAGTCGATCTGCGCGCCGGTGGAGCGGACGGCGTCGAGCAGGGCGACTTGCGCGGGCGTTTTGGTGTCGAAGCCTACGAGGAGAAATCCCTCCGCGAAGCTGAGGTGACCGGCGGCGACGGCGGTGCGGAGGCTTTCAGAGAGCTGCGCCTGGGTGAGGTATTGCGAGTTGGCGCAGCGACGTTCGAACTCGCTGGCCCAGCGGGCGAAGGCGCGGGTGTCGGTGTTGCCGGGGAAGGGCTGGAGACGCTGGTGTCCGCGGTAGTCGTGCAGGAGCTTCCAGGCGTCGGCGGCGGTTTGGGCGAGCGCGTCGACTGGGCGAAGGCTGGCGGTGGCAGCGTCGGCGGCGATGATCGCGTGCCAAAGGGTGTGCTCCTGGACTGAGCTGAGGAGCAGGTCGGACGCGCGACCGTCGAGCAGGAGGCGGTTCCAGAGGCTGTTGGTCCAGGTGTCCCACGCGAAGATCAGCGGAGGTTCCCAGATGGTGCGGCCGAGGACGTGCTGGCGGAGATCGAAGGCGTGGCGCAAGGTGCGGGCGGCGCGCTGATTGGCGGTGAGGACGACCCAGTCGCGCGCGAGGGCCTGTTCAATCTCGGGAGGCAGCGCGGGGGAGGAAGGCATACGCCTTTTATACGCCCTCAAAAGCAGCGAGTCAGCGAGTCGGCAAGTCGGCAAGTCAGCGGGTGAGTAAGTCAGCGATCAGAGATCAGCGGCCAGCGGCCAGCACGTCAGCGAGTTAGCGGCGATCCAGAAGTATCATGGAGAAAGGAGTGTGTGCGATGCGGGTTGCGTGGCGGGCGGTGGCAGGCCTGGTGTTGGTTGCGGCGCTGGCGGCTGGGTGCAAGGGGACGGGGACGGTGGACAATGGCTCGGCGGCGGGTGAGGTGAAGACGTTTCCGATTCGCGGGAAGATCGTGAGCGTGGATGCGGCGAAGGGCAGTATTGTGCTGAACCATGAGGCGGTACCGGGCTTCATGGATGCAATGACAATGTCGTACAAACTGAAGGACCCGAGCGTGGCTAGCGAGCTGCATCCCGGCGATCGGATTACGGCGAAGCTACTGGTGCGCAAGGTTGGGGACGATTACGAAGGCGCCATGCTGGACGAGATTGTGGTGACGGCTCAGGCCAGGCCGGACTACAAGCCGGCGATGGACTATCACGTGCCGACTGAAGGCGATGCGGTGCCGGACTTTAAGCTGGTGAATGAGGATGGGAAGACGATTCATTTGAGTCAATTCAAGGGACGGGTGGTGCTGCTGACGTTTATCTACACGCGTTGCCCGCTGGCGGACTACTGCCCGCGGATGAACAAGAACTTTGCTGAGATCGACCAGGCGCTGGTGGCGGACAAGAAGCTTTACCGGGAGACGCACCTGCTGAGCATCAGCTTCGACCCGAAGTACGATACACCGGCGATCCTGAAGAGCTATGGCGGGATCTATACGGGCGGTGGGGCGGCGACGTTCGCGCACTGGGACTTTGCCGCGCCGCCGGAGGCTGAGCTGCCGGCGCTGGAGCAGTTCTTTGACGTGGGGGTAACGCCGGGGGACGCTGGGACGCTGACGCATTCGCTGTCGACGGCGCTGATTGGCAAGGACGGCAAGGTGCGGGCGTGGTATCCGACGAACGAGTGGACGCCGGCGGACGTGCTGGCGGCGATGAAGAGTGCGGTAGCGGGGTGATATACCCCCTCCCCCCGGGGTACTTTTT
>CAZAXI010000197.1:0-8109 GCA_964489045.1 uncultured Granulicella sp. | reverse complement strand
GGCAACGGCCCTGGCGCGCGCCGTAGTGCGTCACGATCCAATCGCTCAGCACGCCACCCAGCAGGCATCCGGCGGTCATGGCAAGGAACGGCAGCATGGAGTAGAGCGCGCTGGTCTTCAGATTGAGGCCGCGTACCTGCGCCATATAAGTGTAGAACCAGGTATAGAACATCCATGCCACATAGCCGAAGGCGAAGTAGCTAAGGGTGATGGCAAGGACCGCCTTGCTGCTGAAGATCTGTAGCCATGGAATCTTGTGCTTGCCATATTGCGCGGCATCGTCCTGCTTGACGGCGACGACGGAGACGCGGCGCTGGCTGACGATAAGTTCCCGCTCCGCATCTCCCACCCACGGATGCTGCTCCGGGGTATTGCGGGCAGCAAGGTACCACACCAGTCCCACCAGCGCACCGGCACTCGCGCCAAAGCAAAAGGAAGCTCGCCATCCGTAGTGCAGTATGATCGCGGTCATCAGCGGCGGAGTCAGGCCGGAGAGGCCGATGCCGGCGAAGATAAGGCCATTCGCCTTGCCGCGCTCGCTGACCGGAAACCAACGCTCGACGAACTGGCTGGTGGCGGGAAACATCGTGGCTTCCCCCGCGCCGAGGGCAAAGCGCAGCAGGATAAGGAGGACCAGCGGGCTTCCAATCCCACGAGGAATAAAGGCAATCAACACAATAAAGACCGGATTCCACACGCCCAACAACCCCAGAGTGAGGCGCGGACCAAGCCGCCGTGCCAGCACTCCGGCGGGAATCTGCAGACCTGCGTAACCGATCAGGAATGCGCTGAACACCCAGCCCATCTGGACATTTCCAATGGAGAATTCCTTGCCAATCCCAATCTTGGCAATCGAGATATTGATGCGGTCGAGATAGACCGCCGCGCTGATGACCATCAGCCAGAGCACAAGAATATAGCGAACCGGAAACCGCGCGCTGTGCGCCTCAGTTGAATCTGGTTTCATTCTTATCCTCGAACGTGTACATCCCAGACTTTAGTCAGCCGCGATGTCCCCTTGGGGCCGCTCACCTCAAGAGTGACGGAATAAATCCCCTCCTCGCCCGGCTTGTCTTTGTATTCGTGCATCGGGTTTTGTTCCGTCGATGTTGTGTGATCGCCGAAGTCCCACTTCCAGCTTGTGATCTCACCCTCGGAGTTGTCCTTGAACGCGACCAGCCTGCGGTCCATGTCAACGACCTTGAACGACCAGTGCGCCTCGATGTCCTTGCGGAACTGCGGCTCCAGCGGCATCAGGCGGAAGCCGACCAGGTCGGATGCGTTGCCGAAGAAGGTCTGCTTGTGGGAGAGGTTCCAGAACTGGCGTTTGTTCGAGTTCGGATCGTTGTAGGCGATGACGGCCCACGAGAGCCCGATCAGCTTATTCTCGGTGAGGACAGACTCGACCGCGCGCTCCGGGCCTTCGCATCCTGCGTAGTCGAATGGAGTGATCCAGAACTCCAGCACCAGTTTTCCGGGTTCACCGGGCTTGAAGTTGTACTTGAGGGCGTGGTTGGCGTAGGGCAGCTCCTTGGTGTACTGCGCGCATCCCCAGTCCATGGTCCAGTCTTTATTGAGCGCCGGGGTGAAGATGTGGTAGTTCTGCGCATGCGCGCCCTGCTGGGCGAAGTACGCGTCCGAGCTGGTGATTCGCGGGTCCAGCTTGGACAAGTCGCCGACCGCCGCGGGCGTCCACACGTCGCGGTGGTACATATCGATCAGCGGCCCGCTTGAGAGATCGCCGTCGACGACGACCTCGAAGATGTCGTTGTGCAGGTCGGATCGCGAGAAGTCCCAGTAGTCCTTGTTTGCCTCATAGAGGAAGTACAGCCGGTTCAGGCCCTTCACCCAGCCTACTTTGACCTTGACGTCCAGCTTTTTGGGATCGCGCGGCGTCACCGTCCCCGCCGGTGCCTCGGTGTCTTCCAATTGGTCCATGCCGATGGCGTAGCTGTCCGGCACCATCGCCCAGTCCGAGTCGTCGCCGTCGATCCGCGGAATCATGTTCGGAGGAAACTGAAAGATCTTGAACGTAACCTCCGGCCTCTCCAGCGCGCTCGCCGGGAAGATCGCCAGCAGAAGCACACACATCAGCCAACGCTTGCAAAACATCTGTGCGCCTCCTGGTTGACCGGCTTCCGACATCTCACCGGTCGATACGGATCATCATTTTGTCCAGCGCAGCGCGGTCAATCGGATAACCCAGCCCCGGTTCCGTGGGTGCATGCACGTATCCATCCGCGTCGATGCGGAACTTATCCCGGTACTCCGGCCGGTCCGCATACTCCGCCGGAAACGGCATCTCAAACCACCATGAATTCGGCAGCGCCAGCTCTACATGAAAGTGCAGCGCCATGTCCGGTACATTGCCCCAGTTGTGCGGCGTACACTCCAGCCCGTGCGCATCGGCCAGCAGACCAACCCGCATCGCGCCCGATATTCCTCCGACGTTGTCTGCAATCAGCCGCACCACATCCAATGCATCCTTCTTGATGTAATCCGCGAAGTCCGAGATCGAATAGATGAATTCGCCCACATGAATCGGCAGGTCGAGCGCCGCGCAAAGCTGCGTCAGGCCCTCCTGATCCGTCGTCCGGATCGGGTCTTCAAACCACGCGTAGTTCAGCTCGTCCAGCAGACGCCCCACCGTCATCGCCTCCTGCCGGTTGTAGCGCTGCACCGGATCGTGCATCAGAACGAATTCGTCGCCTACCGCCTTGCGCACCTCGCGAATCTCTTCCATGTGCCCGATGTACGTCGGAATCGCCGGCCCGGTCGCATGCTGGCCGCCGCCGGGATGAATCTTGTACGCGCGAAAACCCTGTGCCTTCGCTTTCAGCACATCCGGAACGTAGTCCTCGACCGTCGGCAGATGCTGTGAGCTCGCATACGCCATCATCTTGTCCTTGGTCGGCATCCCGCCCGAAAGAATCTTGTAGATCGGCCGGTTCACTGCCTTGCCCAGGATGTCCCACAGGCACACGTCCGCCGCGGCAGTATAGTAATTCGGCCACGTGCCGCCGCCTCGCGTCGAAAGGCCCGACCCCGTCAGTGCCGGTCCTTCAAACGCAGAATGCGCACCCGGATTCGCAATCGCAGCCCCAAAGCCCGGCGCGACAAAGCCCCCACCCCCGCCGCCGCCCGCGCGCCTCGCCGGAGCGCCATCGAATCCTCCCGGCCCCTTCATGCCGCTCGTCGAAGTCAGCGTAGGCAGCAGGTCCATAATGTTCTTGCCCACCAGCGCGGTCTTTGCCCACGCCAGCCAGCCCGGCGTAGCGTTGCGATCGCCGATCGTGTAGTTGCCCTCGATCCCGCTGTGGGTCACGACCGACAGCAACTCGCCCGTCTCCGGGCTGTTCAGCTTGTGGATCGCGCTGATGTCGGTGACGTACACCTTCACCTCTTTGATCGTCAGGTCCGGCAGATCGGCCGGCTTCACTCCAACCGACTGCGCGGCTGCTCCAATCGGGTTCGCCAGCGCGGCGAAGCTGCTCGCCGCAGCTCCAGCCGACGTTGCCAGAAAATTGCGGCGCGATAGATTCTCGTTCATTTAATCTCTCCACTTCCCCAGCCACTCAGTCAAAGGCACACTATTTACTCGACTGCTTCCGTCCCTTGCCTGCCTCAGGCGTCTCAGACTCCGGCAGCGCAAACGAGAGAATATTCGCTCCCGACGCGATCGCCACGTACTGCCTACCATCCACTTCGTATGTCATCGGAGACGCTTTGATCGCATGATTCGTCTCAAAGTGCCACAGATATTTGCCCGTCGCGGCATCGACCGCCGCAAAAGCTCCGCTGCTCTCCCCAAAGAAGACCAACCCGCCAGCCGTCGACAGCACTCCGGAATAATTCGACTGCACTGGTCCCGGCATGTCGATCTCCCACATCGCCTTGCCCGTCTCGATATCAAATGCACGCAGAATCTTCTTCGCCGGATGTGCCGGATCGTTGTACCTGCCATACCCGCCGTCATCCGCCTTGCGGTAAACCGTGCAGTCCTCAACCGTCATCACGTAATAAAGCCGCGTCGCCGGACTATACGCCGTCGAATACCAGTTCGTCGCGCCCCGCACCGCCGGGCAACCTACGGTCCCTGCCAGCGTCGTCTCATTCGCCGGCAGTAACTCCGGTCTCCAGGTCTTCGGGTCGATCCCGCTCGCCCAATTCAGCGAATCCACCATCCGCGTCGCCATCAAGGGCTTGCCCGTCGTACGGTCCAGTACATACAGAAACCCATTCCGGTTCGCATGCAGCAGCAGCTTGCGGTCCTGTCCCTTCCACTTGCCGTTCACGAGAACCAGCGGCTGGTTCGCGTCCCAATCATGCAGATCGTGCGGCGTGTACTGGAAGTACCACAGCAGCTTGCCCGTCTTCGCATCCAGCGCCAGGTCGCTGTTTGTGTAAAGGTTGTCCCCCACCCGGCCATCGCCATTCGTATCTGGGTGCGGATTGCCCACAGGCCAGTAAACAATCCCCGCGTCCACATCGGCCGAACCGGTCGTCCACGTCGCGCCCCCGCCCAGGCCCAGCGCGTCGCCCTTCCACGTCGCCGCAATCACCCCGGTATCTCCCGTCTTTGGAATCGTCATGAACTTCCACGCCAGCTCACCTGTCTCCGCCTTGTAGGCCGCCACGAACCCGCGAATCCCGTTGTCGCCGCCGCTCACGCCCGTCACTACCAGGTCGCCCACCACGAGCGGCGCGGCCGTCCCGCCAAACTGCCCGGGTGCACCTTCCGGCGTGTCGATGTCCCAAAGCGGCGCTCCCGTCAGCCGGTCCAGCGCCAGCAGGTGCGCATCGTCGGTCAGATAAAACACGCGATCGCCCAGCACCGCAACGCCGCGATTCACCCCGATCGCCGCATCTCCGGAGATCTTCGACCCGTCGCTCTTCGGCCGCTCATACAGCCATACCTGCCGGCCCGTCTTTGCGCTCAACGCATACACCTGGTTGTTCGAGGTCACATACATCACCCCATCCACCACCACCGGCGTGGTCTCCAGCCCAAAGAAATTGATCGAAAAATCCCACTGTAACTGCAGCTTGCTGACATCCTTCCGGTCGATCTGGTCCAATGCGCTGTTCCGATTCCCATCCTCCGTCCCGTTGTAGTTCGGCCAGTTCCCCTTCCCCGGATGCGCCACCGCATCCACATCGGCCTGCGGAATCGAGCCCTGCACAGTCCTCGCCGGTCCCGCTCCCACCCCGTTTAGCGTACTCAAATACGCCAGCAGGTCGCGCATCTCATCCGCCGTCCCCGTGAACGGCTTCATCGCTGAATTCTGGTCCTCCACAACCGACTTGTACTCGCTGTCCACGAGCGGATAGAGCTTTCCATCCTTCGTCTGCACCACTACGTCGTGGCTGCCCTGCGCGCGGAGAAAACCGCGCAGCGTGGTGCCATCGTTCATCGCAACAGTTGCCATCGCATAGCCCGGCGTTGTGTTCGCGCCCGGATTCTCCAGCACCTGCTGCATTGTCTGTAGCCGCATCCTGCTGCCGATGTTCGACAAGTCCGGCCCATCGGAAACGCCCCGTCCCCGCGCCACATGGCACGTCGAGCATTGCCCCGCGCCGAAATAAATAGCCTCGCCCTTGGTCGCATCGCCCGGCACCGCCGTGCTCGCCGCCGTCTCATTCAGCGATCGGATATACCTCACCAGCCTGTCAATATCCGCATCCGGCAGCGGAAACGCGGGCATCCGGTTGCGACCTTTCTTGATCGTGGTCGCAATCTCCGCGTCGGTCATGCTGCGCAGATGCGCCGAGTTCACCATAGTCGGCGCCCGATCCGTGCCACGTCCATCATTGCCATGGCACAAAGCGCACGTCCGCGTAAACTGCGGCGGCGCGGGTACAGCCGCGACCTGCGGAGGCGCACCATAGCGTCCCGGCGGCTGCGCCCACGCCGCGCCCGCAACTCCCAGCATCACCACACCACACGCAAACTTCGGCCCGAAACCCAGCATTCGTCTCATCTCTCAACTGTGGCAACTGAAGAATGTTGCCATACCGGTTACAGATAGAAGCCCAGAGCTCACCCGCGCAGGTAAGGCTTCAAATACGTATTCAGTGCATCGCGAACATTCTTCTTGTCCGCCTCCGTCATCGGATCCTGCGCACCCCGTCCACCGCCCGCGCCGCCGCCGCTTCCCATCCCAGGCATCGGACGCGACTTCGTATCTTCCTTGAAGATCCCGCGCGCCACCATCACGTACTGGTCTGCGTCCGTAATCGTCGAAAACGCCAATATCCTGCCGAACATATCGAACGACTCGCGCAGCTTGCCCGCCTCGTACAGCTCCCATGCCTCTTGATACACGTCCGCCATCCCCACCACCGGGCAGAATCCCGTAAAGCCCAGCCGCATCTCGTCCATCATCAGCCGCACGCCCTTGCCCGCAAACACCGCCAGCTTGCCATCCGTCTTCGCCCTCAGCTCGGTCACGCGCTTCAGCGGATCGCCCGCCTCGTCCTTCACCACACGCACCGTGGGAATCTCTTGGAACATCTGCACAATCAGGTCCACTGGCATATCGCCGATCGTCTGCACAAACAGCGGCAAGTCCGTCGCCGCGCCGATCGTCTTGTAATACTCCAGCACCGCAGCGCTGTCTCCATCCGGCGGCAGCGAACAGATCGCATCCGCACCCGTCTTCGCCGCATGTTTCGCGTACGCAATTGCGCCGTCCAGATCCTTGCCCTGCGTCTGTACGCCGATCACCACCGCCGTCTTTCCACCATTCCCCGCGGCAATCATCGCCTCCGCGCCCGAGAACCGCTCTTCCTTGCTCAGCGTTGACCAACCGCTCGCAATCTGCGGCCAGATCAGCCCCGGGACCCCACCCCGGTTGCAGAACTTCACCTCATTGCCCAGGCAATCGAGATCCAGCTTGTTGTCCGGAGTGAACGGACTCGAGGCAATCGGAAACAGCCCGTTGAAGCGCTTGCCTGCCGGCGGCGCCGCTACACTGAACTTCGAAAATGCCGACGCCGCAGCCACCGATCCCAGCGTCTTCAACAGGGTCCGGCGATCCATCTCAAAAATATCGGTTCGCATAATCTCCCTCGCGCAGGTCGTGTACTTTGATACACGCCGCCAGTTTCAAGTGTCAAACAAGTTGCGGATTGACATCAGGGTTCCTATCATAGGTACCGCGCTGTGGGTGAGAACTAGTTGTGGGGTCCTAGTCTCCTACTGATGTGGGAGAAACAAATTATGGCTAACATTCGCAAAGCGAACAGCAATGTAGCAAATATGCCATTGCATTCAGTATTATCCCGAGCACGAAGGTAGAATTTTCCGTCGGGAAGAGGCCGTCGCCCATCTGCCGTAGAATGGCTGCCAAACACATCGCAAATATCGAGATACTAAATGCAAAGAACACGGTTTCTCATTGGTTTGCTGCTCACGCTAGCTTGCGGCACCTCCTGGGGAACGAAAACTCTCGCTCCTCGTACCAGAACGAATCTCGATCCCGGCTGGCGTTTCTTCCTCGGCGATGACGCCGCGGCTAGCGATCCGGGCTTCGACGACAGCAAGTGGCAGCGTGTAGATCTGCCCCACTCGTTTAGCGAGCCTTACTTCCGCGCGCCTGACTTCTACATCGGGTATGGATGGTATCGGCGGCACCTGACAGTTGTTTCGACCACCCCGCACGCCCAGAACTTTCTGGAATTCGAAGGTGCCTTCCAGGATGCAGAGGTGTTTGTCAATGGCAAGCGTGCAGGCGAGCGCCTGGGCGGCTACACCGGCTTCTCAATGGACATCTCTGGGGATCTTCACTCAGGCGACTGTGTCTTGCGGAATATCTGCTTGATAGGGATTAGGACACGCATGGTCCGACCTTTTCGAAACCAGCCCGAGTGGTAAAATCCTCGCTGGATCAGTGCGGAGAGTCGAGACACCAATGAAAAATATCCCTGTTGCTCTGCTGCAAAATCGTTATCGGCAATTCCCATTCCTGCTCACAATGGCCTTCCTCACCGTTTCCATGGCGGCAGCCACGCCCGTCCCGCAGGCTCGCCTCTCGCATGCCCAGGCAACGGCCCGCGCCCGCCAGCTTGTCGCCCGCATGACCCTCGACGAAAAGATCACCGAGCTTC
>CAZAXI010000196.1:0-8113 GCA_964489045.1 uncultured Granulicella sp. | reverse complement strand
ATCCTGCGCGACGGCCAGTTGGTGTACCTGATGCAGCGCTCGGCGATCGAGACCTCGACCGCGCCGGCGATTGCGCAGGAGCTGACGCGCGCGTTCGACGCCTACTGCGCTACGACCACGGCGTAGAGCCCGGCGACGGATTTCGAGATAACCCCACATTTGCGGCCAAAGCATTGGCGCGGTGTGGGGTTTTTCGTTGGCGGGCGGACGAATGGGCTCCTCTATTTTGCGCATTTCGCAGCTAATTCCCACTCATCTGAAGACTGCTTTGCGCCGATGAATCAAGCAGGGCCATGGCGAGCAATCACTTTATCTCCGCAGAGCGGTTTCAACCGACGATCGAGCGAGAGCATCAGGAGCAACCGGGCGGGCCGGTGCTGCTGGGTGAGAGCGCGGCGGTGCGGCGGCTGCGCTCGCAGATCCGGCGCATCGCTCCGTACTTCCGAACCGCGCTGATTCGCGGCGAGCCGGGTGTGGGAAAAGAGCTGGTGGCGCGTTGCCTGCACGCGGGGTCGCCGGGCGGCGATGGCCCATTCATCGTGACCCAGGCGGCCGTGCTCAGCGAGCCCCTTGCGCACGGCGAGGCGGCGCACCCGGCCGGCATGCCGTCCGCCGAGTCGCTGCACGAATCGGCCCACGGCGGAACGCTCTGCCTAAGGGGCGTTGGCGAGTTGTCCTTTGGCCAACAGGCCGGGTTGTCCCGTTTCCTGCGCGCGTCTGAGCAACTGCATGACGCAACTCCCGGCTCCGGCCGCGGCCCCATCGAACGCGCCGGCCCGCGAGCGCGAATTGTCGCCGCATCCGATCGCGACCTGCGTCCACTCGCGGCCATTGGACAGTTCCGGCAGGACCTGTATGCGCACCTTTCCGCAGTGGAGATCCTGGTGCCGCCCCTGCGCCAGCGCGTGGAGGACATTCCCGCCATATGCGAGTGGCTGCTGCGGCGACTTGCGCAGCAGACCCGGCAAACCCCTAAGCTGCTGGCCGCCGCCACTCTTTTGCAGTTGCAGAAGGCCTTGTGGCCGAATAATCTCCGCCAGTTGGAACGCGTCGTGTGCCAGGCGGCTGCGCTCGCTGAAGGAGCTTCGATCGAACCGCGCCACCTGCTGACGGTGGTGGAACCGGGATTCGGCGGCGTGGCCACGGCCTCCGCGGTGAAGTCGGAGCGGTTGAGCGACGTGGTCCAGCGGCACGTCCTGGACGTCCTCGGGCGATGCGGCGGGAACAAGCTGCGCACGGCGGAGGCGCTGGGCATCAGCCGCTCCACGTTGTACCGGATGCTGGGCGCCGGGACCGCTGACAGCGCGAGTTAGTTTTCGGTTGGGGCCCGGTCGGCGTGGTGGAGGATTCCTATGCGTACCGCAAGCCCCCGGAAAGTGACCGCTCGCATCATGTAAGATTCGGCTGCGGCATCTTACCGAGGTCATATGAATAAGCTCTTCCTGACTATGTGCTGCGCTGCCATCGCAGCAACCACCTGGCCGTGCGCATGGGCGCAGCAGCGCGTCATTTACGACGACGACTGCTCGAATGACGTGGACTGCGTCGCTACCTTGCCAATACTCTTCCAACTCGAGGACCGCGGCGAGATTCGAATCCTGGCCTTGGTCGCAGACTCGGCCGATCCTCTATCAGCTCCCGTCCTGCGCATTTTCGCAAAGTACGGAGGCCATTCAGCGACTCCCATCGGCGCCAATCAGAGCGACGATCCGGGTACTCCGTTTTGCGCCAAAACCGGGTGCAGCGCCAGCCAGTGGGCGGACAAACTGGTGGAACGTTTCGACATGGGCGACACACGCAAGGGCTACCCCGACTGCGTTGAGATGTACCGCAAGACGCTTGCGGACCAGCCCGAGCACAGCGTCGAGATCGTGGACACGGGATTCGCCACATGCCTGATTCGGCTGCTGGCCAGCCCGCCCGACGCAGTCAGTCCGCTAGGCGGCGCTGCGCTGGTCAAGCGCAACGTAAAGCTGCTGTCCGTGATGGGTGGGCGGTATCCGAGTGGCGCCGAGTGGAATTTTGAGTCCGACTCGTCCGAGTATGCGGCGCTCTTCTCCCAGTGGACGAAGCAGAATGGTTTTCCTCCGGTCTATCTGAACGGCTTTGCCAATGGGCAACACGTGTTGGCGGGCGCGCCAGCGGGTGCTTCGCCTGCCACGAATCCAACTGCATACGGCCTGCAGCTTTCGGGCAAGCCGCAGCGCCCCATGTGGGACATTCTCTCCGTCTTGTTTGCCGCGCGCGGAACCATTTACGCTGACACCACCTACTTCACCGTCAGCAAGCCCGGAACGCTGGTGGTGGACGCTGCAACTGGAACCGATACCTGGTCTGACGCAATAGACTCCGGCCACTATGTGCTCACCAATGCCGCTTCGGCCGAGGTCTTCTCCGCGCTCTTGGACGGCTATGCTCACCAGACAGGGTTTCTGGCACACGAGCCCGGCAAACAGTAATCTTAACAAGTGTCTGTACCGCCGAGGTCGAATGAAACAACTTCCCCTGCTCTTGTGTGTCATCGTTGCCACAATCCTCGCACCCGCCAGTCCGGTGCGCGCCCAGGCACCAGCCGCGGCGCAGGATCCGGCCCAGGACATCGCCACGCGTTCGCGTGAGCTGGATGCGCTGTTCAACGACATCTGGCAGGACAAGCTGAAGCACGATCCCGAGTATGCGACGTACCTCGGCGACAAGCGCTACGACGCCGAACTGACCGACTATTCGCCCAGCGCTGTGAACGATTCGCTGGCGCGCGGACGCGGTTACATTGACCGGCTTTCCGCGATCGATACCACCGGGCTGTCGCATCAGCAACAGCTTTCCGCCGAGTTGATGTTGCGTTCGCTGGTCGAAGACCAGGAAGGCGCGCCATTCAAAGAGTGGGAGATGCCGGTGAACCAGTATGACGGCATCCAGCTCGACCTGCCGCAGTTGCCGCTGCACACCTCGTTCGATACGGCGGACGATTACGACAATTACATTGCGCGGCTGGGCAAGGTTCCGCACGCGTTCTCGCAGATTATGACCAACATGCAGACCGGCGTCGACGACCACCGCACGCCACCGCAGTATCTGATGGAGCAGGTACTCGCGCAGGTCCAGGGCATCGCCGCGCAGAAGCCGGCCGACAGCCCGTTCGCGCTGCAGCTGAAAAAGTTTCCCGCGTCGATCCCGGCGGCCGATCAGAAACGCATCACCGAGGACCTGCTGAACGCGATTGCGACGCAGGTGCTGCCGTCGTATCAGCACTTCGCGAAGTTCCTCTCCGGCGCGTACATTCCCAACTGCCGCAAAGACCCGGGTATCTGGGCGCTGCCGGACGGCGACGCGTACTATGCCTTCCTGGTCCGCCAGAGCACGACGCTGGACAAGACGCCCGCGGATATCCACCAGATCGGCCTGGACGAGGTGAAGCGCGACGAGGCGGAGATGCTGGTCATCGTGCACCAGCTTGGGTTCGCCGACCTGAAGACCTTTGCGGCCGCGCTGAAGGCGAATCCGAAGGAGCATCCGGCTTCGGCTGACGCGCTGATTGCGGCGTTCAAGGGGCATATCGCGCAGATGGAGCCGCGCCTGCCGCAACTCTTCGGGACGCTGCCAAAGGCGAAGCTGGATGTGGTGGAGATGCCGGCCTACATCGCCCCGAACCAGGCCGCGGCCTTCTACGACCAGGGCACCCCGGACGGCAAGCGGCCCGGCAAGGTGGACGTGAATACCTACCACTGGGCCGATCGTTCGCTGGCAGACGTGGAGGCGATCTCGTACCACGAGGGCATTCCCGGCCACCACCTGCAGATCTCGATTGCGCAGGAGCTGACCGGGCTGCCGCCGTTTCGCCAGCAGAGCTACTACACGGCATACACCGAGGGATGGGCGCTCTACTCCGAGCGGCTGGGTAAGGAGATTGGCTTTTACCAGGACCCCTACTCGGACTACGGGCGGCTGGAGGCTGATATGTGGCGGGCAATCCGGCTGGTAGTGGATACGGGCGTCCACTCGCAGCACTGGACGCGCCAGCAGATGGTGGACTACTTCCACGCGCATTCCGCGATGGACGACACCAGCGTCCAGGAGGAGGTCGACCGCTACATCGGGTGGCCAGCGCAGGCGCTCGGGTACAAGATGGGCCAGTTGAAGATACTGGAACTGCGCGAGCGCGCCAAGACGGCGCTGGGGCCGAAGTTCGACCTGAAGGCCTTCCACGACGCGGTTCTCGACTCCGGCGCGCTGCCGATGGATGTGCTGGAGAAACAGGTGGATGCGTGGATCGCGGCGCAGAAGGCGCAGTGACCGCCAGCTAGCGCTTGGCGTCGAGTTCGAGCAAATGCCGGGCTTCCGCCAGCGGGAGGATGGTTCCGTCCACGCTTAGCTCGTATTCGCCCGCGTTCTCGGGTACAGGGATGACGGTTTCCACGGTGTGCCCGCGCTTGCGGAGAACCTGCACCAGCAGATCGATGTCGACCATAGGTTGCCTCCGAGTCAGGGAGATTTGGCCAGTACTACTTCTTTGCTAACCCACGCACGTAGATGACTAGGTTCCAGATATCGTTGTCTTTAGCGCGGTCGCCTTCGCTGGGCATCTTCCCTTTGCCGTTCTTGATCAGATAAAAGAGCTCTCCGTCCGACATGCCCTTCAACGAGTCCGGATCGGTCAGGTCCTTCATACTCAGATGCATGTCGGCGACCAGGTCGCCTTTGCCGTTGCCGTTGTCCCCATGGCACATGGCGCAATCGATTCCGAACATCATCTTGGCATGGGCCTGCGACTCTGGCGTGGGCTTGACCGGGTTGGTCAAAGTCGCGGCATCGGCCGGCGTCGCAGCCGGTGCCGTAGCCGGCGCCGCGGGCTGGTCAGCGGGAGGTGCGGCCGGTTCCTGGGGCAGAAACGCAAACAGCAGCGCGGCAGGAAGGACCATCAGGAGTTTCAACATACATGCCTCCAGTAACGTCGAGCGAATCTTATGCTTTCCGCGGAGCAATGGGAAGCACGTTCCTCGGCACGGTTAAACTGTGCTCCCAAAAACAACTTTCAGGCAGTGTCCTGCGTCACGTATTCGGAGTGCGCGCGCACGGTAGGGGCAACATCGATGCGACGCGCCCGGTCACCCGTGCCCCGATGCTTCAACGCTAGTGTTTCGCGCTCGCGGGATACGAGATCTGCAGCTCGCTGTAGACGTTGCTGTTCCCAACCGGGACGGAACCAGACCAGTACACACCGGCGCCGCCGAAGGGGTTGGGGGTAATCGTGCCTTCGAGCGACAGCGTGTCATGGTCCAAGGTGTTAGAGCCTTTCGCGGTGAATTTGTCGCCTACCACCGAGAGCGTAATGGTCGTGTCCGGCTTGAAGACGCCGGTCAGTTGCTGCTGATCGTTCAGCGGCGTACCCACGCCATTCTCGATCCGGTAGAGCTGGAACATGCACTTCTCCGCCGACTGGATCGTCCGCCAGAAGCGCAATGCGTAGCCGGATTTGGTGCGCGGGTCGTACTTGATGTAGATGTCGGCACGCTGGGCGCGGGGATCGTCATCAGCCGGCGAGCCCGCAATGCCAAAGCCCTGGCCGGCGTTCTTTTCCGGCGACATCACCACTTTCACCGCCATGTCGCCCACCGGCCCGTCGTTGAAATAGATCAGCGAGGCGTGCGGGTTGGCTGCGCGCGCGGGAGTTGCAGGGGGTGCGGCGCCCCCAGCACGGGCGGCTGCTCCTGCTGCTGCGCCACCACCGCCGAAGCCGCCGCCCGGACCACCCGCCGCGCCCGGCGGGTTGCTGACGCGCACGCCGTAGCCGTTCACCAGCGTGTCGCCGGTGACGGAGGTCCAGGTGCCGACGATGGTCCACTCGCCGTTGACGATCGAGGGGTCCGTCGCTTCAACGAAGTTGCGGAAGTCGGGATTGACGTTGGGCGAAGGGACCTCGGCCGCGGTGATCGGCTTCGCGGCGATGGCCGTCGTCTCCGGGCCGGGGTCGCTAATGTTGTGCTTGGGCCGGATGGAGACCTCAAGGTACTTGCCTACGTCGCCGGGGGTCAGCGTGTACGTGCGCAGCGGCAAATCGCCGCGGCTGACCGCGACCTTGCGCGGGCTGGAGCAGGCCGCATCGTCGCACTGCGACCACGTGATCTGCGACTGGTCGGTGAGGCCGGGGTGGGACGCGAGGTTGAGCAGGTAGCGCACGCTGACCTTGCCTGCCAGCGGTGTGGCGACGACCGGCTGCTTCACAAACGTCGGCGCATCGATGAACTTCGGCTCCACGTTGACGAAAGCCTGCACATAGAAGCCATTGGCCGCGGTGGCTTTGACCCGGACATACTCCGCGCGGTTGGTGGCGTTGTTGCCGGTGACGGTGATGCTCTTGCCGGAGGTCGCGCTCAGCGTGACCAGCTTCGAATCGGCCGACCACGTGATCTCGGTGTCCTTGGCGCGTGCGGGCGAGACGCTGGCGGTCAGCGTCGCACCCGCGCCGCCGGTGCGGATGGTGGGCGACGGCGAGCGGCTGACGAACGGGCCGCCGCTGGTATCCGCGGCCGCCGCCGTGCGGCTGGTCATGGCCATGCGGAAGACATCGCTGCCGTCGGCCTCATACTTGGCGCGCGCATTCGCAGGGTCCCAGTCGTCGGCGACGCCGTTGGGCGTGGCGCGCAGGAGATTCCATGGGTTGAAGGCCTTCGCCTCCTCGGGAGTCAACTCACGCGAGAGCGTGTAGGTCGGAGTCCCCTTGATCAGGTCCTTGATGCGGATCGGATTTCCGTTCGCGTCCTTGACGTGGTAGGTCAACGCAAACAGGTTCTGGTGCACCGGCAGGACGTCCCATGCCATCCACGTGACATGGGTTGTGGGCGAGAGCACCGGCATGGTGCACTCGATGAGCGTGTCCGGATTGCCGAAGCCCTTAAAGAACTCGACGCCCTGCTTGCCCTTGAAGTTGGTGTGGATGAAGGTGAGGTTCGAGGCGGACATGACGCCGCGACCGGTGGGGAAATAAATCTGCGAGTCGTTGAACACGCCCACCGTGCCTCCGCCGAGAAAGTCGTCCGTGCCTTCGATGAACACATTGGTGAAGTACGACCGCGTGGTGCGGATGAAGGTGGTATCCAGCCGGCTCAGAAACGCGACGTGCGAGTAGATGTGCCGATCGCCTGCCATCTGGATCGCAACCGCCTGCGTAATCACCGGCGAGCGCATCTTCAGGTTCTTCGAGGGGTCGCCCGGATACTCGTAATCGAGGTTGGCATAATCGCAGACGGTGAGATTGATCATGCTGAAGCCGTTGGCATTCACGTCGAAGATGTAGCCGTTGTTGTTGGCGCCTTCCTTGTTGCCGCGATTGTCCGCCAGCACCACCTTGCGGCGGTCATCGGTCAGTCCGAGGAAGGTGATGTTGTCCTTGGTCACCTGAATGCTGTACGGCGCGTCCGGGCCGACGTGCATCAGGTAGACATCCGGCTTGATGCCGATGACGGTGGGATGGCCGGGTGTGCCGGCGGGCGCGGCGGCATAGGCTGCCTCCACCGTCTTGAACTTCTTCGCGGCAGGATCGTCCTGGGAGAGGCTGCTATCGACCAGGTAGTCGTACGCATAGTTCGTGGTATCGAACTTGACGCCGGTGTAGCCGTTGAAGGGTGCGCCATCGCGCAGATTGTCCTGCGCCTGCACCCGCGGCGCAAACGCCGTGGCGACCATCAATACAACCGTTGCGATGCCCAGACCCAGAACGCGTACCTTCATGTCGATCTCCTTGCGATTTTGCTCTTGCCCGTCGGACGAGCCATTCAGCCGGGAAAGTGGTCATACCACCGCGCAGAAACTTTAGGGATGACCATACAGCCCTGTCAACTCAGCGCGTTTCTCGGCCCGGCAAGCCCATTCTGGTAGCCTGTTTGGATGAGTACTGACAAGCACGAACATCCAGTCCCTGCGCCTGCCCTGTCCGATCTGCGCCTTGCCGTTCTGGGAGCGGGCAAGATGGGCGGCATCCTGTTGCAGGGTTTCCTCAAGAACCATCTCCTGCCCGCGGACCGCGTCGTCGCCACCGTGCTGCCCGCCGACAATGCCACCGCGGCGGCTACCCGGCTCGGCGTCGAGGTCGGGACCGACAACCTTGCTGCGGCCC
>CAZAXI010000195.1:0-8114 GCA_964489045.1 uncultured Granulicella sp. | reverse complement strand
GTGATCTGGGCGGACATCTTCTCCGATCCCGGGCTGCTGGCGCGGTACTGGACCAAGCTGGTGCGGTCGTATGCCGCGGAAGAGTTGGAGAGCGGCCCAGCGCACGGCAGCGCAAGCGTGGTGGACGCGCAGCGCTTCCTCGACACGCCGACGCATGGGGCGGAAGACTCGCAGGGTGAGGTCGGGGTCTATCGCTGCCTGGAGGTGAAGTCCGGCGGAACGGACCTGTTCACGCTGGAATCACTGCTGCCGGGCACGGGGTATGACGTGCACATCAGCCGTGTGAAGCTGCGAGGACAGACCGCAAACTCGCAGATGATGCGGCCCGTTTATTAGGCGGTGACGCTGTGTGGCTGGGCCTGGCGCATGCGGCCCAGCCACGGGTAACCAGTCCAGGCGATTATTCTGAAAGTGTGATTGCAAGGTCAGAAAGAAATCCCAGGACTCTTCCCCGGAAGGGAGTACGCCGCTCCCGTCTTCGAACCTTCGCTCGCTGGCTTGGCCTCCTCCTGGTGCTTGCGTGGTCGCTCGCCGCACTGACCCTGGTGGCCATGCGGTGGATCGACCCGCCGACTACCGCGGTGCATGTTGAGCGGCGGATGCAGGCATGGGTTGGCGGGAAGCCGTATCACGAGCGGCACGATTTCGTTCCGCTCAGCCAGATTTCGCCGGATCTACAGCACGCGGTGATCGCGGCGGAAGACGCGCGCTTCTACCAGCACCACGGATTCGATTGGCATGCGATGGAAATCGCCGCCGAAGACGATGTGGACGGCGGCCGCATTCGCGGCGGCTCCACCATTACGCAGCAACTGGTAAAAAACTTATTCTTCGGAACCGGCCGCTCGGTGCTGCGCAAGGGGGCGGAGGCCACACTGGTGCCGGTAGCCGAAGTCGTTCTGGGCAAGCAGCGCATTCTGGAGATCTATCTGAACGAGGTGGAATGGGGGCCTGGGATTTATGGCGCAGATGCGGCGTGTCATGCGTACTACAGGACCTCGGCCCGGAGTATCGGCCGGGAACAGGCGGCGCAACTCGCCGCGGTTCTGCCGTTGCCGCTGAAGCGCCGGCCCGAGCGCATGAATAAGTACAGCGCGATCATTCTGGAACGGATGCGCCAGATGGGGTGGTAAGCGCACGGCGCGGAGATGATAAACCACCGATAGAGTCGCAGCGACCGGCTTCCCGCGGGGAATGGTTACAGGGTTGAGCTGATTGGGATGAAGGGCGGGATGGTGGACGCGGAAGGAATTGAACCTTCAACCTGTCGATTAAGAGTCGAATGCTCTGCCAGTTGAGCTACGCGTCCGCTCGAGTTGCGGCCTCTTTGGGGGAGGGGCGATCCTGCGACGGAGCCCGGTTTTCGAGGTCTCTTGCGCGCAACCACCTTGAAAAGAATAGCACAGGTTGGCTCGGAAAAACGGCTGGGCGATGGTGTCGAGCAGTGGGTCAGTTGGGCAAAAGCAACGACCGAGATTCTGACTCTGCGAGTCAGAATGACGTGGCTGAGGGTTGAGATCGGCCCACAACCTGGCTCGGCTGAATGATCTTTCAGTCGACGAAATCGACTTTTGCCCGGGTGGGGATGATGCCGCGGTCGTAGCCCATTTCGAGGAGCTTGCGGATGGCTTCGCGGCCGTCTTGCCCATAGTTCAGGGTGCGGTCGTTGACGTACATGCCGACGAACTGGTTGGCGAGCGCGGGGTCGAGGTCGCGAGCAAACTGCATGGCGTAGCTGAGTGCCTCGTCGCGGTGGTCGAGGGCGTGCTGGATGCTGTCGCGCAGTGCGTTGGTGGTGATGCGCATGGTCTCTTCGCCTAAAGAGCGGCGGATGGCGTTGCCGCCCAGAGGCAGGGGAAGACCGGTCTGCTCACGCCACCACTGGCCGAGGTCGAGCGCCTTGAGCAGGCCGTTGTTGCCGTAGGTGAGCTGGCCTTCGTGGATGATGAGGCCGGCGTCGAACTCGCCCGCGACCACCGCGGGAATGATTTTGTCGAAGGGAACAACGGTGGTTTCGACTTCGGGGGCGAAGAGTTTGAGCGTGAGGAAAGCGGTGGTGAGTGTTCCGGGCACGGCGATGCGCGTTTTCTTGATGTCGGCGAGCGAGAGCTTGCGCGGCGAGACCACCATGGGGCCGTAGCCCTCGCCCACCGAGCCGCCGCAGGCCATCAGGGTGTAGTTGTCCTGCAGGTAGGGATACGCGTGGAAGGAGATGGCGGTGACGTCGTAAAAGGCCTCGTGGATGGCCCGCTGATTGAGGGTCTCGATATCGGTGAGGGTGTGCGAGAACTTGAAGCCTGAGACGCGCACCTTGTTGGTGGCCAGCCCGTAGAACATGAAGGCGTCGTCGGAGTCGGGGCTGTGGGCGATGCTGATTTCCTGGATGGCGGTGCTGGTCGCTGTCATGTCTGGGCGGTTCCTCGGGGAGTTAGTTCAGTGAGTGGGGAAGTAAAATTCAGGAGCGATGCCAGCGGCGAAGGGTGGTGAACGCGGCCGCGGCGGCTGTGACTTTTAGGACCTCACCGGGCAGGAATGGGGCTACGGCCATGTGCCATGCAGCGCCCGGGGTGAGGTGCAGGAGAAGAGCAATCCATCCGGCGCCCGTGGAGAGGATGATGACGCTGGCGGCGATTCCGGCGAGAATCGCTGCCGGGAACTGAGAACGGCCGAGTCGGACGGCGCGGACCAGGCTGCCCGCCGCTGCGGCTGCGAGCGGGTAGGAGAACAGATAGCCGGCGGTCGGGCCGAGCAGTTGAGCGACTCCGCCCGGGCCGTGCGGGCTGAAAACCGGCAAGCCCATCGCCCCCTCCGCGAGATAGAGCAGCATGGCGGAGAAGCCGAGGGCCGGACCGAGGACAAGGCCGATGAGAATGACGGCGAGAGTCTGCAGGGTGACCGGAACCGGGGTGAAGTAGAGCGGTACGGAGACGTGCGCGCAGATGGCGACGAAGGCGGTAGCGGAGATCGCCAGAAATATCCTGCCGGTGCGCGTCCGGGCAAACTCCCTGAGGTCCTGGGCGGCGCCGAGCTGGATCGGGAATGTGGATTGCATGGGCTGTCCCTTCGATGCGCGCTGACGGCGGTCGATCAGCGGTGCGATTCAAGTAGCAGTACATTCGCAGAGAACGTGGTGGTGAAAGGGTCGTCCCCTTGCGACAAAGCAATGTGACAAGACTAAGGATACCAAGCGGCGGGGAATTGTGCGCCGGGTGCCCGAGCGCGGACACGGGGACGACCTCTGAGCGGCTTGCTCAGTACGAACTTGATTCCTCCCGTGTATGCATTTGAGTTTGGGTCTTGACGCGGGCGATGGCGGACTCTCAACTGGAAAAATGGAAGTGAAGTCTGCAGATTTGGAGAGGCCGGGTCGCTTCGCGTCTCTGCGTGCGGCCTGCGGGGCGGTCTCCATCGGGCGGCGGAAGGCTGCGACGCTGGCGGCTGCGGCACTTGCCCTGGCGGTTGGATATCACGTTGTCTTCGGAGCGAACGGGCTGACGGTGTTTGAGCAGAAGCGGCACGAGACCCACCAGCTAAACCAGGAGATGCAGGTACTGCAACGCGAGAACGACCAGTTGCAGGGCCACGTGGACCGGCTTCAGAACGATCCGAATGCGATCGAGCACCAGGCGCGCGAACAACTGCACTATACGCGTCCGGGCGAGATCGTCTACGCGCTGCCAGGCAAGTGAACCCGGCGCATTGCGCTTTCCCAACGAACCTCAATCCTTCAGCCCGCCGACTACGTAACCGTAGCCTCGGTCGCCCGTAGCTCTGCGACGGGTTAGCGGCGGTTGTCGGTGGCGGGTTCGGGGTGGATGAGGAGGCGATCGACCTCGGGCGCATCGAGCTTGAATGCGCCTTCGAGCGCTGTGATGACAGCGTGAACGCGCGCCATGGGCAGATCGTCGGGCAGCGTGCAATGGCAGGTGACCTGGATGTGCTCGTCCGCCCGGTCACCACTGCGGGCGCGGCGGCGAGTGACGAAGACCTCGTGGATATCGAGGATCTCCGGGAATTGAGCGGCCACACGGCGCAGACGGACTTCGAGTTCGCGGTCGCGCTCGAGCGAAGCGGGCTGCTCGATGGTGGCGGGCTCGCTCTCGATGTGGGTGAGGATCGAAGAGACCGCGGGGACCTCGCGCAGCATCTCCGCCTCGAGGTTGGTGACGAGTTCGTGGGCCTGGCGCAGGGGCATCGTCTCGTCCACTTCAAGGTGTTGTTCCACGTGGAGCCCGCCGTCGATCTGCTGCACACTGATCTCGTGGATGGCAAGGTTGCGGCGGGCGGCGACGGCACGGACGCGGTCGTGGATGCTCTCAGTGATGGACGCGGTGGGAACCGAGTGAATGACGACATCGGCGCCGGGAAGATGGCGCTGGACTGCCTCAGTGGCGGCCATGGTGATCTGCTCGGAGCGCTGGAACGTGAGGTTGCGAGGCATGCCGAGGGTGATGTCGGCGAAGTAGTTCGCGCCGGAGCGCCGCGTGCGCAGACGGTCGACGGACAACACCCCGGGGATGGCGGTGAGATCGTGGATGAGATTGTCGCGCAGCGCTTCTTTGGTGGGGGGATGGTTGCTGGTGGGGTCGGTGGTGGGGGTGGCGTCGAGCAAGGTGTCGACGGTGTAGCGTGCCAGCCGCCAACTGACGCGCAGGATAACGCCGGCGACCAGGATCGCAGCGATCGGGTCGGCGTACTCGAGCCAGGGCCGCGAGAAGCGCTCGCCAGCGAAGGTGGCGGCGAGGCCCAGCATTACGGCGAGCGACGCCCACATGTCGGTGGCGAAGTGGACGGAGTCGGCGGCGAGCGCGTCGGAACGGAACTGCCGCGCGATGCGGCCGAGAGTGCGGGAGCGGGTGAAATCGACAACGATAGAGCAACCGAGCACAGCGAACGGCCACACTGAGGGCCGCAGCGCGAGGTGATGGTGATAGACGATGCGCTGAACCGCTTCGGTGACAATCCAGAGGCAGGACGCGAACATGATGCCGGTCTCGACGAAGGCGGAGAGGGATTCGACCTTGCCGTGGCCGTAGTTGTGGTCTTCGTCGGCAGGGCGGTCGGCGACCTGCACGGAGAAGAGGGTGATGGCGGAAGCGATGAGGTCGATGGCGGAGTGGGCGGACTCGCTCAACATGCCGAGTGAGCCGGTGAGGATGCCGGTGAGCAACTTGAGCAGCGTGACGATGCCCGCGGCGATGACGGAAAAGACCGCCGCCGAGCGTTTGACCGCGTGCGGCGTGGGCGGCGTCCGGCTGACTGCTGCTTCGTCCATGGCCGTGGGGCTCATGGGAGAAATGCTACAGGTTCGGCGACTCCAGCGCATCGGCAATCGCTACCGGGCCGATGGCTGGTCCTGGAGTGAGCGTGGCCTGGCGCTGGAGGTAGACCATGATGGCGGCGTCGATGAGCATGGGGATGCTGAGGAGGGCGAGTCCGCGCTGGTAGTTGCCGGTGAGGTCCTTGAGCAGGCCCATGAAGTAAGGGCCGATGAATCCGCCGAGGATGGAGAGCGTATTAATTGCGGCGATGGCGGCGGCGGCGGACCGTCCGCGGAAGAGACCCTGGACGATAGCGAGCCAGGCACCCTGCATCGCATTGAAGCTGATGCTGACACAGCAGAGCGCGGGGATGGTGATGCCGGGTGCGTTCGAAAAGCCCGCGGCGGCCAGCCCCAATGCCATCAGGATGCACCAGGGGATGACATGCTGATGGCGCCTGTCCGGTGCGTGGTCAGAGAACTTTGCACCGAGCAGCATTGCCGGGACGCCCAATAGGTTAATGCCGGCGGTGATGAAGCCGATACGGGTGACGCTGAAGTGGGTAGAGTTTTGGACGATCTGGGGAAGGAGCAGGACGTAGCCGTAAGCGCAAGTGAGCAGCAGGAATCCGAAGGCGCCGACCTGCCAGACGCGCGGGTCGATGAGGATGCGGTGGATGGGCTCGGCGGGATGATGAATGTGGTCGCCTTCGTGCTCAACATTGCGGACGATCCAGTCGCGCTCGGGTTCTGTGAGCCAGGGGGCGTCGGTGGGCGAGTCAGGAAGCAGGAGCAGGAAGGCGACGCTGAGGAGGATGGGCGGAATGCCTTCGACCAGGAAGAGCCATTGCCAGCCGGCGAGGTGCGCGCGGCCATTGAGATTCAGCAGCACGCCGGCGATGGCCCCCATGAGAACTCCGCTGAGCGGGAGAGAGATATAGAAGCGGCTGACGGCGCGTGCGCGCTGCTCTGGCGGAAACCACTGCATGAGGTAGAAGACGACGCCGGGGAAGAAGCCCGCCTCGGCCATTCCGAGAAAGAAGCGGGCGGTGTAGAACTGGAGCGGCGTGCGGACGAAGAGCATGCAGATGGCGATGAGGCCCCAGGTGATCATGATTCGGCTGAGCCAGCGGCGGGCGCCGAAGCGGTGGAGTGCGAGGTTGGAGGGTACTTCACAGACGGCGTAGCTGAGGAAGAAGAGGCCTGCACCGAATCCATAGACCGCACCGCTGAAGTGCAGGGCCTGGTTCATCTGCAGGGAAGCGAAGCTGATGTTGGCGCGATCCATGTAGGAGCAGCCGTAGCCGAGCGCGATGAGAGGGATCAGGCGCAGGGAGGCTTTGCGCAGGGCACTGCGGGCGATGGGGCTGGCGGGGCCGACAGAGTCGATCACAGTCTAGACCTCGTTGGATGGTGCTCGGGCTGCTCGGAGGATTAGAGGGAAGATACCACGAAGCGAGGCGTCAGGGCTTGGTGGCGCGGTAGAGGCCGGCGGTGCCGAGGGTGTAGCTGGTCCAGGTGGGGTTGGTGAATCCGGCTGAGGCGATGAGGGCTTTCATCTGCGGGGGGCGGGGGAATTTCATGACCGAGTCCGGCAGGTAGGCATAGGCGCGGCGCTTGCCGGAGATGAGACCGCCCGCGATGGGCAAGATGTGGTGGAAGTAGAAGGAGTAGAGCCAGCCGACCAGGCCGCCGGGCTGGTTGCATTCGAGGATGGCGATCTCGCCGCCGGGGCGCAGCACGCGGTGGAGTTCGACGAGGCCTGCGGGGTAGCTGGTGAGGTTGCGGAAGCCGAAGGCGGAGGTGACGAGGTCGACAGAGTTGTCGGCAAGCGGGAGATGAAGGGCGTCGGCTTCGATTAGCTGGATGTTGCGGTCTCCAAACTTGCTTGCGGCCAGGGTGAGCATGGTGTGGGAGAAGTCGAGGGCTAAAAGCGGGTTGACCGTTGTCCGTTCTCCGTTGTTCGTTGAGAGCTGGGGACGGTATTTGTCGAGGGCGAGGGTGAGGTCGCCGGTGCCGCAGCAGAGGTCGAGGACGACGGCCTCGGGGCGCTGGAGGATGGGGCGGAGGGTGCGGGCGGTGCGGTTCCACCAGGAGCGGTCGAGGCCGACGGAGAGGATGTGGTTGGCGCGGTCGTAGGTGGGCGCGATGGTGGAGAACATCTGCTGGATGTTCTGGGCAGCTTCGTCGGGCGAAGAGGTGCCGGCGGGGCGGGCTCCGGGGGTGGGGTCGGGAGTCGTTTCAGCTGTGTTTGTCACTGTCTCAATCGTAGTCGCATCTACTCATGCAGCTTGAGAGTAGACGCTTCCTGCTGCGGCGCTCCTGTCCACGTGTAGATGTAGCCGCTGCGAACATCTTCTCCCGTTAGTGTTCCCTCAAACGCGATAACGTAGCTGTTGGGTCCGAAACTAGCATGGACACCGGCCGCTGCCGCATACAGGATTGCCAACATCCTCATAAACAGAGGGGAAGTGACTTTCTTAGTACTGAAGTGGACACACCCTTTTGCGTCTGTATAAAGATCCTGGTCGTGTGAAGAGAACTCCGCTGAATAGTTTTGGTAGGCCTCGCGAACCAGAGCACCGGAAACTGGACGGTTTGAAGCGTCAACCACGCAGACGTTCCAATCGGGGGCACTAACTGTGCGAATGGGTATCAGCGCCACGAATAGGATCGAAACGCCAACTACCAATTTTGCTTTTCTAGTCACGTTGGGAACCATTGCGCTTCTGGGTCTTCATATCCGTTAACATCGCCTTGGTGGCGGCGAGGAGTTCGGTGTCGGTGACGTCGTAGGCAATTTCGGTGCGGCCGATGCCGGTGGTTAGGACGAAGGCGCGTCGGCCGCTGCGCT
>CAZAXI010000194.1:0-8193 GCA_964489045.1 uncultured Granulicella sp. | reverse complement strand
GCGAGGCCGTCGTAGAGGTCGGGCACGACGCGGACGTCGATGCCGATGGCGCGCGCCTCCTCGACCACGCCGATGACCAGCTTCTTTTCGGCAGGCACGGAGAAGAAGATTTCGTCGACGAAGAGGGAGCGGGCGAGGGGAAGACAGTTGCGGACATCTCCGATGATATCGGCATCGCCGGACTCGGCTTCGTGCTCGGTGAGGGCGACGAAGCCCTTGAAGCGGAATCCGAGGTGACTGAGCGATTCGAGATGATTGCGCAACGCGTGGGCGACGCGGCCGGCGCCGACGATGAGGACGTTGCGGGTTTCCAGGCCTTCGCGATAACGGCTGTAGACAACCTTGCGCCAGATGGCGCGCCGGATGCAGAGCAGGGCCGTTGTGAAGACGACCAGAAGAATTATGACTTCGCGGGAGATCATTTCGGCGTGGCGGAGATAAAGCGTCCCGCAGAGCAGGAGACCGGCGGTGAGCGAAGCCTGCACGGTCAAGCGCTGCTCGTTGAGGCCGCTGCGGTTGAGGATGGGTCCGTAGAGCCCGTACGATCGCGCCAGAACGACCAGGAGCAGGCCGAACCAAGCCACGTAAAGGAACATCAACCGCTCCGCGATCAGGTATTGGTGCAAGGCAGCGGGGTGCAGATCGGTGGGGGGGAGGCGAAAACGCAGCGCGATAGCAGTGGCAATGGCTACGGTCAACAGATCGAGGGTGGCCCAGAAGAGGCTGGTGACCGAAGGGCGGTGAAATACCCCAAAGCGAACCGGCGGCGCCTCCGCGAGCATCGACCGACTTTGGCCAGACACTACAACTTGCTCGAGATAATCCGGTGTCGCCATTGCGAACGGCTCTCTCACTCCATCGACGCACAAACCGCGCGCCGAACATTGTTTGCCGGATGAACCCGGCGTTACTCAAGCAGCTTCACAGTTCCTGAGGGTTGAGAAGTCGCGATCAGTGGATCTGAGTACTGAAAACCCACAAACTCCGAATTACTCTCGCTACGGGGAGACTGCTCACTCAATGCCAATGATTGAAAGGACCCATCCCGAGCGAGATGCGTCTGATTTGAAGCAATGGAGTGAAACCTGCCAGTGTTCTAAACTTTATTCGAGGATACTGAAAACAAAGATACAAGGCAATCCCTTCGTTGGATAAGTGAGTAAGGTCGCGCAGGCGACGGTGAGCCTATGCGGGTAGAACCAGAGCGTCCAGGGCCAGGAATTCCTGCAATACAGGGTCGTCACTGCGGTCCAACTCTTCCATAGTGCCGAAAAAGCGGGCCTTCCCCTGGTGGAGGAAGACGACCCGGTCGGCTAGCTTACGTGCGAAACGCATGTCGTGAGTAACTACGATGCTGGTGAGGTGCAATTGGGTTTTCAGGCGCTCGATGAGACTGCCGAGAAGATGGCCCATGAGCGGATCGACCATGGTGGTGGGCTCGTCGTAGAGGACAGCCTCCGGCTGGGAGGCGAGCGCACGGGCGATGGCGACGGAGCGCTTCATGCCGGTGGAGAGATCGGACGGCAGGACGTCCTCCATGCCGGCGACACCGACCATTTCAAGCATGCCGCGGACGATCTGCTGGATCTGGTCCTCGGCGAGGTCGTGGCGCTCGCGCAGGGGGAAGGCGACGTTTTCGCCGACGGTGATGGAGTCGAACAGCGCGCCGTTCTGGAAGACCATGGTGACTTTGCGGCGGACTTCCTGCAACTGCTTCTCGTTGAATCCGCAGATGTCCTCGCCGGCGACCATGACCCGGCCTGAATCGGCGTGGAGGAAACCCATAAGGATCTGAAGGGAGACGGACTTGCCTACGCCGGAGCGTCCGAGGATGCAGAGGGTTTCGCCGGGCAGTACGGAGAAGCTGACGTCATCGAGGACAACCAGGCTGCCGAAGGACTTGGAGACGTGCTCGAAGGCGATGTAGGGACCGGGTTGGTTGCGGCGGTCGGGCACGGCCTCGTTGGCGGCCTCGTTCTGCTGGGCAGCCTCGGCCATGAACTCCTGGACGGTCTCCTTGTCCTCCGGAGCGACTTCGGCGGTGAGGTCTTCCTGCTGGGGCGGCGCGTCGGCGGGCGGGGTGTCCTGCGGCGAATTGTTCGCGCCGGTATGGTCACGTTCGTCCGGCTTGCGGTCCGGTTCTGCCATGGGTGTGTCTCTATGATGCACGATGAGGGGCGATCCCGGGAGAATCTGAGAGATTTCAGGCGTCGAGGGCGGCGACGTTGGCTTCGGCTAGGGCGAAGTCCTGTGGGGTGTTGAGATTGGTGAACCAGAGGGGTTGGGCGGCTTGCTGGGCGGCAGTGGCGTCACCCGGATTTGTGACGGAGAGAATGTGTTCCAGCGGCTGGTCTTGCTGCAGGGCGAGCACATGGGCTGCGGCTTCGAGGACAGGGAGGAGTTTGAACTCCTCCAGGGCTATGGCGGCGGCGATGGATGGGGCGATTTGTTTGTGGAGCAGGCAGATTGCGGGCTGAGGGCGGCCGTCGGCGGTGAACATGGCGACGCGGTTCGTTTGGCCGGGCGCGATGGTGCGGGCGGCCCAGCGGTGGAGGATGGCGGCGGGCAGGAAGGGCAGGTCGACGGCGAGGATGAGGTTCCAGTCGTGCTTGGAATGGGTGAGCGCGGCTTCGATGCCACCGACCGGGCCGCAGTTGGGATGCAGGTCGGGGACAAGCGGGGCGTAGGCGGCGAGGGCGGGGTTTGCGCTGAGGATGTGGACATCGGCGCAGATGCGGCGGAGCTTGGCGACGGCGTGGGCGATGAGGGGTTTGCCGGCGAGTTGCAGGAGGGCTTTATCGGTTCCCATGCGGGAGCTGCGGCCGCCGGCAAGGACGTAGCCGGAGATGGGAAGTGGGGTGGTCATCATGAGAAAAGGCAAATACCGAGATTCTGGCTGCGCCAGAATGACGACGGGTAATCGTAATTAAGAAGGCGCGAGGTTGGTGAGGAAGCGGATGATGGACTCGATGCCGCGGTAGAAGTTGGCGAGGTGGAATTTTTCGTTGGGAGCGTGGAGGTTGTCGTCGGGCAGGCCGAAGCCCATGAGGATGGTGGGCGTGCCCAGCTCGCGGATGAAGTCTCCGACGATGGGGATGGAGCCACCGCTGCGGATGAAGACGGTGTCCTTGCTAAAGACATCGTGCATGGCGGTGGTGGCGGCGCGGACGTACGGGTTGTCGGTGGAGACGACGATGGCGTCACCCATGTGGATGAGGCGGACGTCAAGGGTGATCCCGGCGGGACAGAGGGATTCGACGTAGGACTTGTAGAGAGTAAAGGTCTCGGCGGGGGTCTGGTCGGGGACGAGGCGCATGGACACCTTGGCGGAGGCGCGAGCGGGGATGACGGTTTTGGCGCCGGCGCCGGTGAAGCCGCCGGGCATGCCGTGGACTTCGAGGGTGGGGCGCGACCAGGTGCGCTCGAGGACGGAGTAGCCGGGTTCGCCTGTGAGTGTGGTTGAGCCGACCTCGGTCTGGCGGTAGTGCTCCTCGTCGAAGGGGAGGGATTTCCAGGCGGCGAGTTCGGCGGGGGTTGGCGTGGCAACTTTCGAGTAGAAGCTGGGGATAAGGATGCGGCCGTTGGCGTCCTTGAGCTTGGCGATGATTTCGCAGAGGGCAAAGAAGGGATTGGGTGCAGCGCCGCCGTACATGCCGGAGTGGAGATCGGTGCGCGCTCCGCGGGCCTCGATCTCGGTGTAGATCATGCCGCGCAGGCCGACGCAGAGAGTGGGCAGATCGGGCGCGAACATTTCGGAGTCGGAGACGAGGGCGACGTCGGCGGCGAGTTGCGCGGGATGCTCGCGGACGAAGGCGGCGATTCCCTCCCCTCCTACTTCTTCTTCGCCCTCGATGATGACGCGGATGTTGACGGGCGGCTTACCGGAGGTGGCGACGAGGAGGGATTCGAGGGCTTTGACGTGCATCCAGAGCTGGCCTTTGTCGTCGACAGCGCCGCGCGCGTAGATGTTGCCGTCGCGCTCAGTGGGCTCGAAGGGCGGGGAGAGCCACTCGTCGAGCGGGTCGGGAGGCTGGACGTCGTAGTGGGCGTAGAGGAGGACGGTGGGCGCGGGCTTGCCATTAATGAGCGGGGCGTGGAGATGGTCGGCGTAGACGAGCGGATGGCCGTTGGGATGCGCGGCGGAGCTGGTTTCGATGAGGCGGACGTTCTCCATGCCGATGCGGCGGAGTTCGGAGGCGACAAACTCGGCGGCGCGGCGGGTGTCGGCGTTGTGCTCGGGCAGGGTGGAGATGGAGGGAATGCGCAGGAGGGCCTTCAGCTCTTCGACAAAACGAGTCCGGTTGTTCTCCGCAAAGGTTACTGCTGCTTCAGACGTCTTCATTTCACCACGCTTTCTTGCTGCGTTGTTGCAGTGAGCTTATGGCCTGCGATGCGCACGCAAACCACCCAACAGTATATGGAACATATGGAGCCTCGCGCGTGGATTGAGTGCAGAAATGCGCCTGACCCGGGGAATCCGTAAGCGGCAAATGACCATCTATTGGGCATGGGCGTTTTGCCGGAAAAATCGTCACGGGTTTTGGCTTTGGTAGTCGGCTGCTTGTTGCTTTCGAACAGGCTGCACGCTCAGCAGGCGGTTGGGGCCGACATTCCCGATGCGCCAAAGCCGGAGACGGTTGTGGTTGCGGGCGGAGGCGCGACCCCTTCTACCCATACCGATCCGCAGACCAAGCGGATCCTGGGGATTTTTCCAAACTTTCGCGCGGTGAGCGCGGAGGCACACCTGCCGCCGCAGTCGGTGCAGGAGAAATTCGAAACCGCGTCGCAGGACAGCTTCGACTATTCGGCGTTGATGCTGCCGGCGGGGCTGGCGGGCTACAGCGAGTTGACGAACGCGACCCCGGAGTTCCACTCCGGCTGGCCGGGCTATGGGCGCTACTTCTGGCACACCTGGGTCGACCAGACGAGCGAGAACTATTTGGTGGAGTTCATCGTGCCGGCTCTGACCCGAGAGGATACGCGGTACTACACCATGGGCCCGGGCGGCGGCCGGAAATTGAAGCGGATCGGCTATGCGTTGAGCCGGGCGGTGGTGACGCGCAACGACGCGGGCAAAGATACCTTCAACGTGAGCGAAGTGGTGGGAGCGGGCGTGGCGGCGGGCATCTCGAACTTCTACTACCCGCGGCCGGAGCGTACCTTCGCGAAGACCGCAGACAAGTGGTCGGTGAATGTCGGTGTGGATGCGGCGAGCTTTATGATTCGCGAGTTCTGGCCGGACATCAATCACTACCTGTTCCATGGCAACGTGCCGATGGCAAACCATTAGCACGCGAGCGAGAATAGATATATGAAGAGTGCTGCGAACGATACGGCAGCGGCTAAGCGGGCGCGTGCCTTCCGGGGACAAACGTGGGACGCGGCGAAGTACGCGGCGACGGGCCGGTTTGTGGCTGACCTGGCGGGCGGCGTGATGGAACTACTTGCGCCGCAGGCTGGTGAAGCGATCCTGGATCTTGGCTGTGGAGACGGAGCGCTGACCGAGAAGATTGCCGCGAGCGGCGCGATCGTGACCGGCGTGGACGCTTCGCCGGGGATGGTGGCGGCGGCGCGGGCGCGGGGGCTTGCCGTGCACGAGGCGAGCGCCGATGCGATGGGCTACGAGGGCGAGTTCGATGCGGTGTTTTCGAACGCGGCACTGCACTGGATGCCGAATGCCGAGGCGGTGATTGCCGGAGTGTGGCGGGCGCTGAAACCAGGCGGGCGATTTGTGGCGGAGATGGGTGGGTTGGGGAATATTGCGGCGATTCGGGTGGCTCTCGCGGCAGTCCTGGCGAAGTACGGCATTGACGCGGAGGCGGTAGCGGCGAGCTTGTATCCTTCTCCGGCGCATTATCGGCGGCAGCTGGAGGCGGGCGGGTTTGCGGTGCTATCGATGGAGCTGATTCCGCGGCCAACGCCGCTGCCGGCCGGGATGGAGGCGTGGCTGAATACGTTTCGCAACGGCGTTCTGGATTTGTTGGGCGCGGAAGACCGCGCGCGGGCGGTTGCGGAGACGATTGCGCTGCTGCGGCCGGCACTGTGCGATGCGGATGGCAACTGGACGGCGGATTACGTGCGGCTGCGGTTTTATGCGGTGCGGGGTTGACGCGGTGAATAGAAGGAGGGCCCAGGGCTAAAGCCCTCTTTGCTATGGGCCTTGAATGTCCGGGCTAAAGCCCGGACCTATCCCAAAGACAATACAACGGAGTTGACTCTTTATGGGATTACTCCGTTGTCGTGGAGGAAATGCATCCAGAGGAGGATGCCTTTCTGGTTTTCGGCGGGCGGGAAGTTGCCGTGGCCTCCGCCGACAACGATGTCCTGAAGGTTGGGAATCCCGGCAGCGTCGAGGGCCTTCTTGAGTTCCGCGGACTGGGCGGGGTCGACAGAGCGGTCGCTGTCTCCGTTGATGATGAAGGTGGGTGGAAGCCCCGGGTGGATGTAGGTCATGGGGGACATCTCGCGGGCACGAGCCAGTATGGCGGCAGTGGGCTCGGGCCAGCGCGGTGCCTGGCCACGCGAAGGCTGGACGGGAGCGGTGTCGTCGATGTCGGCTGCGGTTGAGGCGGCGGGCTTGGCGGCCGGGACGGGGTTGGGGGCAGCGGCTGGGGTGTCGCGGGGCAGAGGCAGATCCATGCCAAGCCATTGGTGAACTGAGTCGGAGGAGCCGTGGGTGAGGGCTTCGGCGAGATTGGTGGGGCCGTACATGTCGACGACGGCAACAACCTTGGGCTGGTCGGTGCAGCCGGGCGGATTGAAGGAGGCGGGTGCGTAGGCGGCCATGAGCGCGAGATGGCCGCCGGCGGAGCCACCCCAAGTAACGATGCGGTTGGGATCGAAGTTGTATTTGGCGGCGTTGCGCTTGACCCAAGCCATGGCGCAGCGGACGTCCTGGATGGCGGCGGGTGCGGGAGCGTCGATGGCGTTGCGGTACTGGACGGCGACCACGCTCATTCCTGCAGCAAAGAAGGGGCCGAAGCTGTTTGAGGAGACGGGGCGGTCACCGCGAATCCAGCCGCCGCCATGGATCTGGATGACGACGGGCATGGGCTTCGACGAGGGAACCTGATAGACGTCGAGGTGCAGGTCGAGGGTGCCGGCGGGTCCGGTGTTGGGGACGGGCGTGCGGATGCCGTTGGGCGTGCCGGGATTTGGGGAAGCCTCCGCGCTGGGGTTGAGGATGTGGGGGACGGTGGCATAGACGATGTTGTCGGTTTCGACCGGCTTGACGGCGCGCCATCGGGCGGGATCGGCCCAGGCGGGGCCGGTAGCGGGCGTGGCTGGGGCTGGAGATGGAGGCTGGGCGGTGGCGAAGCGGGCCATCGAGAACGCAACGAAGAGGGTTACAACAATTCGGGCGACCGGGGGTAGTATGCGCATCGTGTGACCTCACACTTCTGGGTGGCGACTATCGTAACGGGCTGCGCGCAGGGTTGCCAAATCGGAAACAACTCCTGGATGACAGTGGAATCGCCGGGCTGCTAGGCTTCTCGGCATGATTGCGAAGACGAAGATTTCATTTTGTGCCGCCGCGGCGGTGGTGGTGCTGGTTGGGTTAGCGAATGCGCAGGTTGCGGGTCAACCGGGAGCGGCCCTGCCGCTACCGGATGCGCCGCCACAGAGGAATCTCCCGCAACGGGCGCCGCTGAACCCGGCTCTGCCGACGGTGTTCGTCGTGGGCGACTCGACAGCGAGCAATGGAAAAGATTTGGGATGGGGATCGCATCTGGGGGACTACTTCGACCTGACCAAGGTCAATGTCGCGAACCGCGCAATCGCGGGGCGCAGCAGCCGCAGCTATATGGACGAGGGCCACTGGGACAGCACGCTGGCCGAGATGAAGCCCGGCGACTATGTGCTGCTGCAGTGGGGACAGAATGACGGCAGCGATCTGGGCGGCACGGGAAGCAGGAATGCGCGCGGTGACCTGAAGGGCGACGGCGATGCGACCCAGGATGTGATGCAGACGACGGGGCCGATGGCGGGTAAGGTCGAGACGATCCACACCTACGGCTGGTACAACCGCAAGTACGTCGCCGACATTCTGGCCAAGGGCGCGACGCCGATGTTTCTGTCGATGACGATCCACAATGCGTGGAAGCCGGACGCTGCGGGCGTGCAGCATGTGGCGCTGGACATGCGCTTTGGGCCGGTGATGTGGAAGATCGCGCAGGAAGACCACCTGGCGTT
>CAZAXI010000193.1:0-8272 GCA_964489045.1 uncultured Granulicella sp. | reverse complement strand
ACCGCCTCGCTCTATCTCAGCACCGTCACCATCCCCAGCCGGAACGCTCTCAATCGCTCTCCGCAGTTCCCCATCAACCTCGTGCTTCTGCTTTCGCCCGCAGGCCTCTTCGCCGCGCTCACGGCTCGCCGCCGTCGCCGCTTCTCCGTCTTCAATTTCGCTCTCCTTGCCGCCTTCTCCATGACTGCCCTCACTTTGTCTGGATGCGGATCACTCATCTATCCGCTGCCCTCCGCCACGCCCGGCACCTACACCATCCCCATCACCGCCACCGGAGCCTCCACCGGCCTCACCCACGCCGCGGTTTTGACCCTTCAGATTGGCTCGTAACGCACTCCTCCAGCACCCCAGATCGCACATCGATTCGGGGCTGGGGTAACGGGCGACGGGAGTGCTCACGATCATAGGCTGGTGGCGGGTAAACTCAGAGTAGCGATGGCGACGGATTCAATCACGGTGGGGGCGGGACGGGTGGTGGGCGAGAAAGCGCTGTTTGGGATGACACCGGAGGAGTTGCGCGCGGTGGTAGAGGAGTTAGGGCTATCAAAGTATCGAGCGGTGCAGTTGGGGGATGCACTGTACAAGCAGCGGGTGGAACGGGTGGAAGAGGTGACGACGCTGCCGACTGAGGTGAGGGAGCGACTGGCGGCGGAGGGGTACGCGGTGGGACTGCCGGAGATCGTGCAGATGGCGAAGAGTGTGGATGGGACCGAGCGGTATCTGATGCGGATGGGTGATGGCGAGACCGTGGAGACGGTGTGGATGCCGGGCGGGGATGGCGGCGAGCGCGGGGATGGGAGCGAGGCGGCGGTTGAGGAGGAGGGCGAGGTCGGAGACGGGTATAAGCGGGCGACGATTTGTGTGTCGAGCCAGGTGGGGTGTGCGGTGAATTGCCAGTTTTGCCTGACGGCGAAGCTGGGGATCCGGCGGAATCTGACGGCGGGCGAGATTGCGGGTCAGGTGGCGGCGGTGCTGAACCGGCAGCGGGTGCGGATTGGCAGCGGCAAGGGCGTGGAGACACCGTCGCGTATCAACCTGGTGTTTATGGGGATGGGCGAGCCGTTTCTGAACTACGACGCGTTTATGAAGAGCGTCCATGTGCTGCGTGGGATGGGGATTCCAGAGTCGCGGATGACGGTGTCGACGAGCGGGATTGAGCCTTCGATACGGCGTTTTGCCGAGGAACCAGTGAGGCCAAAGCTGGCGCTGAGTTTGAATGCGTCGAATGACGCGGTGCGGCGCGAGATCATGCCGATCACGAAGAAGTGGGACATTGCGGCGCTGCTGGAGGCGGTGCGGGCGATTCCGTTTGGCAAGCGGGAGTATGTGACGTTCGAGTATGTGCTGCTGGGCGGGGTGAACGACCAGCCGAAGCATGCGCGCGAGGTGCTGGCGCTGTTGAAGGGGATGAAGGCGAAGGTGAACCTGATTGTGTGGAATCCTGGGCCGGGGATTGACTACCACCAGCCGACGGCAGAAGATGTTGCGGTGTTTCACCGGATGCTGATCGATGGCGGGATTCCGACGTTTACGCGCAGGCCGCGGGGCAGGGATATCTATGCGGCGTGCGGGCAGTTGAAGCGAACGGTTGAGCCGGAGCTGGTGAGTATCGCGCCGTAGGTCCTAATTGGGCCGGGCGATGGCGAGTCTGAGCAGTGCCTCGGTGACGCGGTCGGGGTCGTGGCGGAGGACGCTGCCCTCGTGGACGAAGTTGCCGGGGATGGGCTCGACGCCGAGGGCGCGGATGCGGTCGAGGTCGGGCTCGATGGGGGTCTGGCCTTCGCGGGCGTACTGGGCGAGCAGGGTGGGCGAGATGGGCGCGGTGTTGATGAGGGCGTAGTCGAAGAGCTTGGGTGAACTGGCGGTGGATTTGTTGCCGGCGCAGTGCTGCATGATTTTTTCGATGTGCTGGGAGGCGGTGAGGCCGAGTGATTCGTTGGCCTGGGTCATGAGGTTGCCGACATAGACGCGGGTGGCGCGGGAGGCGGCGATGGCTTCGGGGATGCCGCGGACCAGCAGATTAGTGATCAGCGAAGTGTAGAGCGAACCGGGGCCGAGCGTGATGAGGTCGGCGTTGGCGATGGCGTCCAGAGTGCCGGGGAGGGGTTCGGCGTCGGGGGGAGTGAGGATGAGTTCGACGATGCGGTGCGGGCTGGCGGTGATGCTGGTCTCGCCGTGGACGAGGGAACCGTCATCCATGCGGGCGGTAAGGGTGACGTTGGTATTGGTGGCGGGATAAATGCGTCCGCGGGTGGCGAGGATCTGCGAGGACATCTGGACGGCCTGAGCAAAGTCGCCGGTGATCTCGGAGAGCGCGGCGACGAAGAGGTTGCCAAAGCTGTGCCCGTCGAGGTCGCCCTGGTGGAAGCGATACTGGAAGAGCTTGGCGAGCAGGTGTTCGTCCTCAGACAGCGCGACCATGCAGTTGCGGACGTCGCCGGGGGGAAGCATTTTGAAGTCCTCGCGCAGGCGGCCGGAGGAGCCTCCGTCGTCGGTGACAGTGACAATGGCGGCGAGGTCGTGGATAAGGCAGGGGTGGGGCGAGGTTGTGGGATGGGCGCGGCGATCGGCGGGGGAACCGGCCGGAAGGGCTGGGCCGGATGTGGCGTTGGCTGCTGGGCGGGTGCGGTGGGACGCGTCGGTGGCGCGGCGCGAGGCGGCCGTGGCGGGCACGTAACGCTTGAGTCCGCGGAGGAGGGTGGAGAGCCCAGTGCCTCCACCAATGGCGACAACGCGCAGAGAGGGCTGCGGATTTCTGGCGGTCGGAGACTCGGAAGGCGAAGTCGGATTCAAGGTCAGGATATGAGACATCGGCTGGTGACGAGGGTATCAGGTTCGATGCGGCGGAAGACACGCTTGGAGTTAACGAGGGATGGACAGCAAAGTGAGCACTCCCCACGATAACCTGCGGGTCGCTGCGCGCACACGTTGGTGATCCCTTCGGCAAGCTCAGGGCAGGCTACGGGCGTCCGGTTCTAGACTTCGGGGTAGAGGAGTTCGGTGAAGCGGGGGTCGTCGGCCATGTCCTGGAAGTCGGAGTCGGCGCGGGCCTGGATGCGGTTCTGCGGGTTGAGGTGAATGGCCTCGGTGAGGTGCTCGAGGCAGATGTGCGCATCGCCGGTCATGCTGGCGAGGACGGCGAGGCCATAGAAGGCGTAGTCGGCCTGATCGTTTTCGGCGATGATTTTCTTGAGATGGGTGCGCGCGTCCTCGTAGTTACCGTCGTTGAGCAGGGAGATGGCGTAGTCGTAGCGCTCTTCGTGGGAGGAGAACTTGGTCTGATTGCGCGAGATCTGCTGGATGCAGGCGTTGATGTACATACGGATGCGCTCGGCGAGATCAGGCGGGGCGGAGGCGAGCATCTGGTTGAAGGCGGTGTGGGCCTTCTCGAACTTGCCCTCCTGCATCAGACGAAGGGCGGATTCGTACTGGGCGACAGCGTGGGCGCGGGCTCCGTCGGCCGATGCCGTTGCGTGTCCGGCGAGCGTACGTGGACGTTTGGAGGTTGCGGTCTTCATTGGGTCGGTGTTCCTGTGTTCCTGGTAATGTGCCGGTGGGGTGTTGCCGAGGGCCGGGCGGGTTTGAGGGATTGTCTTCGGCGGGCTGCGGGCGCGTCTGGGATCCGCAGATTCCGCCGGGGGACGTAGTTGGTCAGCATCCCACACTATATATCTAGTGGTCTTGATCCGGTTTTATACGCAGACTTGAGGCGAAGGTCAACCCGGCTTTGCGGCGGGCTGGTGCGCGTAGATTGCCGGGTTCAAGTCGGGGTCGTTGTACATCTTCATTTGGCGGTAGAGTTTGAAGCGGCGGCGGCCGGCGAGCACTTCGCTCCAGAGCGTGTCGAGACAGGAGGTGAGGTCGCTGCGCTGCTCTTCGAGCAGGGCGAGGCGGGCGAGATTCTTCTGGCGATGGGCCTCGGTGGCGGTGGCGCGGCGGGTCTCTTCGGCGGTGTGGTAGACCTTGAGCGCGAGGATGGAGAGGCGGTCGAGGATAAGTCCGGGCGATTCGGAGTGGAGCGGCGCGGCTGGGTTCTGCACGCCTGCGGCTTGGAGGAGGTTGTGGTCCATGGCCTCGACCAGATCGTTGCGGGTCTGGTTGAGGACGTCGATGGCGCGCTTGACCGCGGCGATGCCGGCGTCGGTGGCTCCGGGCTCGCGGGCCTTGTCTTCCTCGTGCCAGAGGTCGAAGTTGGCGCGGTGATGGGCAAGAACGGTCTCCAGCAAAGTGGTGGGTGGCGCCGCGGCCGGCGGATCGGGCCAGGGAGCATCCTGGTGCCAGCGAAGGGTGGCCTGGTCGTGGAGGCGCGCGATCTGGAGGGCGTTCAACATTGCGGATGGCGCCAGAGACCATTCAACTGTAGCAGCCGGTTGCGGGTGGATTCCAGAGCGCGGTGCGGGAACCAGTGGGTTGGGGCAGGAAAGCGGGCGGAGGTTTGGATTTATCATCGGATGAGTTCCAGCGACGGTTGGCATCCTGCACTGGGCGCGGACGTTCCTGATGGGAGAAGCAGCTTGCCGCCTGAGTCACCGATTCGGAGGGTCCTGATCTACCGCTTGGGGAGCCTGGGAGACACGGTGGTGGCGCTGCCGTGTTTCCACCTGATTGCGCGAACGTTTCCGCAGGCCGAGCGGTTTCTTCTGACTAATTTTCCCGTCCACACGAAGGCGCCGGCGGCGGCGGCGGTGCTGGGAGATTCCGGCCTGGTTCACGGGTACATGCGGTATACCGCGGGCACGCGCCGGGTGGATGAGTTGCTGCGGCTGGCGTGGGAGATTCGCAGATTTCGACCGGACCTGCTGGTGTACCTGATGCCGATGAGGCCGGGGAAGGATTTACGGCGGGACCAGATGTTCTTCAGGATGGCCGGGGTGGGGAAGATGGTGGGGCTGCCCGGCGAGCAGGATGCGGAGCGGCGGTTCGATGCGGCGACGGGGCTTTACGAGTCGGAGGCCTTGCGTCTGGGCCGGATGATGAGTGAGCTGGGCGATGTGAATGCGGGCGATCCGGCAAACTGGAGTCTCCACCTTACCGATGCGGAGCGCGCGGTGGCGCGTGCGGCGCTGGGGGCGCTGGCGGAAGGGCCGTTGATGGTGTGCGGGCCGGCGACCAAGATGCAGTCGAAAGACTGGGGCGAAGACAACTGGCGGGAGTTGCTGGGCCGCCTGCACACGGAGTATCCGGAGCACAGGCTGGTGCTGGTTGGCGCACGCGAGGATGCCGAGGTGAGCGAGTTTGCGGCGCAGGAATGGACGGGCGCGAAGGTGAACCTGTGCGGCCGGCTTTCTCCGCGGGAGACAGCCGCTGTGCTGGAACATGCGGATGTGTTTCTGGGTCCGGACTCGGGGCCGATGCACCTGGCGGCGAGCGTGGGCGTTCCATGCGTGATTGCGTTTTCGGCGCGCGGGCTTCCGGGTGTCTGGTATCCGGCGGGGGAGCAGCACCAGATCATTTACCATCAAACGGATTGCTTCGGCTGCGGTCTGGAGACCTGTATCGTGGAGGCGAGGAAGTGCCTTCGTTCGGTGACTGTGGATGAGATGGCGCGAGCGGTGGGGCGCGTTCTCAGCCGGCCGGTAGAAGCTTAGAGGCGAAGGCTGAAAGTTAGAGGTAAGGAGAGCGGGTTTCTATGTTGATTGTCACCGGAGGAGCGGGCTTCATCGGCAGCAACCTGGTCCACGAGTTGAATGCGCATGGCCTGACCGACATTCTGGTGGTGGACAACTTCGCCAACGCGAAGAAGTTCGAGAACCTGCACGGGGCGCGCTACGTGGACACCATGGACAAGCGCGAGTTCCGGCGGGCGATGGCGGAGAACGCGCTGGGCGGCGGGAAGATTGAGGCGATCCTGCACCAGGGTGCCTGCTCCAACACCCTGGAGGACGACGGCGCGTACATGATGGACAACAACTTCCAATACACCAAGGAGGTGCTGGCGTTCGCGATCCAGCAAGGAGCGCCGCTGGTGTTTGCGTCGACCGCGGCGGTGTACGGGCGGTCGGGGCCGGGACACTTTACGCCGACGCTTGAGAACGAGCGGCCGCTGAATGTCTATGGGTTTTCGAAGCTGGCGTTCGATCACTACTTCCGCAACCAGGTGGCGCTGGACCGGGTGCCGATCCCGGCGGTGGGGCTGCGCTACTTCAATGTGTACGGGCCGAGGGAGCAGCACAAGGGTCGGATGGCGTCAGTGATTCACCACTTTTCGAAGCAGATGAAGGAGACGGGCAAGGTGCGGCTGTTTGCCGGGACGGGGGGCTACGGCAACGGCGAGCAGCGGCGTGATTTTGTGTACGTGCGCGACCTGGCGCGGATGAATATGTTCTTCGCGGGGATTGGGCCGTACGCGCCGAAGGCCGACGAGGACCGCAGGATGGTTCGCGGGGTGGTGAATGCGGGGACGGGCGCGAGCCGGAGCTTCAACGATGTGGCCAAGGCGCTGATGGCGGTGCAGGGGCCGGCAGAGATTGAATACATTCCGTTCCCGGCGGACCTTGAAGGGCGGTACCAGCACTTTACGGAGGCGGACCTGACCGGGCTGCGCGGGCTTGGATGCGACCTGCAGCCGACGGCGCTGGAAGCGGGAGTTGCGGAGACGTGCGCGACGCTGCGGGCGATTGGGGCGTAGTTAGCCGGGTTGATTCGCGAGGCTTGCGAGCAGGGCTTCGGTGGCTTCGGGCAGGGACGCGAAGTGGAGGTCGGCGGAGACGCGGGCAGATTCGGCGCCGGGCTTCTGCAGTGCCGGGTCGCCGTCGGCGAAGATGGTGAGCATACCGAGGCGGCGGCCGAATTCAATATCCGACCATGAGTCGCCGATGATGGCGCTGGATGCGGCGGTGAGGTCCGGGAAATCTGCCTGCGCTTGTTCGAAGAGGCCGGGAAGCGGCTTGCGGCAGTTGCACCCGGTTTGATCGTGGGGGCAGAAGTAGAAGCCGTCGATGTGGGCCCCGTGGGCTGCCAATTCCTTCTGGAACGCGGAGTGGATGCTGAGAACGTCCGCGGCGGTGTGAAGGCCAAGGGCGATGCCGCGCTGGTTGGAGACGACGATGACGCGCAGGCCGGCGCGGTTGAAGCGGGCGATGGCTTGATGCACGCCGGGCAGCGGCTGAAAGTCGCTGGGGGACGCGACGTAGCGGCCTTCGGGGAGTTTCCGGTTCAGAACGCCGTCGCGGTCGAGGAAGATGGTGCGCAGGGTACGGGGCAGAGAACTGTTTGCTTGGTCGGCCACGCAGTTATGATAGCAATGGCATAAGACCAGATAGCGAGGGAGATCATGTTAAGCAAGCCGGATGGAGCAACCGTCTTCGGGGCGGCCATTGCTGAGCACCTGGAGGTGGTGCGCCAGTTGGCAGCGCAGCAGGGCGTGCTGGAGTCGATTGCGCTGGCGATGACGGCTAGCCTGCGGGCCGGGGGCAAAATTCTATGGTGCGGGAACGGCGGCAGCGCGGGCGACTCGCAACACCTGGCAGCGGAGTTGGTGGGGCGCTTCCAGCGCGATCGGCGGGGGATGCCATCGCTGGCGCTGACGACGGATTCCAGTGCGCTGACTTCGATTGCCAACGACTATGGATTTGCGGTGGTGTTTTCGCGTCAGGTGGAGGCGTTGGGCGCGGCGGGCGACGTGTTGGTTGGGATCTCGACTTCGGGCAATAGCGAGAACGTGATTGCCGCGCTGCGGACGGCCCGGGAGCAGGGGCTGGTGACGGTTGCCTTTACCGGTGCGGGCGGAGGCAAGATGGCCGGGCTGGCGGACCATCTGTTTGCGGTCGCTTCGCGGGTGACGGCGCGTATCCAGGAGGCGCATATTCTGGCGGGCCATATGCTGTGCGACTGGATTGAGCTGGATGCGGTGGGCGCGGAGGCTGCGGTTGCGGCGCCAGCCAAGGGGGCACGGTGATCGAGCAACTGCAGGAGGTTATCAGGGAGATCGAGCAGCGCTGGGCCGACAAGCGCCTGCTGGTGGTGGGCGACGTGATGCTGGACAAGTACATCTGGGGCGAGGTGAGCCGGATTTCGCCGGAGGCGCCAGTGCCGGTGGTGCGGGCGACCCACCGGCGGGAACAGCCGGGCGGTGCGGCCAACGTGGCGATGAACATCGGCAGGCTGGGCGCGCAGGTCGACGTGATTGGCTTTACCGGCGGCGACGAGGGCGAACGGCTTCTGGCAGAGTGCCTGCGGGCGAATGGGATCGCACCGCGATTCGTGGTGTCGGAGGGCTTTCCGACGATCACGAAGCAGCGGATTCTGGGCGGGCAGCAGCAGATGCTGCGGC
>CAZAXI010000192.1:0-8302 GCA_964489045.1 uncultured Granulicella sp. | reverse complement strand
CGCTGGCGGCGAGCTACTTTACCGATGTGCGCGTGATTGCGGTGGTGGGCGAGGACTTTCTGCCGGAGCATGAGGCGGTGTTTACGAAACGCGGCATCGATACGCGTGGGATTGAGCGGGCGCCGGGACTGACGTTCCACTGGACGGGCGCGTATGCGGGGACGCTGGCCGAGGCGCAGACGCTGGGGACGGACCTGAATGTGTTCGAGCGGTTCGAGCCGAAGATTCCCGCGGAGTATGAGGACAGCGAATATTTGTTTCTGGCGAACATCGATCCGGTGCTGCAGGCGCGGGTGCGCAGCCATATGAAGCAGGTGCGGATGGTGTGCGGCGATACGATGAACTACTGGATCAAAGACCACGCGGCGAATCTGAAAAAGGTGCTGCGCGAGCTGGATGTGCTGCTGATTAATGATGGCGAGGCACGGATGCTGTCGGGCGAGACGAACGCGGTGAGGGCGGCGGAAAAGGTGCTGGCGATGGGGCCGAAGTCGCTGGTGGTGAAGCATGGGGAGTTCGGCGCGACGGCATTTTTTGGAGCGCGTGCGTTCCCAGGAAGCGCGACGGTGCCACGGCCGTTCCGGGCGCCGGCGCTGCCGCTGGCGGAGGTGGTTGATCCGACGGGCGCGGGCGATTCGTTTGCGGGCGGGTTCTACGGGTATGTTGCGTCGCAGCCCGTGCTGACGCCGGCGGTGTTTCGCAGGGCGATGTTTTATGGCGGCGTGATGGGCTCGTTCGCGTGCGAGCGCTTTGGCACCGAGCGGCTGCAGGCGGTGACGCGCGCGGAGATTGACGCGCGGTTTGAACTGTTCCGGGAGATTTCGCATCTTGACATCGCGGCCGTCTAAACCGGGCCGCACGGTGACTGCTCCGCGCGGATCGCAGACGTTGAGGCGAGGGCGATACGATGCTGCCGCCGCGGGGCCTGCGCCCGATCCGGATGTGGTGCGGCCGGCGACGCGCGAAGAGAGCACGCCGGTGCTGATGGTTGCGGTGCTGCTGAGCTTCCTTGCGCTGGCGGTGTGCTTTACGCGCGGGTACGTGCTGCTGTATGGCGACGCGGTGGCGCACCTGGGGATTGCGCGGCGGATCCTGGATTCGCGGAATCCGGGGCTGGGGCAACTGGGCGGGGTGTGGCTGCCGCTGCCGCATCTGCTGATGCTTCCGTTTATATGGAAGATGGACTGGTGGCAGAGCGGGCTGGCGGGGGCGTGGCCGTCCTTAATCTGTTACATATTCGGGGTCACGGGATTCTACCGTCTGTGCCGGCGGATGCTGGCGCCGCGCTGGGCGCTGGCGGCGACGGGGTTTTTCGGGTTGAACCCGAACCTGCTGTACCTGTCGACGACGGCGATGACCGAGCCGCTGTTTCTGGTGCTGATGATCTGGATGACGGTGCTGACGGTGGAGTGCGTGGATGCGATTCGCGCGGCGGAGCAGGCGGAGGCGGTGCGGCGGCTGCTGTGGCTGGGAGTGCTGATCTTCGCGGCGGTGTTTACGCGCTACGACGGATGGGCGCTGGGCGCGGCGGCGTGGTGCGTGGTGGCGTGGCAGCTTTGGCGGGCGGGCGCAATGCGGCGGAAGGTGGGGCCGGCGTTCGCGGTGTTTACGGTGCTGGCGGTGAGCGGGCCGGTACTGTGGCTCTGGTACAACCAGCACTTCTTCCACGATGCGCTGGATTTTATGCGGGGGCCGTATTCGGCGCCGGCGATTGAGCGGCGGACCTCGCCGCCGGGGGCGAAGCACTATCGCGGGTGGCACAACATGGGATGGGCGCTGCTGTTTTACACGCGCGCGGCGCAGGTGGTTGCGGCGTGGTGGGAGACAGGCTTTGCGGTGATGGCGGCGGCGCTGGCGGGGTTGTGGATTACGGTGCGGCGGGGGATGGCGCGGGCGGCGGTGCTGCTGTGGGTGCCGCTGGGGTTCTATGTGTACTCGGTGGCGTATGGTTCGGTGCCGATTTTTATTCCGCAGCTTTATCCGCACTCGTATTACAACGCGCGATATGGGATGGAACTGCTGCCGGCGCTGGCGCTGTTTGCGTGCGTGGCGGGGGCGGAGGTGGAACGAAGGTGGCAGGGCAGGAATGTGTCCCAGGGGTTAAGACCCCTGGCTGATCCAGCGCCCGAGATGCCGGGGAGACCCAAGGCTGAAGCCTTGGGCTACCAGTCCCGGCCTATCTCAGAACCGTCCGGGGCGGTTAGGGTGCGACCGTTTTATCTGGCGGTGTTGGCGCTGGCGGTGTTGAATCCGGTGGCGATGATTTATGGGACGGATGCGGCGCAGTGGCTGGTATCGCATTTGCGGCATCGGCCGTCGACGGCGCTGGCGAGGTACAGTCCGCCGCTGGTGTTGAAGGAGGCGTTGGTGAATGCGACGACGCGGGTGCCGTTCGAGCGGAACCTGGCGCTGGTGCTGGAGGACCTGCCGCCGGGCGCGCCGATCCTGATGGCGGAGTCGGACCATATAGGGGCGCTGGAGGACGCGGGGATTCCGCTGAAGCAGACGATCAATGAGACGGACTACGATAGCTGGCACGCGGCGCTGGATGACCCTGCGGGCAAGGCGGAATTCGTGATTGCGTTTGAAGGCGATGCGGTGGCGAAGGCGGTGGCGGAGCATCCCGACGGGTTGCAGGAGCTGTCGATCCTATGCACGACGGGCCAGCCTTGCGCACGGATTTACCAGTCCGAGCGGTATATGGAGTCCGGCACGCCGGTAGGGCGGTAATTGTTATTGCGGTGTTGGAAGCTGCTGTCTTAGAAATTCGGGAGGCGGAGCCGGGGCGCGCCCTCAGCGGCTAAAGCCGCAGTACATAGGCGGCGGTTACGGCACGGCTGAAGCCGTGCCCTTAGGCAAAACTAGGGTGAGCCCGACATTTGAGGCGAGTTCTTAGACAGGCTCTTAGTGCTACTATCGCTGCGAAGAGAAAAAACATGCTAGCTACATTACCGACCCACTTCAGCACGATTGAACAGATGGCGTTCTCGCAGGGCACGACCACGCGGCTGCTGATGGCGTGCGCGATGGGCGCGGTGGTGGGGATTGAACGCGAAATGCGGCATAAGGCGTCGGGGTTGCGGACGAACATTTTGATCTGCATGGGCGCGGCGCTGTTCACGATGATGTCGGAGGTGCTGGCGGGGGACAACGGGAACAAGGGGCAGGTGGCGTCGAATATTGTGCAGGGGATTGGGTTCCTGGGCGCGGGGCTGATCCTGCGCGGACGCAACCGGGTGCTGGGGCTGACCAGCGCGGCGACAGTGTGGGTGGTGGCGGCGATTGGCATGACGTGCGGTGCGGGGCTGTATGTGGAGGCTGCGATTTCGACGGCGATGGTGTTTGTGTCGCTGCGGTTTATCGGACTGCTGGAGTCGCGGTCGCGATGGAAGACGTATGTGATGCTGTACGAGGTGCGCGGAGCGGATGAACCAACGATGTTCGCGGGCATCTTCAAGGTGCTGGACCGGGAGAAGCTGCGGCTGAATGTTGTAGACCGGGACAAGGTGGGCGAGCAGGAACGGGTGACGTTTGCCATCTCTGCGAGCAGCGAGCGGCATAAGCAGTTGCTGGCCGAACTGGTGGAGTCCGATGCCACCGATCACGTGGTTGCGTTCCGAGACGAAGAGGAGGATTGAGTTGGCGATTCCTTTCGTCAAAGCACATGCGTGCGGGAACGATTTTCTTATTCTGGATGAGGCGATTGCGGGGCGGGCGCATGCGACGCTGGCACGGAGGCTGTGCGCGCGGAATACGAGCATTGGCGCGGATGGGATTGAGTTTCTGGAGAGGCGCGCGGGCGGGGAGTTTTTTCTGCGGCTGTTCAATGCAGATGGGAGCGAGGCCGAGTTGAGCGGCAATGGGACGCGCTGCGTGGCGGCGTGGCTGGCGCACAGTGAAGGGCTGAGCGAGGTTGCGCTGGGGACGCATGGGGGAGTGCGGGCGTGCCGGGTGATTTCCAGCGAGGGCGCGGTGTATTTGATTGAGAGCGAGATGGGCGTGCCGCGGGTGATGGCGCGGACGATAGCCGTGGAGGGCGTGGGCGAGGTGGCGGGGGCGATGGTGAATGTGGGGAATCCGCACTTCGTGATTTTTGTGGAGAGCGAGGATTTCAGCGCGCAGGGGATGAGCTGGCAGGAGTTGGGGGGGAAGATTGCGGTCGATCCGCTGTTCCAGTTCGGAACGAATGTGGAGTTTGTGCGCGTGCTGAAAAAGGATGAGATTGCGTTTCGGATTTATGAGCGAGGATGCGGGCCGACGACTTCGAGTGGGACGGGGACGTGCGCTTCGAGCGCGGCGGCGATGGCGCTGAAGGATACGGCGCGGGAGTTGACGACGATTGCGGAGGGCGGCTCGCAGCGGACGGTGTGGCCGGCGAATGATGCGGCGATGCTGCTGACGGGGCCGGCGGAGATTGTGTGCGTGGGAGACGCGCTTTGAGCGGGGTGGTGAAGCCTGGGGCGCTGCGGCGAGGGTCGACGCTGGCGGTGGTGACGCCGGCGAGTGCGGCCAAGGTGGAACTGGTGCAGGCGGGGATGGATTGCCTCGCAGGGCTTGGGTATAGAACGGAGCTGATGCCGCATGCGCTGGATCGTGGGCCGCTGTATTACGCGGGGACGGCGAAGCAACGGGCACGCGACCTGATGGCGGCGTTTGACGACAAGGCGATCGATGGGATCCTGTGCACGCGGGGCGGATGGGGCTCGGCGGAGCTGCTGCCGCTGCTCGATGCGGAGGTGGTGCGGGCGAATCCGAAGGTGTTTGTGGGGTACAGCGATCACACTTCGATCCATGTGTGGCTGCAGCGGGAGTGCGGGTTGGTGAGTTTTTATGCGCCGATGGTTGCGGCTGACTTTGGGCGTGCGGATGGGGTTGACCGGGCGAGTTGGGAGCATGCGGTGGGCGGTTCGGCGGAGTGGTCGCTGACGGCGAGCGATGGACTGCGGGTGCTGCGGGCGGGCGTGGCGGAAGGGGTGATTGCGGGGGGATGTATTTCGATTTTTGCGGAGGGGCTGGGGACTCCGTATGCGATGCTGCCGGCGACGGCTTCACCCCAGCGAGCGAGCTCGCCGGGGACCCCGGATGCACCGCGGATTTTATTCCTCGAAGACATTGGGACGAAGCCTTACCAGTGGGACCGGATGCTGCTGCATCTGCGCTATGCGGGGATGTTGGAGAACGTGAGCGGGATCGTGTTCGGCGATATGCGGCAATGCGTTGCCGCGGAGGAGGATGCGCTGCTGGAGGCGGCGATTCTGCATGCGCTTAGGGACTTTGCGGGGCCGATTGCGATCGGGCTGCGGTCGGGGCACGTGGATACGCCGAATGTGACGGTGCCACTGGGGGTACGGGTAAGGCTGGATTTGCGGGAGGGGGCGAAGTTGGAGTTTCTGGAGGCGGCGGTGAAGAGCGAGTGATAAGTGGTCAGTGGTAAGTGGTAAGTAAGAGCGCGGGGAGCGGAGTTGGCGAAGCATATCCATCTGATTGGGATTTGCGGGACGGCGATGGCGTCGCTGGCGGGGATGCTGCAGGCGCGCGGGCACAGGATTACGGGTTCGGATGCGGCGGCGTATCCGCCGATGAGCGATGTGCTGGCGGGGCTGGGGATTCCGCTGCTGCAGCCGTATGCGGAGGCGAACCTGGAGCCGCGGCCGGAGCTGGTGATTGTGGGGAATGCGATCTCGCGGGGGAACGTGGAGTTGGAGTATGTGCTGGACACGCGGATTCCGTTTACGTCGATGGCGGCGGTGCTGCATGACGAGTTTCTGCCGGGGCGCGAGTCGCTGGTGGTGGCGGGGACGCATGGCAAGACGACCACGACCAGCATGCTGGCGTGGATCTATGAGGTGGCGTCGAGAGGCAGGGAACAGGGGGCAGGGAGCAGGGAACAGGGAACAGGGGGCAGGGAACAGGGAACAGGGAAGGGCAAAGGCAAAGGCGATGATGCGGCGAGGTTTGCGCCTTCGTTTTTGATTGGGGGCGTGGCGGAGAATTTTGGGACGAGCTTTATGGTGCGGGCGGCGAAGGAGGGAGTGAAGCAGCCGTTCATTCTGGAAGGCGATGAGTACGACACGGCGTTCTTCGACAAGGGGCCGAAGTTCCTGCACTACTTTCCGGACGCGGCGATATTGACGCATGTGGAGTTCGACCACGCGGATATTTATCCGGACCTGGCGGCGGTGAAGACGGCGTTCAAGCGGCTGGTGAATTTGATTCCGCGACGGGGGCGGGTGGTGGCGTTCGACGGAAGCGAGAACGTGACGGAGTGCGTGGCGAAGGCGTTCTGCGCGGTGGAGCGGTATGGGTTTGGGCTGGATTCCGATTGGCGGATTGCGGAGATGCGGCATGAGGGCGGCTTGTCGCGGTGGACACTGCTGCGCGGGGGCGAGGCGTTTGCGGAGCTGCGGCTGCCGATGGCGGGCGAGCACAATGCGCTGAATGCGACGGCGGCGGCGGCGCTGGCGGCGGGGCAGGGCGTTCCGGCAGAGGCGATCGTCGCCGGGCTGGCGACGTTCCGGTCGGTTAAGAGAAGACTGGAGGTGCGGGCGGAGGTGGGTGGGGTGACGATTATTGATGATTTTGCGCACCATCCGACGGCGATTCGGGAGACGCTGCGGGCGCTGCGGACGGCTTATGCGGGAAGACGGCTGTGGGCGGTGCTGGAGCCAAGGTCGAATACGCTGCGAAGGAATGTGTTCGAGGAGGCGCTGGTGGAGAGTCTGGCGCTGGCGGACCGGAGTGTACTGGCGGCTGTGTTCAATGCGGAGAAGATTCCGGTGGGCGAGCGGCTGCATCCGGAGAACGTGGTGGCGGCGCTGCGGGCGCGAGGGTTCGAGTCGCAGGTATATGCGGATGCGGACGCGATTGTGGCGGCGATTGTGCCGGAGTTAAGGGCGGGGGATGTGGTGGCGATTCTGTCGAATGGGGGGTTCGGCGGGATTTATGAGAAGCTGCCGCGGGCGATTGCGGGTGCGGGGTGAGGCCGGTGGGAAAAGGCGACCGCTCCGCGGGTAGCGAGGGCGCGGAAGAGGGCATCGGTACCGCGCTAGAGAGGCCCGGGGCTAAAGCCCCTGGTTCTTGCGCCGACCTACCGCGGGCTGAAGCCCGCTGCTACTCCGAAAGACAAATTCGGGGGTCCTTCCTCTTCGCTTCGCTCGAGGGTCAGGATGACAACCGTGAACAGGCAAAGGCGAAATGCGGGGGTCCTTCGATTGCGCGCTTCGCGCTCCGCTCAGAATGACAGATTTATCAGCAGTCAAAACGGAGGTTGGCTAGCGGGGGATGGCGAGGGCGGACTCGATGGTGTGGGCTACGCCGTCGGCGGAGTTGGCGGGGCCGATTGGCCAGTTGCGGGAGGCGGCGAAGAGTTTGAGGTCCGGAGGGGCGTTCGCCATGAGGACGGCGGCGCCGGCGACTTCGAGCATGGAGACGTCGTTCCAGTTGTCGCCGATGGCGAGGATCTGCGCGGGGGCTATGCCGTGCGCGGCGGCGAGCGAGAGGATGGCCGCGCCTTTGGAGCAGCCGGCGGGGAGGATGTCGAGGATGGAGAGGTCGCGGGCTGGGTATTCGGTGCGGTTGAGGGTGAGGAGGGGGACGGGTTCAGTGGGAGCGGAGGTATCGCTTCCCACTCGTGACGATGAAGCTGTCACGAATGGGGCACCCAACTCTGACCCCACTCGTGACGATGAAGCTGTCACGAATGGGGCACCCAACTCTGTCGGAAGGATGCCGTCGGCGTTCATGGTGCGGCCGGAGCGGCCGGAGGGGTGGCCGGAGGCGGAGACGCCGGGATGTTCGAGCAGGCGTCGCTCGGCGCGGGCCATGCGTTCGACAGTGCCGCAGAGCATGGCCTGGATGGGTTGATCGTGGTTCGAGTCTTCGTCGTACAGAGCGCGTTCGATGGGGACGACGTGGGCGATGTAGGGTTCGTTGGCGGCCATCCAGCGGCCGATGGAGGCGGTGAGGTTGTCGAGGTGCTCGACGACCAGGGCGCCGCGGGTGTCGTCGCCGTCGGGGCCGACGCGGTCGAAGGTGAGGACGAGGGCGTTGCGGAACTCGTCGACGTGGCTGCAGAGCCAGAGGGCGGTGGCGTGGGGGAGGTGGGTGCGGGCGATGAGCTGGGAGGGGATGGGGTCCGCGCCGAAGGAGCCAAGAGTGCGGGTGACCGTGCCGTTGGAGCTGACCAGGACGCTCAAGTGGTCGAGACCGAGCGGGCGCAGGACGTGCATGGCGTAGGAGTGGCGGCGGCCGGTGGCGACGACGATGAGGATGCCGGCGGCCTGGGCGGCGTGGAGGGCGGCGA
>CAZAXI010000191.1:0-8331 GCA_964489045.1 uncultured Granulicella sp. | reverse complement strand
CTGGATGAACCTTGGCGGCTACGAACGATACCGGATGTGTCAGACGCTTGCTCTGCCGCGGGGCGAACCCCAAAAACAGACGCATACACGTGACTCAACTCCTTAAGCCTATCGGGTTGCGCAGGCGAAGTCAACCTTCCACCCAAGGCGTCTTCCCTCGAACCTCGAACCTCGAACCTCGAACCTTGCCCCTCATCCCACTCCTGAAACGCCCGCGGCGTCGATACCCCAACCTCCGGCACCGCCACCACGCACCACGTCACGGGCAGGTCAGGCATGGCGGCCACCTGCTCCCCGCGGCCCGTTCCCAGCACCGCGCCGCCGACCAGAAACAGCGGCACATCCGACCCCACCTCCGCCGCCATCTCCAGCCGGTCCTGCACCATCAGTCCAAGCTCGCGTTGCAGCCCAATCAGCGCCGCCGCCGCGTTCGCCGACCCAGCCCCCAGCCCGCCCTGCACCGGCAACTCCTTTTGAATGTGAACGTTGACCTCAGCCGAGACCCCCACCCGCGCCAGCGCTAGCTCCACCATCTTCCACGCAGTATTGCGTGCATCCGTAGGCACCCCAGGATGATTGGTCGTCAAGGCAATTCTGCTCTGCCCCGCATCAGCGCGCTCCCCGTCCTCCCTCGAACCTCGAACCTCGAACCTCGAACCTGGCGCCAGCCTCGCCTCCACCGTCACCAAATCATGCAGCGCCAGGGTCTGATACAGCGTCGTCAACCCGTGGAAGCCGTCCGCCCGCACCGCCCCAATCGCCAGCCCCAGGTTGATCTTCGAGTACGAACGAACACGCGTAGCCATCGCACTCGATTCTACCCATTCGCAGCCTCAGAAAATCTGGAAGTTCACCTCGACGTTCAGTTCCACCGGGACGGGCTTGCCTTTCTCCATCGCCGGCTTGAACTTGTACTGCTTCACCGCGGCGACCGCCTTGTCGTCCAGGCCCATGCCCACGCCACGCAGGATATGCACGTTCTGAGGATTCCCGTTGGCGTCCACAATCAGGTTTACCAGCACGATGCCCATGAACTTCGCCCGGCGCGCCTCTTCGGAGAACTCGGGATCGACCTTATAGATCAACTGCGGTGACGAGACTCCGCCGCCAATCTTCTTCAGCCCACCGCCATAGTTCCCCCCAATTCCGGCGCCCAACCCCGAACCGTTGCCCTCGCCCAGCCCGGAGCCGCGACCATCGCCCATGGAAGTCCCGATCAGCGGCGAGTTCGGCAGCCCGATGTTAGGCATGTTATTGGTCGCCATCTTCAGGTCCTTTTGCATTTCGATGGTTGGCTCCGGCATGGAAATCTTTGGCTCAACCATCGGAGGCGCCTTCGGCGGCGTGATCTGCGTCTCGGCAAACTTCGGCAGTTGTCCCTTGCTCGCCGGCGCCGCGCCGCGCTGCCCGCCGCCGCCGTGCATTGCGTCCTTCGCCGGAGCCATCGGCGGCGGAGTAGTCGTCAAGGCCAAATCAACCAACTGCCTTGGCGGCGTCATCCCCAACTTCACCGCTCCCACCCAGAAGACCAGCGCAATCGCCGCCGCATGCACCAGCAGCGCTGCCGCCGTCGACCGCACATCCCGCTTCGGCTGCATCTGCGCCAGGAACACCTCCGGCGCATACACCACCGCGCGCGGCCGCTTCTTCATCTCCCGCACCCACACCCGCGTCTGCACGTTTACCCGCACCCGCTCCGGAATCTCCGGGTTCGCCACCGTACGCAGCACATCGTTCAACAGCACATCGAACTCATCCAATCCTGCCTGCATCTCCGTCGTCATCGCCGCTCTCCATTCGTCCTGGTTGTCCGCATCGCTTCGAACCTTCGCTTCAGCTCAGCCCGCGCCCGCATCACGCGCGTCCGCACCGTGCCTTCGGGAATCCCCATTGCTTCCGCAACCTCGCGCGACGTCATCTCCTCGATAGCCGACAGCACCAGCGGTCGGCGCAACTCCTCGGGTAGTGCGTCGATCAGCCTGCGCAGCAGCGCGCGCTCGTCGCCGTCCGCCATGCTCTGCTCAGCCGACTTGCCCGCCGATGCGAACTCGCGCCCGGCCTCATCTTCCAATCCCTCGGTCAATCGAGGCCGCCGTGCCACAACATCCAGCCCCACCCGCCACACCGTCCGCGCCAGAAACGCCCGTTCGTCCTCCATCCGCAGCCAGGCATCGCCGCGATACAGCTTCAGCAGCGCCTCCTGCACAGCATCCTCGGCGTCCTCGACGCAGCGCAGCAACCCATGCGCCACGCGGAACATCAAGCGCGCGTGCCGTTCCGCCATCTGGGCGAAGCGTTGGTCACGTTCGGCGGCGTCGAGGTGAGAGGTTGCGGCTCCGCCACCCGGCTCGTCGTCCCGGAACCCGTTGCCGGCCACCTCTACGTCAACACCGGGCGGGAACTCCACAACCGCGCGCCCACCCTCGTGCGCCAGCGCCTGAACCGGAAGACCCATCTCGCTCTTACCTCTGTGCCCTGCACCTGCTCTTCAATACTCAAGACCGGCCCGCCCGGCGAACTGTTCACTTTTCTTCGGCGGGCCCGGCAAGGGTCGCAGTTCCACACACTACTGTTAAGACGAGCTATTCTGGCAACAGCTTTCCATGGTCACTTTTCCCAGCGTCCGCATGCGTCTCGGCGCGCGAGTCACCGCAGGCTGGGTCGTCCTGGCTGTATCATGCTGGTCGATGGCGGCCCAGACCAGCGTCCAGACGGGCGCGCAGGCAGCACCCCAAACCAACGTGCCCAACCCCTACGCCATCGTCAGTCCGCCACCCACGCTCGCCCAGCACGCGATGGTGGTCAGCATCCATCACGCGGCCTCCGACGCCGGCGTCGAAATTCTCAAGGCCGGCGGCAACGCGGTGGACGCGGCCGTCGCCGTCGGTTTCGCCCTCGCCGTCGTATTTCCCCAGGCCGGCAATATCGGCGGCGGTGGCTTCATGCTCATCCGCATGCACACCGGAGACGCCCATTTCGTTGACTACCGCGAGCAGGCCCCTGCCGCGGCCACCGCCAACATGTACCTCGACGCGCACGGCAACGTCGTCCCCGGCCTATCCACGCGCGGCTACAAAGCCATCGGCGTTCCCGGCACCGTCGAAGGCCTGGCCTATGCGCAGAAGCACTACGGCCGCCTGACCCTCGCGCGGGACATCGCGCCGGCCATCCGCCTGGCGCGCGAGGGCTACATCCTCTCCGACGAGGAAGCCCACAACCTGGCCTCCGCAAGCAACCTGCCGCAGTTCCCCGAGTCGCGCCGTCTCTTTCAGCGCGACGGCAACTTCTATAAATCCGGCGACCGTTTCGTCCAGCCCGAGCTCGCCCGCACCCTCACCCGCATCGCAGCCAACCCCGCAACGTTCTACCGCGGAGACATGGCCGCCGAGCTCGCCGCCTTCATCCGCAAGGGTGGCGGATTGATCACCACCGCCGACCTCGCCGCCTACCAGGTCAAGGACCGCACCCCCCTAACCGGCAGCTACCGCGGCTACTCGATCCTCACCGCGCCGCCGCCATCCTCCGGCGGCACCGTCCTGCTCGAGATCCTCAACATCCTCTCCGGCTACGATCTCGGCAAAATGGGCGACCGCAGCGCCGCCCAGGTCCACCTCATCACAGAAGCCTCTCGCCGCGCCTTCATGGACCGCGCCGACTACCTCGGCGACCCGGACTTCACCGCCATGCCCATCGCGCAGATGCTCTCACCCGCCTACGCCGCCGCCTGGCGCAAGTCCATCGACCCCCTCAAGCCCAGCCCCTCGGCAACGCTCACGCGCCCCGCCGGCTTCCTGCCTCCGCCGCCCGCCCACGCAGAAGCGCACGAGTCTACCCAGACCACCCATTTTTCGGTCGTTGACTCCGAGGGCAACGCCGTCGCCAACACCTACACCCTCAACAACACCTTCGGCTCGGGCTTCACCGCCGGCTCGCTGGGCTTCCTGCTCAATGACACCATGGACGACTTCACCTCCGCCCCCGGCGTGCCCAACCAGTTCGGCCTCATCCAGAGTGCCGCGAATTCAATCGCGCCCGGCAAGCGCCCGCTCTCCGCCATGACGCCCACCATCGTGCTCAAGGACGGCAAGCCCTTGCTCGTCCTCGGCTCGCCCGGCGGCCCCACCATCATCACCACCGTCGCCAACGACATCATCAGCATCCTGGACAACGGGCTCAACGTGCAGCAGGCCGCCGACGCACCCCGCTTCCACCACCAGTACCTGCCCGACGTTCTCCAGGTCGAAAAGGCCTTTCCGGTCTCCGTCGCCGATCAGCTCAAAGCCGCCGGCTACACCGTCTCGCACACCAATGAAGCCGACGAGAACAACCCCGGCGTCTGGGGCGACAGCGAGATGATCTACATCGACCCCAAAACCGGCACCCTCCTCGGCGCCGACGACCAGCGCCACAAATTCGGCAAAGCCGCCGGATATTGAGCCACCAACAACTTCTGGGACGCGTCATTCTGGCCCCGGGACGCGTCATTCTGGTGAAACCAGAATCTCCGTATTTGTTTGTCCGCTGCCCACCTCGTCAGAGTTGGTCATTCTGACATTAGGCTTGTCATTCTGACATTTAGGCTTGTCACTCTGACACTAGGTTTGTCATTCTGAGCGCAGCGAAGAATCCCCGTATTCTCTTCGGACCGCCGACGACATCCTCAGTCCTCAATTCTCGGTAGGCCTTTCCACATGATCGACGACGATCACGGTTACGGCCCCAACCTGCTTCACCAACCTCAGACCCGCCTGACTTTTCAACGCATCGACAAAAGACGTCCCCGGAGCCTCCGGCCCGTCGGTCGCAGGGACTGACGGGGAATTCCGTGGAGGACGCAAAAACTCCAGGTTGATGTCGAACCTGCCGCTCAGTCCCGTCTCGTCCACGACCGGAAGACGGTCCAAGCCTCCCATCATCGGCGCATCCCGCCCGAACTCTCCGGCGATCTGCTCCATCGTCCAATCCATAACCCGCAGATGCACCATGCCGTTGTCCCCCGGCCACGCGATTGGAGCGCACCACGGCGCCGGCGCTGATCCATGTCCGGCCGGGTCTGCGGGTTCGGTCTTGCCGGGCACCACGTTGCAGAGTCCATCGTCGGGATGAAGTTGGAGTTGCGGTCCCGGCTTTCCGGCCTTATCCAGCACCAGCGCGTACCTGGGAAGTTGCCGCGTCTCCATGTGCACCTTCAACTGGAAGCGGTCAGCAAGCAGCGTCTGCGTCATCAGCCGAACCTGGTCCTTGGTCGGCTTGCCCGCCGGGCGCGCCTCGACGATGAACTCCGACGTCTGCGCCCACTTGGGCAGCTGCGCTTGCAGCATCGCATACTGGCTTGCGTCCGCAATCTTGTACGCGAACAGGATGTAGTTCGCCAGGCTGCCGCTCGTTGTTACCAGGCCGCCGGTGTAGCGAAAGTAGTCCGAAGCGTCGAGGTCGACGTTACCGGGCGCGTACGGAGACCCCGGCGCTTTCAACCGGACCGAGGACACTTCGAACTCCATCTTTCCGCCCGCTGCCGTCTGCCAGTCCGGTGCCTTCTGCGCCCGGCCCGGCACGCAAGCGCCCAGCACACACACACAACACAGCAGCACTCTCCTGTTTGACGTCAGTTGGATGGTCATTCTCGATAGACGATCGAAAACTTGCCGCGCTCACTTTTATTTCGCGCGCATCTACTTTCCCAGCGCCTTCGCGATTCCCGCCTCCGCCAGCGGCGTCATAATCGCGAACCCCGCCGGCGTCGGATGCACTCCATCCAGGCTCAGCCCCGGCTTCATCGCCCCATTCTCGTCTGCCATCGGCGTGTAGTAATCCACCCAAACCACGCCCTCGCTGCTGCACCACGCCTCCAGCTTCGCGTTCATCGCTTTGATCTTCGGCGCCGGCTCCAGTCCCGGCCGCCACGGAAAATCCGCCGCTGGAGGAATCGACCCCACCACCATCTTGATCCCGTTCCCCCGCGCCATGTCCAGCATCGCGCGAAAGTCATCCAGCGTTGCCTCCGGCGTCATCGGCCCGGTCTTTTCCGCGATATCGTTCGTCCCCGCCAGCACCACCACCACCGCCGGATGCAGGTCCACCACATCCTGGTGGAACCGGAGCACCATCTGCGGCGACGTCTGCCCGCTGATGCCCCGGTTCACATACGCCTTGCCCGGAAACGAAGTATCCCAACTCCGCCCCCACAGTTCCGTAATCGAATCGCCGAAGAACACCACGCGCTGTTCACCCGCAGCCGGAGGCGCCAGCTCCGCATTCTTGGCGCGGTAATACCCCAACTGCGCCCAATCCTGCATCTTCTTCTGCAGCGCGGCAAGCTGCTGCTCCGTCGTGAGCGTAGGTTTCGCCGCCGGTGCCGCCTGCGACGGCGCATGAGCCGCCGCGCCCGAAGTCAGCTGCCCCGGAGCTGCTGGCGCCGTCTGCGCCCCGCCAGCCACCGCGCCCCACCCGATCCCGCCCAGCACCAACACTCGCAGAAAGATCTTCATCGCTCTCCCCTCGCATGAATCCGCGCTCCGATTGTAACTGCCTGTCGCTCCCACCGCTTAGAAGCATTTCACTCCGCGAAGCACCGCTGCTGTACCTTAAGAACACACCATGCAACCCGGACTCTCTACTCACGTATTCTTCCAGCACCGCCTGCACCCCGGCCTGCTGGACGCCCTCGCCGCCGCCGGCGCTCGCACAATTGAAGTCTTCGCTGCGCGCCATCACTTCGACTACACCGACACGCTGGCTGTCCGCGAGCTCGCCGCCTGGTTCCGCTCCAACGACGTACGCGCCGTCCTGCACCAGCCCATCTACATCACCGACCGCGGCAGGGCCCTCAGAGGCGGAGATCCAGATCAGTGGTCGCGCCACGTCGCGCCTAACCTCGACCTCATCGCGCCGGAGAAGTCCCATCGCATCGAAGCCATGGACGAGGTCAAGCGCGCCCTCGAATCCGCCGAGCAGGTCCCCTTCGCCGCGGCCGTCCTCTCGCTCGGCCTCAATCACTCGCCCTGGGACGAGCACGCCATCGAGCGCTCGATTACCGCCATTGAGCATCTGAAGGCCTTCGCCTCGCCGCTCGGTGTGCAATTGCTGCTGGAAAACATGGAGAACGAAGTCACCACGCCGGAGCATCTGCTCTACATCCTCCGCGCCGGCCACTTCGACTCCGTCGGCGTCTGCCTCGACCTCGGCCATCTGCACCTGGCGCAGCCCGTCGAAGGCGCGCCCCGCGACTCGGGTGTCGGCGCCGCGATCGAGCTCCTCGGCAAGCGCATCGCGCATGTCCACATCCACGACAACCACGGCCCCTTCGCCCCGCACACCGACATGAAGGACGAGCACCTCTGGCCCGGCGACGGCAATATGGACTGGCCCGCCGTCTGCGCCTCGCTCGCCGCGCTACCTGCCGCCACGCCCGGCATTCTCGAAGCCGAAAGCGACCGCGACGAGGCCCCTGAATCAGTAACCCGCAAGGCCGAGCAGGCCTTCCGCATTCTCGCAGAGCTGGCATCCGCGCCGGCCGCGCCCAATATGTAACAAAAACAGATCGGATTACCCGAACCATGGAAAATCAAGCACCCGAATCCGTTACAAATCCAGCCCCCATCGCCACCATCGCTGCCCTCGCCGCCCACTTGGGCGAGCGCGTTACCCTCCGCGGCTGGCTCTACAACATGCGCGAAAGCGGCAAGCTGCTGTTCCCCATCTTCCGCGACGGCACTGGAACCATCCAGGGCATCGTGCCCAAGGCAGCCGTCCCGCCCGAGGTCTTCGACCGCGTCAAATCGCTCACCCAGGAGTCGTCCGTCATCGTCACCGGCCGCGTCCGCGCCGACTCCCGCGCCCCCTCCGGCTTCGAGCTCGACGTCGAGGACCTCGAAATCGTCCACCTCGTCCCCGCCTCCGCGCCCTACCCCATCACGCCCAAGGAGCACGGCACCGACTTCCTCATGGAGCATCGCCACCTCTGGATGCGCACCCCGCGCCAGTCCGCCATCCTGCGCATCCGCGCCACCATCATGCGCGCCGCGCAGGAGTACTTCGACACCCACGGCTTCGTCCGCACCGACCCGCCCATCCTCACGCCCGCCGCCTGCGAAGGCACCAGCACGCTGTTCGAGCTCGACTACTTCGGCGACCCCGCCTTCCTCACCCAATCCGGCCAGCTCTACATGGAAGCCACCGCGCTGGCGCTGGGCAAGGTCTACAGCTTCGGCCCCACCTTCCGCGCCGAAAAATCCAAGACCCGCCGTCACCTCACCGAGTTCTGGATGATCGAGCCCGAGGTCGCCTTCATGGACCTCGAAGGCGACATGCAGCTCGCCGAAGCCTTCCTCA
>CAZAXI010000190.1:0-8334 GCA_964489045.1 uncultured Granulicella sp. | reverse complement strand
GGCAGGGCGACGAACACCTGTGCGCGAAGTCGCAGGCGATCTGCGTGGGCCGGAATGGGGGATACGCCGATGCGGTGCGAGTGAACTCGCGGTTTGCGATCCCGGTGCCGGCGGGGTTGGAGAGTGAGAATGTGGCGCCGCTGTTGTGCGCTGGGATAACGGTGTATTCGCCGCTGCGGAACCATGGAGTGCGGCCGAGTTCGCGCGTGGGCGTGGTGGGGATTGGCGGGCTGGGACATCTGGCGCTGCAGTTTGCCAAGGCATTCGGCGCGGAGGTGACAGCGCTTTCGACCTCGAAGGACAAGGAGGAGGAGGCGCTGGAGATGGGCGCCAGCCACTTTGTGAACACGCGCGACATGGGAGAGATGAAGGAGATTGCCGGATCGTTCGACCTTCTGCTTTCGACTGTGAACGCAGACCAGGATTGGCAGGCGCTGGTGAACAGCCTGAGGCCAAAAGGGACGCTTTGCCTGGTGGGTGTGCCGCCGTCGCCGATGGCGATTCAGGCGTTTCCGCTGATCTCGGGACAGCGTTCGGTTGCGGGGAGTCCGATTGGCAGCCCGCGCGATCTGCACGAGATGCTGGACGTGGCGGCTCGGCATGGCGTGAAGGCAATCACGGAGCGCTTCGCGATGGCCAAGGCGAACGATGCGATTGCCAAGGTGAAAAAGGGTAAGGTGCGGTATCGGGCGGTGCTGGCGAATTAAGGGCAGTTGTTAGTTGCTGGTTGTTCGTTGTTAGTTGAAAGACAAGGGGCGGGGCTTTGGGCTCCGTCTCTTTTCGTTGGAGAGGAAGTAGACTGCGAATATGACGATTCGGAACGGGTTGAAGCTGGGTTGGCTGGCGGTGCTGGGTGGGGTGATTGCAGGCTGGGTTAGCGCGGGGGTGACGCACGCGCAGGGGACCAAGCTGTGGACGGTGTCGCGGTACGACGAGATGGAGCGCGGGACGACGGATGGAGTGGCGATCCGCAGCGACGGCCGGATTGAGGCGGGGCCGGCGACTTCCCTGCTCTACGCAACGGGCGGGAACTATGTGTGGTCGGTGGCAGCGGATGCGGCCGGCAACGCCTATGTGGGGATGGGCGGGACAGCGGCCGGCGGCGCGGTGGTGATGCGGGTCGCTCCGGACGGCAAGGCCACGAAGGTGTTCGAGGGTAAGGAGCTTGGGGTGCAGGCGCTGCGGCTGGGCTTGGATGGGCAGATGTATGCGGCGACTTCGCCCGATGGGAAGGTGTATCGGCTGGGCGCGGCGCCAGCGGACGCGGTGGTGGTCTTCGATCCGGCGCAGACGGCGGAGAAGCCGAAGTATCTGTGGGATGTGGTGCAGGCGGCAGGCGCAGCGGCGGGTAAGGGCGGAGACATCTATGTGGCGGCCGGCGGACCGGCGGTGGTGTATCGCGTGCCGGCGGGCGGAGGCAAGGCTGAAGTCGCGTTCAAGACGACCGATCAGCACATCCGGTGCCTGCTGATGGGGACGGATGGAATGTTGTGGGCGGGCAGCGACGGCAGCGGCGTGATTTACAAGTTCAACGCGAAGGTGGCGGGAGCGAAGCCGTTTGCGGTTTACTCCGCGCCGAAGATGGAGATTACTGCGCTGGCGACGGATGGCGCGGGCAATGTGTATGCGGCGGGCGTGGGAACGAAGCCTGCGCCGGGCGCTCCGAGGCCGGGACTTCCACCGCTGCCGGTAACCGGTGCGGTGGGTGTGACGGTGACGTTCTCGCAGCCGGGGTCGGCGAACGCGGCGACGGCGAATACGCTGATCCCGGAGGGATCGGACGTGTACCGGATTTCGCCGGATGGAAGTCCGGACAAGCTGGTGTCGCTGAAGGACGATGTGGTGTATGCGCTCGAGTTTCACGAGGGGAGTTTGCTGGCGGCGACCGGGAATCGCGGGCGAGTGTATCGCGTGGATACGGCCGTGCCGGGGCAGTTCACCGATGTAACCCACCTGGAGGCGGCGCAGGGGATGGCGTTTGCGGCTGCGCCGGGCGGACTGTTGGTCGCGACCAGCAATAGCGGCAAGGTGTTTCGGCTGGCGGACAAGACGGCGGCGGATGCGACGTATACCAGCGAGGTGTATGACGCGGAGGGGTTCTCGCAGTGGGGGCGGATTGAGCTGAGCCCGGAGTCTGCGGGATTCGACCTGTTTGTGCGCAGCGGAAATGTGGAGAGCCCGCTGATGGGCTGGAGCGAGTGGGCGCCGGTCGGGAAGCAGGGCGAGGTGACGGTGCCGGGCGGGCGGTTTGCACAGTGGAAGGCGGTCCTGCGCGTGGGTGGAAGCCTGGATTCGGTGGGGCTGAATTACCTTGAAAAGAATATGGCGCCGGTGGTGGACGAGGTGGTGGTCCAGGCGGACGCGCGGGTCGCGGCGAACTCGCAGCAGCCGCAGAATGGAACGGTGCAGGTGAGCTTCCCTGCTCCGGCGGGCGGGAATGTGCAGACGTTCACGCCGGACGTGAACGCGCAGCCGCTGATGGCGCAGAAGGACAAAGGCGCGGTGACGGTGCGCTGGGCGGCGCATGACGACAACGGGGACGACCTGATCTATTCGGTGTGGTATCGCGGGATTGGCGAGCGGAATTGGCGGCTGCTGAAGGACAAGATCACGGAGAAGTATCTGAGCTTCGACGCGTCGCTGCTGCCGGATGGGAACTACGAGGTGAAGGTGGTGGCAAGCGACTCGCCCAGCCACACGGCGTCGGAGGCGCTGACCGGAGAACGGGTGAGCGAGGAGTTTGTGGTGGATACGACTCCGCCGGTGCCGGGAGTGCTGACGGCGTCGATGGTGGGAGGCAAGATTCATGCGACGTTCAGCGCGAAGGATGCGACTTCGCCGATTGCGCATGCGGAGTACAGCGTGGATGCGGGGCCGTGGCAATATCTTGAGCCGGTGGGGCGGGTGTCGGATTCGCTGGAGGAGCGGTATGACTTTTCGGCAGCGGTGCCAGCGGTTGCCGGCGATGCGGCGGCGGGCGTGGTGAATCCGGCAGAACATGTGCTGGCGGTGCGGGTTTATGACCGGTATGAGAATGTGGTGGCGGTGAAAGCGGTGGTGCGATGACGATGGAGGAGGTGGAGTACCGGACACCGAATGGTTTGCACGACGCTTACTTGCTGGGGCTTTCTACGGATTACAAGGCAGGAACTCTCACGCTCGACCTCGAATGGTTCGTTGGGCTTTCTACCGATTTGCCGGAGGCGCGGCCAGAGTATAAACCCGGCCAACTTGTTATCAGTGGCCTTCGGTATTGCGTGATCGAGTCTCCCGAAAAAGGCGATGGAACTGCCCCAGATCAGATCAACGGATTTGCAACCGGCGGAGACGAGATTCAACGATGCCATCTTCCTGACGTTGACGATGGAATTTTTCGCCATACGATCTATCTTGGGTACTGGACCAGCTTTATTCACTTTGCCGGCGCTAATGCAGAGGTATTTCCTCCCAGCTTGATTGTCCGCGAGATGGGAGCCTAGTTCATGCGGTTTGAACTGTTCATTGCGGCGCGGTATCTGCGGGCCAAGCGGCGGCAGGCAGTGGTGGGCTTGATCACGTTGATCAGCGTGGTCGGCGTGGCGGCGGGGGTGGCTTCGCTGATTATTGCGCTGGCGATTACGAATGGGATGAGCCGCGACCTGCAGGACAAGTTGCTGGGATCGACCGCGCATGTGATGCTGATGCGCGTGGCGGACGATGGGATGAGTGACTGGCGGCCGCTGCTGGAGCGGCTGCGGGCGCTGCCGCATGTGACGGCCGCGGCGCCGGAACTCTATGAAGAGGTGCTGATCGCACGCGGTGCGAAGAGCGGCGGGGCGCTGATCACGGGGGTGATTCCGGCGGACCAGAATACGGTTTCGGATTTGCTGCGGAACGTGAAGAAGGGGAGCGCGGACGACTTGGACCCACTCGATTCGCTTCCCTGCTCGGGCATTGCCGACACAGGGGTGGTCTGCCTGAAGCAGCCAGATGGCACGATTGTGCGCGAGCCCAGCCATCCGATACCGCCGATTGTGATTGGGCAGGATTTGGCGGAGACAATTGGGGCGGACGTTGGCGATACGGTGATGGTGATCAGTCCGCAAGGGGAGCTTTCGCCGTTTGGCCCGATGCCGGGGTCGCGGAGATTTGTGGTGGCGGGGATCTTCAAGTCTGGTTTCTACCAGTACGACTCGAGTTATGCGTTTATCCGGCTAGCGGATGCGCAGAGGCTGTTCAGCGAGCCGGACCTGATTTCGGCGATCAGCTTCAAGGTCGACGATATGAACAATGCCGGCGCGATTGGTCGGGAGATCGAGGCAGCCGCGGGCAAGGGCTTCGCGACGACCAACTGGATGGAGCAGAACCGCGAGCTGTTCCGCGCGCTGGCGCTGGAGCAGATTGTGACGTTCATCGTGCTGGCGCTGATTGTGTGCGTGGCCGCGCTGAATATCCTGATCGCGCTGACCATGATGGTGATGGAGAAGACGCGGGATATCGCGGTGCTGATGAGTTTCGGCGTCAGCGAAGCCCAGGTGCGGCGGATCTTTCTGCTGCAGGGGCTGCTGATTTCAGTGATTGGGACGGCGCTGGGGCTGGTGGTTGGGTACGCGCTGAGCTGGGTGGGCGGACATTACCGCTTCCCGCTGGACCCGTCGGTGTACTCGATCGACTACCTTCCGTTTGCGCCGCGGCTGGTGGATGCCGTGATTGTGAGTGCGGTGAGTTTGGGCGTGAGTTTGCTGGCTACGCTGTATCCGAGTGCGAGCGCGGCGAACGTGCTGCCGGCGGAGGCGCTGCGGTATGAGTAGAAATCGAGTGAGGGAGTGAAATGGCGGCTCGGTTGAAGTATGGGGAGTTGGCGCCGGAGGGGATGGAGAAGATGCGGGCGCTGGAGCATTACCTGAACACGGGCACGGGGCTGGAGCCGGTGCTGCTGGGCCTGGTGCGGCTGCGGGCTTCTCTGATGAATGGGTGCGAGTACTGCATCAAGCTTCATGCGGATGAGTTGAGGAAGCTGCATGAGCCGGAGGAGCGGATTGCGGGCGTCAGCGAGTGGCGCGGGGCTGGGGCAGGTTCGGGCGGTGCGTATACGCAGCGGGAGCGGGCGGCGCTGGCCTGGACCGAGGCAGTGACGAATATTCAGGATGGTCACGCGCCGGATGCGGTGTATGACGAGATGCGGGCGCACTTCAGCGAGGTGGAGGCAGTGAATTTGACGCTGGCGATTACGACCATCAATGCGTGGAACCGGCTGGCGATTTCGCTGGGGAATTATTCGGGGCATGCGGGGAAGGTCGAAAAGCGAATCACAGAGATGGCAGAGTAAAAAGAGAGAGCACAGGGTTGAGACAAATGCAAAATGCGGGCAGCGCATTTGCGTTGGAGAGGAGGATCGATGGCACGAGGGAAGGCGATGGTGATGGCTGCGACGTTGTTGGCGGGTTTGGGCGGGAGCGCGTGCGGGGCGGCGGATATGGGGCGTTTTGACGGCAAGTGGGACGTGACCCTGGCGTGCCCCAAGGGACCGGATGGAGTGCAGCCATTCACGTGGGAATTCAGGGCAGAGGTGAAGGATTCGGTGCTGCACGGCGAACATGGCACGGCGGGGCAGCCGGCGTGGATGTCGCTGGAAGGGAGCATCGGGGACGATGGGGTTGCGGATTTGCTGGCGAAGAAATTGACGGGGCTCGACGACTACAATCTGAGTCACGCGGGGCGAGGGGTTCCGTGGCAGCATCCGGTAACGGCACGATTCGAAGCTGCACACGGAAAAGGCCACTGGTTGGGGCCGCGCACGTGCGACTTTACGTTTGAGAGAGTAAAGCCGTGAGGCTTTTGAGTGAAGGATGGGAAGGTCTGAGTTGAGCGAACGCGCGATGCTGCGGACGGAGGGGCTGACCAAGATCTATCCGGCGGTGGCGGGGAGCGGAGGCACGGGTGGAGACGGTGGGCGCGGCGAGGTGGTGCTGTTCCGCGGGCTGGATTTTTCGGTGGCAGCGGGAGAGATGGTCGCGATTGTGGGCGAGAGCGGGTCGGGAAAAAGCTCGCTGCTGCATCTGCTGGCGGCGCTGGACCGGCCCACCGGGGGCGATGTCTGGGTCGCGGGGACGCGGCTGGGCGGGCTGAACGCAAGGCAGGCGGCCGAGTTTCGCAACCGTGAGGTGGGGTACGTGTGGCAGTTCCACTACCTGCTGCCGGAGTTTACGGCGGTGGAAAACGTGGCGATGCCGCTGTTGGCGCGCGGAGAGGGACGGGCGCAGGCTCTGGAAAAGGCGAGGGTGTGGCTGGGCGAGGTTGGGCTGACGGCGCGGGCGGGACACCGGTCGGGCGAGCTGAGCGGCGGCGAACAGCAGCGGGTGAGCCTGGCGCGAGCATTGGTAACGGGGCCGAAGCTGTTGCTGGCGGACGAGCCGACGGGAGACCTGGACGGAAAGACGGCGGAGGCGGTGTTTGGGCTGATCCAGAAGCTGCATGGGGAGCATCCGCTGACCAGCGTGCTGGTGACTCATAGCATGGAGTTTGCGATGCGGTGCGGGCGGGTGCTGCGGTTGCGGGATGGGGTACTCCAGGAGCAGTTGTGAGCTGTCAGTTCTCAGCGGTCAGTTGAGGGCGGCGAAGGCGTGCACCAAATTTGGTGCGATTTTGGCATAGCGCACATCCAATAAGAGTGTTACGGTAGTCGAAACTTTCGAGTGATTGGGAATATTTGACGCAGCGTCTACACTATAAGGAGTGGAATGGGTGATCTGCATTCCGGAGGCGGGATTTCCGGTGACACCCTGAAGGGTTTCCGCGAGCGGCTGGCGCGGAGACGGGCTCGACCGATGGTGCTGCACCGCGCTGAAGGGCAGGTGCAGTGGCCGGCTTGAAGGGGGAACATGTTCGAACGCTATACGGAGAAAGCGCGCCGCGTAATCTTCTTTGCGCGGTACGAGGCCAGTCAGTTTGGGTCGCCGTACATCGAGACCGAGCACCTGCTGCTCGGGTTGTTGCGGGAGGACAAGGCGCTGACGAACCGGTTTTTGCGGTCGCACGCGTCGGTGGAATCGATTCGGAAACAGATTGAAGGGCACACGACGATTCGCGAGAAGGTGTCGACTTCGGTCGATCTTCCGCTCTCGAACGAGTGCAAGCGGGTGCTGGCGTACGCGGCGGAAGAGGCCGAGCGGCTCTCGCACAAACATATCGGCACGGAACACCTGCTGCTGGGATTGCTGCGCGAAGAGAAGTGCTTTGCGGCGGAGATCCTGACCGAGCGCGGGCTGCGCCTGCCGGCAATCCGCGAGGAGTTGCAGCGAACGACGCAGGAGAAAGCTCCGCAGCAGCAGAGCAGCAAGGGGCAGCGCGGCGAGCAGTCGATGCTCTCGGAGTTTTCGCGCGACCTGACCCAGAGCGCCATGGACCAGCAGCTCGATCCGCTGGTGGGGCGGGACAATGAAGTCGAGCGCGTGATCCAGATTCTGTGCCGGCGGACGAAGAACAATCCGGTGCTGATCGGTGAGCCGGGCGTAGGCAAGACGGCGATTGTGGAGGGGCTGGCACAGAAGATCGCCGATGGCGAGGTGCCGAGCTTCCTGGCGGACAAGCGGGTGCTGGCGCTGGATTTGTCGCTGATCGTGGCGGGGACGAAGTATCGCGGGCAGTTTGAAGAGCGGCTGAAGACGATCATGAAGGAGCTGATGGAGAACCAGAACTCCATCGTGTTCATCGACGAGCTGCACACGCTGGTTGGGGCGGGGTCTGCGGAGGGTTCGCTGGACGCGGCGAACATTCTGAAGCCGGCGCTGAGCCGCGGCGAGATCCAGTGCATTGGAGCGACGACGCCGGCGGAGTATAGGAAGTCGATTGAGAAGGACCGGTCGCTGGAGCGGCGCTTCCAGGCGGTGAAAGTGCCGCCGCCGAACGAGGAAGATGCGATCAAGATTATCCAGGGGATCAAGGACAAGTACGAGAAGTTCCATGCGGTGAGCTACACCGACGATGCGATCAATTTTTCGGTGTCGCATTCGAGCCGGTACATTCCGGACCGGTTCCTGCCGGACAAGGCGATCGACCTGATCGACGAGGCGGGGGCGCGGGTAAAGCTGCGCCAGACTTCCCTGCCTGAAGAGTTGACCGAGGTGCAGAAGCGGATCAAGTTCATCGTGCACCGGATGGAGAATGCGATTGCGAATCACGAGTTCGAGAAGGCGCGGTTCTACTCGGACGAGGAGCGCAAGGAGCGGGAAAACCTGCGGGCATTGCGCGATAAATACCATCTCGATGACTCGTCGGCGGGGATTGTGACGCGCGAGGATATCGAGGACGTGGTGAGCCGCTGGACGGGCGTGCCGATTACTTCGATCAAGGAAG
>CAZAXI010000189.1:0-8402 GCA_964489045.1 uncultured Granulicella sp. | reverse complement strand
GGCCGCTTCAAAATGATCCAGCCGCAGTTTGAAATCCTCCCCGACGGCGCCGACCCCGAAGACTCGCTCGAAATCGGCCGCATCGTCCCCGTCTACGAATCGCTCGGCGGCACCACCCCCTGGGGCGCCAAACTCACCTCCAAATGGACACGCCGCGTCATCTGGTCCGTCCTGCAGGAGCTCGACCAATCCCCCACGCGGCCGCCTGAGACGCTCCCCACCGCCATGCTCGCCCGCCTCAACCTTCCCTCCCGCCTCGCCGCCCTCCGCGCCGTCCACTTCCCCGAAGCCGGCACGCCCATGCTCGAGCTGATGTCCTCCACCACGCCCGCGCACCGCCGCCTCATCTTCGAGGAGCTCTTCTACCTCGAACTCGGTCTCGAACTCAAGCGCCGCCGCATGCGCGAGCGCGTCGGCACCGCCTTCACCACCGGCCCCGCCGTCCGCGAAGCTATCAAGCAGGTCCTGCCCTTCCATCCCACCGCCGCGCAAAAACGCGTCCTCGCCGAGATCGTCGCCGACATGCGCCGTCCGCAGCCCATGCGCCGCCTGCTCCAGGGTGATGTCGGCTCTGGCAAAACCATTGTCGCCATGCAGGCCGCCCTCGTCGCCATCGAGAACGGCGCGCAGGCTGCGCTGATGGCGCCCACCGAAATCCTCGCCACGCAACACTACCTCTCCGCCCGCAAGCTGCTTAGCGGCGCTATCTCGCCTTCTACCGGCAAGCCATACAAAATCGCCCTCCTAACCGGCTCACTCGATCCCGCCACCAAGCGCCAAACCCAGGGCCGCATCATGCGCGGCGACGCGCAACTCGTCATCGGCACCCACGCCCTGCAGGAGGACAAGGCCGACTTCGCCAACCTCGGCCTCGTCATCGTCGACGAGCAGCACCGCTTCGGCGTCCAGCAGCGCTTCAAGCTCATGCGCAAACCCGGTCCTGATGGCGTTGCGTCCGAGCCCGACGTCCTCTCCATGACCGCAACCCCCATTCCGCGCACTCTCGCCCTCACCCTCTATGGCGACCTGGACGTCAGCGTCATCGACCAGATGCCCCCCGGCCGCACTCCCATCGTTACTCGGCGCACCATCGACGAGCGCGCCGCCGACGTCTGGGACTTCGTCCGCAAGCAAGTCGCCCAGGGCCGCCAGGCCTACCTCGTCTACCCCGTCATCGAAGGCGCCAAAGACGACCAGCCCGAGCTCGACTTCGCTCACGACCCGGCAGAGGTCCCCAACGCATCTGTCTCGCTTAAGGGCACGGCTTCAGCCGTGCCGAAAAGGGCCCGGGGAATGAAAGCGGCTTTAGCCGCTGAGGTCACGCCTTCCTCCAACCCTCCCAATAAATCCAACCGCAAATCCGCCGCGTCCACCCAACTCTTCGAAAAGTCCAAACTCCGCTCCGCCACCGACATGTATGAAGCCCTCCGTACCGGCGCGCTCCACGGCCTCCGCCTCGGCCTCCTCCACGGCCGCCTGTCCGCCGACGAGAAAGAGGTCACCATGGCCCGCTTCCAGCGCGGCGACATCGATGTCCTCGTCGCCACCACCGTCATCGAAGTCGGCGTCGACGTCGCCAACGCCTCCGTCATGGTCATCGACCACGCCGACCGTTTCGGCCTCGCCCAACTCCACCAGCTTCGCGGACGCGTAGGCCGCGGAGCTGCCAAAAGCTACTGCATCCTCATGACCGGCGAAAAAGTTACCGAGCAAGCCGAAGTGCGCCTCAACGCCATGGTCGCAACCCAGAACGGCTTCGAACTCGCCGAACTCGACCTTCAGCAACGCGGCCCCGGCGAGTTCTTCGGCACCCGCCAGACCGGCCTTCCCGAGTTCCGCGTCGCCAACCTGCTCCGCGACCGCCCTATCCTCGAACTCGCCAAGCTCGAAGCCGAACGCTTCGCCGCCGCCCCCGACCCCACCCTGCCGCCCGCCGAAATCGCCGCCGTCTGGGACCGCCTGAAACACCAATGGCAGCGCCGCTACGGCCTCATGGAAGCCTGACCGTCCTTGTCGTTACTGACAGCTAAAGCTCAAAGACTTACAGCTCAAGAAACAAAGAATCTGCCTTCGCCTGAGTCTCGTCCTTGCTCTTAATCCGTGCTTCTATCTGCGCCCATCGGTGTTAAGCTTTTGCCTTACCCACTCCCCGCTCTTTCCCCCACTCTTCTCGACCAGCGCCACCTCGCGAATCCGAATCCCCTTATCCAGCGCCTTGGTCATGTCATACACCGTCAGCGCCGCGACGGAAGCCGCCACCATCGCCTCCATCTCGACGCCCGTCCCCGCAGTCGTCGCCGCAGTCGCGCGTATCCGCACCCCACCCGCCACCACCGTCGCTTCGACATCCACGAAGCTCAGCGCCAGCGGATGACACATCGGAATCAACGCCGCCGTCTGCTTCGCCGCCTGAATCCCCGCAAACCGCGCCACCTCCAGCGGATTCCCCTTGGGGTTTTTCGGTAGCGCCTTCAGCACCGCCGCCGACAGCTCGACAAAAGCCTCCGCAACCGCCTCCCGCCGCGTCGCCGCCTTCCCGCTCACATCCACCATGTGCGCCCGCCCCGCGTCGTCGTAATGTGAAAGTTTCTTGCTCATCTTGGAAGCCTATCGCAGCAGCACCGTAATCACATCCCCGACCTGCAAATCGCGCCCATCCGGCAACACCGCGTAGCAGTTCGCTCGTGCATTCGCCGCCAAATCGCCCGAACCCTGCCAGCCCACCAACCGCACCTCCGGCCGAGCCAAATCAAACTTCAGCCGTGCCGGAAGAATTTGCGTCAGTCCAGCCTTGCCGCGAACCTCCTGGCCCAGCGTAGCCTGCACAAACTTCGGCCCCGCCACGCCCGCACCGCACATCGCCCGCAGCAGCGGCTCAACAAAACAATGAAACGTCACCTGCGTCGAAACTGGATTCCCCGGCAGCCCAAAGAAGTACGTCCAATCACGCTGACTCGCTGACTCGCTGACCCGCTGACTCGCTAGTCTCCCAAACACCACCGGCCTGCCCGGCTGCATCCTCACGCCGGTAAAGAAAAACTCCGCGCCAAACTCTGCAAGCACCTGCTCCACCAGGTCGTACTTGCCCGCCGAGACGCCGCCCGAAAGCAGCAACAGGTCCGCCGTCCGACCCTCTACAACTCGCGTCCGCACCTGCTCGAGCGTGTCGCGCGCAATCGCCAGCCGCCGCACCTGCCCGCCCGCCGCCCTCACCAGCGCCTCCAGTGCGTAACCGTTTGAGTTGCGAATTTGGTTCCCACCCAGCGCCTGGTCCAGCTCGACCAACTCATCGCCGGTCGCGACGATCGCGACCATCGGGCGCTTCCGCACCGCGATCTCCGCGCGCCCGCAGGCAGCCATCAACGCGATCTCCGCAGCGCCGATCGCCGTCCCCGCAGCCAGCAAAACATCGCCCTGACGCGCCTCGCTGCCCCGTGGGACAACATTCTCACCCACGCGCAACGAACGGCCGGCCACAGTCCAAATCTCGTTGCCGTCCAGCTCCGCGTGCTCAACCATCGCAACCGCATCCGCTCCTGCGGGCACCGCCGCGCCGGTCATAATCTCAACCGCGCACCCCGGTTCTACGAGTCCACCAGTCCACGCCTCACCGGCCCGCACCTGTCCCACCACCCGCAGCTTTTTCCCAGCCGTCCACTCCTCCGCCCGCACGGCGAACCCATCCCGGGTGGCCCGGTCGAATGGCGGCTGATCGCGGTCCGCAGCCACACTCTCCGCCAGCACCCGGCCCACTGACGCCGGCAGCGCGGTCCTCTCCGCATCGAGCGCGCGCACCTCAGTCGCATGGCGCTGCACGACGTCGAGTGCCTCGGCGAACCCGAGAATCCGTGCCTCCGTTGCAGCTTTGGCCATTCACACTCCTCGAGCGCACCCAGCGCCGCTTCGCTGCACAACGCCGCCATCCAAGAAAAAGGCCCCGGGCACGATTGCCCAGAGCCGTTTCCGTTCTTCCTGCTTCTCTAATTCTTCTTCTTTGTGGCAGGTGGTGCCTTATAGTTCGCTGCGACCGTCGCCCCAATTCCCTGCAGGATGCCCTTGATCTCCTCGGCGTGCGAGCCATTCGGAGCAAGCTCCAGATACTTCTGGTAAGCCGCAATGCACTCCGGAGGGGCGGTGATCTTGTTGGTCGCCGGGTCCACCGTAGCCTTCTGGATCAGCGACTGCCCCAGGATGTAATAGGCATCCACCTTGGTGGGATCGGCCGTGATCGCCTTTTGTGCCGCAGCCGCCGCGCCATCCATGTCATTCGCGTTGAACAGCGTTGCCGCCTCGTTGAAGTAGTACATCGAAGCCTTGGTTGGGTCCACCTTGGCCGCCGCTTCGTACGCCGCCGACGCATCCGCCGTCTTGCCAATGTGGCCCAGCGCTTGCGCAAGCTGATTATTGGCCGCTGCATCCAGTTCCGGGCTTGGCTTCGCCGACGCCGTATCCAGGCTCAGCGACTTCTGGTAGGAAGTGATGGCTGCCTGGTATTTGTCGCCAAGCGACGGGTCCGTCGTCTTGTTGTCACGCGCCGTCTTCAAAGCCGCGTTGGCCAGGCCTAGCTGCGCGTCGCCCAGCGTATCCCACAGGATTGGCTCATCCGGCTTGGCCGCAGTCGCATCCTGCATGGCCTTCACTGCCCCGTCGAAGTTGCCCGCTTTGGTATCGTCGCGCGCCGTCTTCAGAAGAGTATTCAGATTCTCGATCTTGGCGTTGGCCGCCGTAACCTCTGCGTTCTTCTTCTTGTACTCTTCCAACGCGTCGCGGTCCGCCGGGCTCATGTTCTTGATGTACTCCGGCCGGGTCATATCGAAGTCCACCGTCTTGTTCTCGCCCGCCGCAATCGCCGCCGGCATAAAGTCGACGCTGCGCCCCTGCGCAAACACCCCGGCGATATAGTTGCCCGGCTTGATGTCCGTGCCCTTGTAGTCGCCGCTGCCGTCGATCGGAAATGTGTATTCGAACTTTGCTCCGGGGGCGCTGGGGTTCTTTTCCGTGGTCAACCGCACCTCGCCCACCGTAACCGCCTGACCCGCCGGATTCTGCACATGCCCATGAATGGTCCCCGCCTGCGCCATCAGCCGGCCCGGCTGCGCCAACATCACCAATCCCACAAGACACGCGGCCAACCAACCCGCAATCCTCAACTTGGAAATCTTCATCGCTTTTATCCCAACCCTTCTCATCGCACTCGTATTGCTTGTGAGCGTCGACCTGTCCATACACTTGCTCAACCATCCGGAAGAGGCCCAATCCATTCCACGCGAACGCCGCCGGTTCGGCAGTATCGGCGGTCACAATCGTCCGCGGCCGGGTTCACCTTCCACGAGCAGCATGACCAACTTACATGCAAGTGCGCGCCCAATTCAACTCCTGCCCACTTCCTCCTGCTCCCGCTGAGTCGCCACTTCCTCAGTTTGACCTTTAGCCTAGGCTTCAGGGATGCCTGCGCCGGGGTCAGCCAGCAGCTCGCGCGCCGCCATTTCGTCCTCCCTGCGAACCTGCAGCCGCACCCGGAAAGCCGACTGGATCAGGTTGTTCGCATTCTCCCCCACCAGGAAGCACTCCACCCCGGAGGATTCCAGCAGGCCCTTGGCTATCTGTGCCTCCACGGGACTCTCAAACCGCCCAATCGTCACCAACCCTTCAGGCGGCGTAGGCTCCGGATCTCCCTCAAAAAGCATCTCTTCGCTCCCTCAAATCCGGTAATGGGTCATTTTGATTCTGTCTCGTTAAGGGCACGGCTTTAGCCGTGCCGTAAGCAGCTCATTTATTGAAATGGGCTTCAGCCCCTGAGGTCGGGTTTTCTTCAAACTGCACCATTTCCTCAGCTCACTTCGCTTCCACACTTTGCAGATAAAACGTGATCGTGCCCCAGAACAGCCGGGCCCGAATCTGCACCGGCATATGGCGCGCGTCGTCGGTATACCAGATCCAGATATTGCCGCGGTTCTTGACCACACCCTCTTCGGCGGTCGGTTGCACGCGAATCGTCTGAAACGTCCCGGCCGGTGTCTTGATCTCTTCCTTCGCTTCCACCTTCATGATCACAGTGACCGTGCGCATGGCATCGGCCAGAGGAAAGCCCACGTCCTGGCCGACCACCAGCCGTTGCGACGCCGCATAGAAGATGGCCGAGAGCGAGTCCGTCACGCAGGCGGGAATCGAGGTTGTCTGCGTCTTCTGCGTGCCCTTCACCAGGTTGCGCTCCACCTGCGTCTGCTTGCCGGCGCTGGAATCGATGGTCAGGTCGCTGGAGATCCGGCGGCGGCCCTCCTGTATCTGCTTCGAGAACACCGAGGAACAGCCTGTCCGTGTGTCCATCGCAGACTGGAAGCGATCGACCACGGGAAACAGCATATTGATGGCGCCGACGGTGTCCGCTGTAGCCGAGACGTGGAGTTGGTCGCCCTGCTGCTCCAGGTGAAACACCGCGGTGCCGGCGGTGAAGACGCGCCAGTCCACAGTGAAGGTGAGCGTCTCGCGCGGCGCGAAAACATAGCCCTGAATCGGAGGCTGCAGCGTTGGGATCACTACCGGCGCCGCCGGCTTGCTACCCAGCCCCAGGAACTGCGCTACACCGGTCTGCGCACCGACGGCACCCAGAAGCACGCACCAAAGGGCAAGAGAACGGCGGAACCAACGTCGAGTTTTCTGCAAAAGGCTTCCCCGGCAGTTGAGTTTGGGGCGGCTCATGGCCACCAGGACGGCTTGCTGAGCCCCGCAGGAAACACGTGGCGCTCAACCAGGATCAAAGCCAGCGCCAGATAGATGGCGCCAACCCCCATAAGAGCATTGTACTCGCGGTGCTTACGGTAGAGGGCTGGCGAAAAGCCGCCGCGCTCACCGCCGGACGCCGCTGCAGGCTGCGCCGGGGTTAGCCTGGGCAGCAGTCTCGGCACCGCGCGCGCGTAAGCGTCAAAGCCGGCAAAGTGTTCCCGCAGATAGGCCTCCTCGCTCTGTATTGTGGGAATGTAGATCGCCGCGAACAGCACTGCCAGCACCGCCAGAATCACCCAACTCGCGGCCGCGGCCGCAAACCCGAACGCGATCAGCATCGACCCCAGGTACAGCGGGTTGCGCGTGTGCGCGTACGGCCCGGTGGTAGCCAGTTCGGCGTTCTTCTTCACGTAGCCCGACGCGTACCCGCGCAACCACAGTCCCGGCAACACCAGGATGAGGCTCGCCAGCATGGTCCGCCAGTTTGGCCGCGCCAGCCACAGAAACACCACCGCAAACACGAAGCCCATCGGCACCCGTATCCGCCGCGCAATCCTCTGCCAACCTGCAAGTCCGCTCACGCTCTGACTGTAAACCTCTCCCTACTAGACGATTCTCTCATCGGCCGCGCTTCAGACACGCCGCAACTACCCCAGCATCTCGAGAGCGGCCTGCACAACCTCATCCACGCTGATCTGCAACATCCCAGCCTCAGTCTCGTCCTTCCGCTTGTGGCTTGTCAGGCTGGACGCATCGCGCAGCACGCGCTGGCGCGTGCCATAGGGCCCGTTGCGCGCCGGATCGGTAGGGCCGTAGATGCCCACCACTGGCCGCTCCAGCGCCGCCGCCACATGCAACGGCCCAGTGTCCCCCGCGATCACTACCGCCGCCCGCCGCACCAGTGCAATCAACTGGCCCACCGAGCACGGGACTGCGCGGGCAAGCCCGTCGCTGTGCGCTACCGCCGCCTCGGACTCCGAAGACCCGTGCACCGACGCATTCACCACCGTCCTCACGCCGCTGCGTCCCAACTCCGCCGCTACCCGCCCCAACCGCTCCGCCGGCCACACCTTCGCTCCCCATCCCGCTCCGGGCGAGATCAGGCAGTATCGTTCCCGGCCCACCACGCCATCGGCCCAAAGCTCATCCTTTTCATCCATCGGCAGTGTCACCTTGGCCGGCCGCAACGGTTCCTTCACCGCCTCGCCCAGTAACTCGCACGCCTGCTCCACCACATGCGCCGCGGTCACTTCCACCTTTTTTCCATACAGCCACCGCGCCGCCCGTTCGCGAGGCTCGGCCGGGCCCACAAATGTCTTTGCCTTCGCCATGTGCCCAATTACCGCTGACTTGATCGCGCCCTGCAGGTCCACGCAAACATCGAAGCGCTCTCCCCGCAGCACCTTGCGCAGCGCGAAGATATCGGACCGCGTCGCGCGCGCCAGCGGCCGCTTCCGCCACTCGCCCGCGGCCACGCTGTACCAGCGGTCCACCAGCGCCCGGGCTGCGAATCCCACCCCCTGGGAAAGGTCCTCCGGATCGCCGGCAATCTGCAGCAGATCGCTCCAGCGCGGCTCGATGGCCCAGCCGATGAACCAGTCTGGGTGCGACGCGCGCAGCGCCGCCACCGCCGGCATCGCGTGCAGCACATCCCCCATGGCCCCGATCCGCACAATCAG
>CAZAXI010000188.1:0-8507 GCA_964489045.1 uncultured Granulicella sp. | reverse complement strand
ATGGGAACTCCCAGGCCGGGCTGTACGCGGATGATCATACTGTATGAATACAGTAATACGGTTGCCGGATGTTGTCAAACATGAAAAATGACCACCACGAATCTCACGGATTGACACGGATCAAGGAGCAAATCGCGTTATCCGTTTTTTACCCGTGGAATCCGTGGTTTGTCTTGTTTCTATGCAACCCGCGCGATGCGGCCGTTGGTCAGCTCGAACTCTTCGCCGCGCCACACCACCGTGTGCGACGCGAAGCTCCACGCCCAGAACATCAGCCCGAAGCAGTCCCGCAGCGGCAGCAGCCAAAGGTCGCGCAGCACCTGTTCATCGCGCAGCACGCCCACTCCCACCGTCAGCGCCACCGACACCCGCGCCAGCAGCACCAGGCTCAGCAGCGTGAAGCTCCACAACGCAAAGCCGCTGGCGATGCAGTTCACCGCCGCCCAGGGAATGCAGTACGTAATCCCCAGCCCCACGTAGCCCCAGCGGCGCGAGTCGCGTGTGGACCGCGCCCAGCGCAGTTGATGGTCCCAGAAGCCGCGAAAGTCGTACGCGGGCACGGTCGTCTCCACCGTCTCGCCGCACAGCTCGATGCGGTAGCCGGCGCGGGCAATGCGCACGCCAATCTCGTAGTCGTCGGCCAGGTAGTCCACCAGCGGCTCCAGTCCGCCGGCCGCCGCCAGCGCCTTGCGCGAGACCGCCAGCGTCGAGCCGAGTCCAAAATGAATGCCGCCCTCGAGCTTGCGCGCGGTCAGCACGCCAGGCAGGAAGTCGGTCGAGATTCCCAGCGCCTCCAACCGCGCCCACAGCGTCAGCCCATGTCCCTCCGCAGCCGTGCGCCCCAGATAAGGCACCGTCACCATGCCGACTTTGGGATCCGCAAAGCATCCCATCACCCGCGTCAGGTAGTTGGGCGAGACGCGGATGTCGCTGTCATTAATCAGCACGTAGTCGTAGCTTGCCTGGCGCAGCATCTGGATCAGGTTGCTCACTTTGCCCGACGTGCCCAGCCGCTCCGGGCACACGATCAGCCGGATCGCGCAATCGGGAAACTCCGCGCGCAGGTGCTCAATCTGCTCCGCGGCAGGATCGTCCATACTGCTGACGCCGAACAGAATCTCGAACCGGCCCGCATACTGCTGCGCGCAGTGGCTCACGAATCCGGCATACATGCGCGCGTCCACGCCCTTCAGCGGCTTCAGGATGCTGACATCCGGCGCATATCCCACCCCGCCTGCACTCGCGCGCAGAGTCCGCCACCACGCGTGCTCAAAGTCGCGCGCCGCCCACAGCGCCAGCAGCATGTAAACCAACCCACCCACGGTCAGCAGCGTCGTCACCACCTCGACCGCCGTAGCAATGCCCATGGATTGAGTCTACCGAAGTCGCGTGCGCGCAACGCCCTCAGCGCCCGAACCAGCGCAGCGCGCGGGTGGAAGCGAACGCGTCTTTCTCTGCCCGCAGCGCCAGCGACGGCTCGTGGTACGTGCCTGTCGGTTTTGGCCCAGCCAGGAACTCCACATCCACGCGCCCAACCTTGCCCTGGCCGAACTCCAGGTAGCAGGAGCCCACTCCGCGATAGGCCGCCACCGGCGCTTCTCCGCGAAGCTGCGCGATGATGGACGCCGCTACCGTGCGCGCCGCGCCTTCCGCAAACACGCCCGCCTTGGGAGTGCCCACGCCGTTCACATCGCCCACCGCATACACCCGCGGAAACGCCGTCTCCAATGTCTGCTTGTTCACCGGGACCCAGTTGTAGGGATCGGCCGCCAGCCCCGACTCCACCACCACCTGCGGCACGCGATGCACCGGCACGCCCAGAAACAGCGCGTAGGGCAGCTCGGTGCCATCGGTCAGCACGGCCACCTTGCGCGCAGGGTCGAGCGCCTGCACCAGATTGTCTTTCACAAACCGGATGCCACGCTCCGCAAATGCCGCGAGAATGGCCTGCGAAGTTTCGGGCGACGGAGGAATGGGCACGCCGAACGGAATCACCATAGTGATCTCGGTCGCGTCACGCCGGCCGCGTTCCGTCAGATAGTCGTGCAGCAGCAGCGCCGTTTCGCTGGGAGCGGGCGGGCACTTGAATGACTTGCCGCACACCCCGATGATGGCCGGACCGCGCTCGAAGCGCACAATCACCTCGCGCAGCGCGAACGCCCCCGCCACCGTGTAGAACTCGTTGCCGCCTTCCACCAGCCCCGGCGTGGCGGACGGATCGAGATCGGCGCCCAGTGCCACCACCAGGAAGTCCGCCGCAAACTCGCCCGCGTCCGTCACCACCGTGCGCGCGGCCGGATCGAACGACCGCACCGTGGTCTGCAGGAACCGCACCCCCGGCTTCACCAGGTCGCTGTAGCGATGGAGGACCTGCGCCGGCTGCTCGCGTCCGAACATCACCTCCAGCTTGGAGAAGCCGAAGACGAACGCATCGCCCTTGTCGATCAGCACAATGTCAATGGCCTCGCCGAACGCCTGCGAGAGAATCGTCGTCAGCTCCAGGCCGCCGAAACCTGCCCCCAGCACCACCACCCGTGTCCGCATCGGCACACCTCTCCAGCGCAACCTCGCCGCTCAACCGGCGCGAGCGTCCGCCGGATGAGTGCAGGCAGCAGGGCCCAGGCTTCTCGCCCAGGCCCCCGTCATTCCAGGGTTATCGCTTTTCGTAGACCACGCGGTCTTTTTCCGCCATCTTGCCCGGCACCCACTCCGACTCGACAAAGCTCTTACCGTCGGGGCTCAGCGTGTAGGTTCCTTCGTACAGCACCTTGCCGTTCAGTTTGATGGTGAAGTCCAGCTTGTTCGCGCCGTCCTTCTTATACGTTGGAGCCGCTCCCGGAGGAATGTTCGGTCCGTTCACCTTGCCGTCGCTGCCGTCCAGCTTCGCATCGATCACTTCCTTCTGCGCAGGCTCCTCGATATGCAGCATATTGCCGTCAACCTGCATCACCATTACGTTTTCGACTGTCTCCTTATCCTTCACGTCGAGCCACTTGCCGGCCAGGCCATGCCTTCCGGACAGGCGCTTGTAGGTCTCGTCAAAGTCGTCCGACGTCCCGTTGGGACGCATGGCCGTCCCATGAATCATCATGGTCGCGCCGTCGGGCGAGAAGCTGCGGTGATATTTCGACAGCACGGTGCCATGAGCTGCAGTGGTAAAGTCAAAGCCCGCCTCGGACGTCCCGGTGCAGGTCACCGTGCGGTCGCCGAGGGTCGGATACGCCTTGCCGTCGCACGCAAAGTCATACTCGATGGAGCCGCCGTTCGAGAAGTGAAACTGGCCTCCACCCTTGGCCGTGTAGGTTATGGTATCGCCGCTCAGCCTGCTCCTCGCCTGATTCTCCTTCCAGGTGCCGTTCCACGGCGAATCGGCAGCAAAGCAGGGAGACACCGCGGCCATCGCCAACAATGCCAAACCCGCGCAACACAATAGCTTCTTCATAAGGTCGCCTCGTTCAATTTTGAAGTGGGAAATGCTCAGGGGCCCGGACTGCAATCACAGGTGCGTCGCTGGAGCCTGCCGCGAAACGCGGTTCGCACAGCCTATCAGACCTTCGCCAGCTTTGTCGCCATGCTCTTTTGACCTGTGCCAACTACCCATGGAGAAAACGGCCGTGGCGTATAGTTATCGCGAATACCAGCGTCGCGCAATGAAGCTCTGTGAACGTCTTTCCGGGCCCTCTCTCGCCATCGCCGTTCGGCCTCTGCTGACTGTGGTTCTCTGGCTGCCGGCGCTTATCTCTGCAAGGCCCCTGGTTGCCTCAGCGCAGGATGCCGCTGGTGCTAACTTCACATGCCAGGTTCGATCGCTGGCCGCGGTGCCACCGCCGGCGCCGCCTTCGTTGCCTCCAACACTGCGACAGTTGGCGGTCGGGAGTCAGGGCTACGCTGCGCCTGAGATGAAGCCGCTGTGTGCAGAAGGCCAGGTTCCGGTCCCGATCGGGGACCCTCGATACTTTCACAAGGGAAATCCCCTCATCGGGCCCTACGCGGCCCGTGGCCCTGAGCATGCGCTGCCTGGCGAATTCGTCAAAAGCAATCTGTTGCGCACCTTCGATCAGGTCTATGGCAAGAGCAGCAGCAGTTCCGCGCCGCCCCGCCCAGAATCGACCGCATTGCCCCCCGCACCAGCCTGCAACGGTGTGGCCTGGTTTAACGCTTGCTACTTTTACGCAAATGCGGCGGAAATCCCCACCTCGCTCGACGGCGGCGGATTGACCCTGGAGATTGTCGCGCCGCTGGTCGACGGCGACAACGCCAGCGGACACTCCATCGGCGAGATTGCCGTGGAAGGCACCGGCAACGCCGGCAGCACCCTCAACGATGTCGAGATGGGATTCAGTGTCGCCCCAAATCAATGGGGCAATAACAACCCGCATCTCTTCGTCTATCACTTCATCGACGGTGCCGAGACCTGCTACGACACCTGCGATTGGAACCAGTACAGCAGCACCTATTTCCCCGGCATGGATATCTCCACTCTGGACGGTCAGCAGGTTTACCTCGGCTGGGTTCAATATCAGGGCGCCTGGTGGGCTTGGTTCAACGGTCAGTGGCTGGGCTACATCAACAACTCGGTATGGACGAACAACTTCACCCAGACCGCACTGATTCAGTGGTACGGGGAAATCGCCGTGGTCGATAACTTTCCCCCGCGCTCGCAAATGGGCAACGGCCAATTCTCTGCAGCGACAACGGCGGCAAACATGTCGACTCTGTGCACTGTCAACGCCGGCATCTGGGAGTGTGATTACTCCGACCTGCAGTCCGCCGGCGCGACGCAAATCAGCTACTACGACATTCTGAACCACACCAACTTCGGCGCAATCCGCTACGGTGGTCCCGGCGAGACCGTTGGGACCGTACCCACGGTAACGGTATCGCCGTCTTCCGCGAACATAACCGCGGCGCAGCCCCTGACGGTGACAGTCACCGTCGCCGGAACCACCGGCAACCTGGTGCCCACAGGCCCAATCAATCTCACCAGCGGCAGCTACACCACGTTCTGGTGGTACACCCTGGCTAATGGCAGCGTAACCGTCCCCGTTCCTGCCGGATCGCTCGCAGTCGGGACTGACACACTCACGGTCAACTACGCGCCGGATATCACGAGCGCCTGGACCTACGACTACGCGTCGGCAACCGCAACTGTCTCGGTGACTGCAATCGCACCCAGCATCAGCTTCGCGGTCGCCGACCAGACCTACGGCACTGCCCCGTTCACGGTGGCCGCAACCTCGAACTCCGGTGGAGCGATGACCTACTCAATCGTCTCGGGACCGGCTACACTCTCCGGCTCGACTGTGACTTTAACCGGGACGGGAACGGTCGTGCTGCAGGCAAGCCAGGTTGCCGCCGGCCTCTATACCGCCGGCACACAAACCACCAGCTTCACTGTTTTTCCGAACACTTCGCCAACCATCACTTTCTCCGTACCGAACCATACCTATGGCGATCCGCCCTTCACCGTGGCCGCGACATCGCCCTCCAGCGGAGCAATTACGTACTCCGTGGTCAGCGGCCCAGCCACCGTCTCCGGCTCGACAATTACTCTCACGGGAGCCGGCACTGTGGAGTTGCAAGCAAGTCAGGCTGCGGCGGGCAGCTATACCGCCGGAGCGCAGACCGCCACCTTTGCCGTAGCTACCGAATCTCAGACCATCACGTTTGCCGCTCTCCCATCTTCCGTCAACTTTGGTGTCACACCGATCGGCCTCTCAGCCAGCAGCACGTCCGGTCTTCCAGTCGCGTTCAGCGTGCTCTATGGACCGGCATCGGTCAGTGGCAGCACCCTGACCATCGCGGGCGCAGGAACGGTCGTGGTGGCGGCCGACCAATCAGGCAATACGAACTATGCCGCCGCCGCCGAAGTGACGCACTTGATCACGGTCAACAAGATTGCACCGGCCGCGGGGTTGACTGCTTCGCCAAATCCGATCCTGATCCAAAATGTCCTGACCCTGACCGCGACGGTTTCGTCTTCGGCCGGCACGCCCACTGGTGCAGTGGTCTTTTCCGACAGCGGCACCGCGCTTGGCACAGTCAATCTCAGCGGCGGTATCGCGAACCTACCCACCTCCACGCTCACGGCTGGAGCGCACTCCCTTGCGGCTGCCTATAGCGGCGACGCGAACTTCACTTCTGTCTCCAGCACCGCCATTAGCGAGACCGTTGAGGATTTCACGTTGACGATAGGTGGCAGCGGTTCATCGCAGACGGTCCAGCCGGGCGGCGCCGCAAGCTACACCTTGCCGATGAGCCCGTCGGGCGGAACTACATTTCCCGCGGCGGTGACTTTTTCAACCTCCGGCGTGCCCACAGGATTTACGGCGACATTCAGTCCAACCTCTCTTGCTGCAGGCAGCTCGGCCACCAACGTCGCGCTGACCATTCAGGTCCCCGTAACTGCAATGCTGCACCAGCAGAGCGCGCCACCCGGCCGGGACCTTCCATTGGTTGCACTCGCCGTGTTGCTGCCCTTCGCCGCCGGGATCAGGAAGCCAGGCAACGCGCTGCGGTTCATCCGCATGGTCATGATTGTGGCTGGCATGGGCGGTCTGTCCATGCTCGCGGGCTGCGGCGGAGGTGGTGGCAGTAGCGGCGGTGGTGGCGGCAGCCAGCCCCAGACCTACAACATCACCGTGACTGCAACCTCCGGCACCTTGTCCCACTCGACCACCGTTACCATCACCGTAGAGTAGAAGGCCGTGGCAGTACGCAGACCGGCCATATGTAAGTTTGCCGGGCAGCCGTGTGAACGAAAGCGGCCTGTGCACTCTGCTACGCTGCTTGCATGAAGCCGGGAATGTTCAGCCAGGCTATTCGCCGGCGCCTTTGCCGGATCGGTCTCTTCGCGGGTACGTGCGGGATAGTTGCCGGCGCGGTCACCGCGGTTGACACCACCTGGTTTCTCGCGCACAGTGTCACCGCGAGCGGCGCCGTCGTCAGCATACGGGCCGTGCCCGATCAGGGGAACTCGACCTTCTACACTCCGGTGTTCGCATTCACCGCAAGCGATGGACACACCTACACGGTTGCATCCGATACCGGATCGAACACTCCGTCCTTTGCGCCGGGCCAGCAGGTCCCGGTCCGCTATAACCCCAGCGCACCCACCGCGGCGAAGATTGCAATTGCTGGTCAGTTGTGGCGTTTTCCGCTGGTTTTCGGCTCCGCGGGAGTGATCTTCTCCCTGATGGGATGGCTCCTGCTGCGCTCCGAGCGGCGGCGCAATCCCCAATTCACGCCGTTCGGACCGCCGCGGCCAGCGAACCTCGCGCAGCGATAAACCGCTCTGGGCTACTCGTACCTTAGCGCCTCGATCGGGTCCAGGTTCGCCGCCTTCCATGCCGGATAGATCCCGAAGATCAGCCCGATCGCGCATGAGCTCAGGAACGCCACCGCAATCCACAGCGGGGAGACCAGCGTCGGCAGCAGCAGCTTCAACCCAAACGCAATCCCGCTCCCCAGCAGGATTCCGATCACGCCGCCAACCGCGCACAGTGTAATCGCCTCCAGCGTAAATTGCGTCAGAATCGTCTTCTTGGTCGCGCCGATCGCCTTCCGAACCCCGATCTCCCGCGTCCGCTCGGTCACGCTCACCAGCATGATGTTCATCACGCCCACGCCGCCCACCATCAGCGCCACCGTCGACAGCGAAAACAGCAGCAGAAACAGCCCGCCCGTAATCTCGTCCCACAGCCGCGTGATGGTGTCCGTGCCGAAGATGGCGAAGTTGTCCGGCTTTTCGTTGGCCACTTTCCTCCGCCGCCGCAGCAGCTCGGTCAGCTCGTCCTCCACCAGCGCGCGGTTCTTTGGGTCGTCGTACTTCAGCGTGATCCAGTAGTCAAGCATCTCCGGATGCATGTCGTGGAACGTCGTCAGGGGGAAGAAGGCTTGGTTGTCCTGCGGGTTATCGCCGCCGCCGAACGCCTGCTTCTGCTTGTCCAGCACGCCCACCACGGTGAACACCATGCCGGCCGCCTCCACGTCCCTGCCTATTGCGCTCACCCCGGGAAACAGTTGCGCTGCCGTGTCGTACCCCAGCACGGTCACCTTCGCCGCCCGCTGCTCGTCCGTATCGTTGAAGAAGCGGCCTTCCAGCATCTCCAGTTCGTTCACGTCCTCCTCTTCCGGCGAAACCCCGGTCAGGATGGTGTTCTGCATGGTATTCCCGCCGCCTTTGATCGCGGTGACGCCGGCGCGTCCCGGCGCGTTGTTATCCGTATACTGCAGCGCCGGCGATACCGCCACCACATGCGGCAGTTCGCGCATGGCCTGCGAATCGTCGAAGGTAAGCTGCTTGCGCGTCAGCATCTCGCTGGTCGGCCGGCCGGTGAACGCCGGGAAGCGGAAGACGAACAGCACGTTCGATCCCAGCGACTCCACCAGCCCCGCAACGCTCTGGTTCAGCCCATTCACTACCGAAGAGATTGTGATCACGGTCATCACGCCGATGACGATGCCCAGGATGGTGAGCCCGCTGCGCATCTTGTTCGCGCGCAGCG
>CAZAXI010000187.1:0-8561 GCA_964489045.1 uncultured Granulicella sp. | reverse complement strand
CCCACGCCCGCGCCTTTGCCGCATCCGGATTCCCCACCCAGATATGCAGCGGATCACCCAACTTCGCATCCCATCCCGTACTACCCTGCGCCGCCGCCATCGCCGCTCCCGCTGCCACCACGCCAATGCCCATCGCCTTTGCCATCCTCCGCATCATTTTCGTCTCTCCGATCACCCAAAATAACAGGTTTTCTCCGCGCTCCGCACTTGCGCCCCTGCAGGCCGCAGGTCTCGCTGCCGCCGATCCTTGCCGCCGTGCCAACGCAAAGGTCCAGACCTAAGCCCTTTAGAGGGCAGACTTTATGGCTTTGGCATAGGGAGTACCGGCACAACCCCGCCCTCACCCACACGGGTGCTCTGGAGTTCGATTGACGCGGACCTCGCTAGGTCGTCGCTCCGTCCATCAGGTGCAACTCTTTGCCCGGCTTGAACCGCACTGCCTTGCCGGGAGCGATGCTCACCTCCGCACCGGTTCTGGGATTCCGCCCAATCCCTGTCTTGCGCGGCTTTACCGTGAACACGCCAAACCCGCGCAACTCAATACGATCGCCTGCGATCAGCGTCTTCTTCATGCTGTCGAAGATAGCGTCAACCGCATCCTCCGCCTTCGTCCTCGGAAGTCCGGTCCGCTCCACGACCCTCTGGATAAGGTCCTGTTTAATCAAATTGGGCCGCCTCTCTCGCGTAATTCGTTCGCAGCGTGTCAGTTCCGCACTATGCCGCTGTCGTGATGTTAGGAACTAACCCTCAGATTGTCAACGCGTCACGCCTGCCGTAAGATTTGCCTATCCGAAGTTTTTCGGGACCCATCCTTCGCCCCAACGCCCCAAAAGCGCCACGGAAACGAGGCTGAAAAACGCTGCCAAGAGGAAATAACTACGCATGGCCATCAAAAGCGACCGCTGGATCCGCCAGCAGGCAATCGATAACCAGATGATCGTTCCTTTCAGCGAGAAGCAGGTCCGCGAGGGCGTCATCTCGTACGGACTCTCCTCCTACGGCTACGATCTCCGCGTCTCCGACGAGTTCAAGATTTTCACTAACGTCAACTCCGCCATCATCGATCCCAAGGCCTTCGACGAGCGCTCTTTCGTCTCCGTCCAGGCCCCCAGCGTCATCATTCCGCCCAACTCCTTCGCCCTCGCGCGTTCGATCGAGTACTTCAAGATTCCCCGCGACGTGCTTACCATCTGCGTAGGCAAATCCACCTACGCGCGTTGCGGCATCATCGTCAACGTCACGCCCTTCGAGCCCGAGTGGGAGGGCTTTGTCACCCTCGAAATCTCCAACACCACGCCGCTGCCCGCGCGCATCTACGCCAACGAGGGGCTATGCCAGATTCTCTTCTTCCAGTCCGATGAAGTATGCGAAATCAGCTACGCGGACCGCAAGGGCAAGTACCAGAAACAACAAGGCATTGTGCTTCCCAAGCTTTAGCTCGCCCGGCACTTGCCATTGGTGTACGGTAATTGTGTCCGATGTCACACACTACGGCTAGCCGCGCAGAGAAACGAGGCTTGAGGCCCATGGATGAGACTCCCCCAAAGCGCGCGGATCGCGTCGGCGTCGTCGCCACCGACCCATTGCGCGTGCTTGGCCTGAAGGCCATCTTCGCCGAGGCCCTGCAACTCGAGATCGTCCATCTATCCGTCCCGGGCGCGCTCGACGATGCCCACCTTGCCCTCGTCCTCATCGACGCCGAATGCACTCCTCACCTGCTGGAACTCATCGCCACCTTTCGCCAGGTGCGTCCGCTGCTCAAGCTCATCGTGCTCGGAAACGAAACCTCGCAGGAGTACATCGAGCGCGTCATCGGAGCCGGTGCCAAGGGATACCTTGCCCTCACCTCAACCGAGTCGGAAATTCGCATGGCCATCGACATGGTGCGTGACGGCTCTGTCTGGGCGCCGCGCAGGGTGTTGTCTCGTCTGCTCGATCACCAGCGCAGCGCCGCCAGGTCGCCCGCCAATCCTCCGCGGTTCACGCCGCGGGAACTCCAGATCCTCGACCTGCTTCGCGCAGGACAGCCCAACCGCGCGATCGCAATCGCGCTCGGCATCGACGAAGGAACGGTGAAGGCGCATATCGGCCGTCTGATGCGGAAGGTGGGCGTCAACAACCGCATTGCCCTCACGGTTCACCCGTTCACCCAGGCTGATTGACACGAATCGGGCTGGGCGCGTCGCCGCGGGCCGGCCGGTGCGTTTACTAAAGAGTAATCGGCAATGGGTACGAAAGCCTCTAGACCTTCGTACCGTTGCCTGCACGACCGAGAAAGCACATTATCGTTTGGCAACACAGACCTGGGAGAGGGGCTACAAGGCTTAGCAGCGCTAGCTGCCTGGCTCTTGCAGCCCCCTTTTTTCGCCTTCGACCCAGTTCCTTCCGTCCCTCCCCAAAGCTCTCCAGGACCGCGGGCGGTTCGCTGGGAAGATACGCGGCACCATTGGTTTATCTCTGGAATTCAGGCAACTTCCTACCCAATTCAGCCATCCCATGGATTACTGCAACGGTTCCCGCTGCGTCGATTTTGCCGCCCGCATAGTTGTAATATCGCCTCTTACGGGCAGGTCATCCCAGAAATACGAGAATACGAAAGGTTCTAAACCCAATGAGACAGATATCCGGAATTCTGTGCGGCATGGTTCTTCTCACCGCCACGTTTTCAAGCTTCGCGCAGGACGACCAGGCAAAGATCGAAGACCGTCTTACCAGCGCCGAGGCCGTCATGAACGAGATCATGGCCACGCCCGATAAAGGCGTCCCACGCGGTATCCTCGCCGGAGCATCCTGCGTCACCATCATTCCCGCCTACAAGAAGGGCGCCTTGTTCGTCGGCGCCCAGTATGGCCAGGGTGTTGCCACCTGTCGAACGCCCAACGGCTGGAGCGCACCGGTCTTTGTGCAGCTTGCCGGCGGCAGCTTCGGCTGGCAGATCGGCGGCCAGTCCACAGACCTCGTCCTGATTGCCATGAACCAGAATGGCTTGCAGGACATGCTCAAGAACAAGGTCAAGCTGGGAGCTGACGCCGCAGCTTCTGCAGGCCCGGTCGGCCGTAACGCTCAGGCCGGCACCGACTGGAAGCTTAACGCGGAGTTCCTCACCTACTCGCGGTCCAAGGGCCTCTTCGCCGGTCTCGATCTGGACGGCACCGTCCTCTCGCAGAATCAGGATATGACCCGTGCCGAGTATGGCTCCGACATCCCTTTCAAGACCATCCTCGGAGGCGATGTGCCCACCCCTGAGAACGCGCGGCCCTTCGTCCACACCGTCGCCCGTTACTTCGTCAGCTCGAAGCAAGACCACTAGAACCTGCGCCGCAGGGCGCAAAAGCCGCCGGTGGAATTCCCTCTCCGGCGGCTTTGCTCCGTGTAATCCTGCATTCGCGCGCTCCGTCTATACAACTGGAAACAAAATCCGGCACGGGTCGCGAGTCTGTATTGCAGCGCATACCCACGCGCACCCGTTAGACTGGTAATCTTGACCCGCGAAGCCCAATACCCTCCCGAGCCGTCGGCCCGCACCACCCCGCGCCACATCCTGGAATTCGTCTTTGCCTGGTTTTTCATCCACGGTCTTCGCATCCTTCCGCGCCGTCTGGCCCGTGCCGCCGGAGTCGGTATCGGTGCCTTCGCTCACGCCTCCCTCGGGCGCCTCCGCCGAGTAGGCCTGCGCAACCTCGAACTCGCATTTCCGGAGATGCCCGCTGTCGAGCGCGCCCGCATCCTGCGCCTCGAGTACCGCAACCTCGGCTGGCTTTTAGCCGAGTTCTGCCAGATGTCCAGCTACACTCCCGCCTTCGCCAACTGCTTCATCCGCTACGAGGGCTTGGAGAACTACCTCGCCGCCCGCGACCGCGGCAAAGGCGTCCTGGTGCTTACCGGCCACCTGGGCGCGTGGGAGCTCTCCAGCTTCTATCACTCGCTCGCCGGTTACCCGATGGGCATGGTCATCCGCCGTCTCGACAATCCTCTCGTCGATCGCATGGTCAACCGCATCCGCTGCCGGCACGGCAACCGCGTCCTGCACAAGGACGACTTCGCCCGTGGACTGCTCGCCGCCATGCGCGACGGCGAAACCGTGGGTATTCTGATGGACACCAACATGACGCCGCCGCAGGGCCTTTTCGTTCCCTTCTTTGGAGTGCCAGCCTGCACCGCCTCCGGCCTTGCCCGCGTCGCGCTCAAGACCGGCGCCGCCGTCCTGCCCGGCTTCCTGCTCTGGGAAGAGTCTGAGCAGAAGTACGTCCTCCACTTCTACCCGGAACTCGCCCTCGCCTCCACCGGGGACGCCGAGGCCGACGCCGCTGAGAACACCGCTCGCTTCACCGCTGTGCTCGAAGGCGCCATCCGCCAGTACCCCAGCCAGTGGCTCTGGATGCACCGCCGCTGGAAGACCCGCCCTCCCGGCGAGCCACCCATCTACTGACCTGTCCCGCGCGGCACCGCATCCAGGCGAATGCCCACGCCCCTGCTGAGGGCGTGGGCACACTGAACATCGGGAGAATCCGGCCGGTATCAGGCGACGGTTCTTCGGCAAATTACACCCGCCAAGAACACGCAACCATGGGGCGGCGGTGAGGCGGATCAGGCGGCTTTTGGTGGATCGGCGAGTTCTTCGGTGACGAATTTGCGGCACTCGCTGAGGGAGTTGAAACGGCGCGAGGTGCGGGCGACGAGCGCGCCGTGGCGGTCGAGGATATTGAGGGCTTCGACCTGGTCGGGGAGCAAAAAGCCGCGGTCGCGTGTGGAGGCGCGGGTGGCGTAATCGGTGAAGAGGTAGGTGCGGGCCGAGTCGAGAGTTTGGGCAACTTCGGTGTAGACAGCGGAACGATACTTGCGGGTGAGCCAGAACCAAAGGCCGTACAGCGAATAAACCAGGTTTTCCATGGGGAGTCCTCCTCTCGAGTGGGAGCTACTTTCGACGCTGGGAGCGGCGCTGCAGTCCTACAATGGATCGTGATTATTTTGATGCAGCGTGAGGGCAGTGGGGTGCATAGTGGGTACGATTTGGCGGCCGCGGGCCCGTTTCGGTAATCAGTGTGGGGTTACTCTCTAGAACAGTTTTGCGGTTACGCTGCAAGGATTTGCGGAGAATAAACCCTTTGGGACGTTGGCGGGAGTTTTTGTGTTTACTGTTGGTGGCGTTCTGGGCTACTCTCCGGGAACTATGCGCAGAACGATTGCGGGCGCGTGTCTTGGTGTGACGGTGGTGTTTGCGGCGGCCAAAGCTGCGGCAGGAGCAACGCCCGAGCGCTGGGTGGAGACGCGGAGCACCCACTTTGTGGTGCTGACGGATGCGAGCGAGAAAGACGCGCGGCGGCTGGCAAGCCAGTTCGAACGCATGCACATGGTGTTTCACACGCTGCTGCCAGCGAAGGGAGATGATACCGATCCGCCGATCGTGGTGGTGGCGGTGAGGGACAGGAAGGACATGCGCGCGCTGGAGCCGGAGGAGTACCTGGGGAAGAACCAGATCGACCTGGGGGGATTCTTTCTGCGCGCGCCGGAGAAGAACTACATCCTGTTACGGCTGGATGCGCAGGAGGAGCATGCGTACGCGAACGTGTACCACGAGTACACGCACTACATGCTGCGCAAGGCGGACGGGTGGCTTCCGCTGTGGCTGAATGAAGGCCTGGCGCAGTTCTATGAGAACACCGACATCGACGAGAAGGTGGTGTGGCTGGGCCAGGCGAACGCGGAGGAGCTGCGATTTCTGGCGCGGACCGATCTGCTGCCGATGGAAACACTTCTGAGGGTGGACACGAAGTCACCGTACTACCACGACGAGCAGAAGGGTTCTATCTTCTACGCGGAGTCGTGGGCGCTGACGCATTTTCTGATCGTGAGCGACCGGATCCAGGGGACGCACCGGATGCACGACTATGCCGAGTTGCTGGCGCGGGGAGAGGATGCAGTGGTTGCGGCGCGCGCGGTATTCGGCGACCTGGACAAGCTGCAGCAGGGGCTGAGCGATTATGTGATGCAGCGGAAGTATATGTACTTCATGATGCCGGCAACGCTCGAAGCGAAGGACGCAGCGGCGGAGGTTCGGCCGGTGACAACGGCGGAGGCTGATGCGGTGCGGGCTGACATGATGATATACACCAAGCGCACCGCGGAGGCAAAGGCCCTGGCGGAAGAGGTGCTGCGCGAGGCCCCGGGCAACGCACAGGCGCACGAGACGATGGGGACTCTAAGCTACTCCGAGGGCGATTTTGCGGGCGCGAAGAAGTGGTACCGCGAGGCGATGGAGTTGGACGCGCACAACTACCTGACCCACTTCGACTACGCGATGATGGCGCTGCGGAGCGGGGCGAAGGCAGAGGATGAAGCGATCGAGATGAGTCTGCAGGCCTCCATTGCGCTGAATCCGGAATTTGCGCCGGCGTACGATGCGCTGGCGATGTTCTATGCAGCACGGCATCGCAAACTGGACGAGGCGCACACGCTGAACGTGAAGGCGATGGAGTTGGAGCCGGACCGCCTGAGCTACCGGCTGAACTGCTCCGAGGTGTTGCTGGAACAGAGGCAGGCTGCGGAGGCGCTGGGGGTTCTGCAGGACGCGTTGCAACTGGCGAAGACGCCGGAGGAGGTTGCGACGGTGAAGAGCCGGATTGTGCGGGCGGAGAGATACCAGGAGGCGCTGAGCAAGGCGATTGGCGTGGGCGGGTGAAGGGGAAGATGCGCATGGGTGGGGTGAGATGCACGGGCGCGGTTATACTGCGAAGGCATGTCTGAAAAACTCATTGCATGGTTGATGGGCTTGAGCGCGGGCGGCAAGTATGCCGTGATGTTTGTGCTGATGGCGGTCCAGTCGGCCTGCATTCCGATCCCTTCTGAAGTGATTATGCCGTTTGCCGGCGCGGCGCTGGCGCATGGGCAGATGGAGTTGATTCTGCTGGCTACGCTGGCGTCGCTGGCGTCGAATCTGGGATCGATCCCGGCGTACTGGGTGGGTGCGAAGGGTGGGCGGCCGATGGTGGAGCGGTATGGAAGCTGGCTGCTGCTGAGCCGGCGCGACCTGGACCGGGTGGACCACTTCTTTGCGCACTATGGATCGATTGCGGTGCTGGCAGGGCGCATGCTGCCGATTATTCGGACGTTCATTGCGTTTCCGGCGGGCGTGGCGAAGATGAACCAGGTGAGGTTTCACATTTACACGTTTGTGGGTTCGTGGCCGTGGTGCTACGCGCTGGCGTATATCGGGATGAAGCTGGGGGACGCGTGGGACACCGATCCGCGTTTCAAGGAGATATTCCATCGATTTCACCTTGGCGTGGAAGGGGTTCTGGTGGTGGGGTTTGTTTGGTTCGTAGTGTCGCACTGGAAGAACCGGATCAGGACCGAGGCGGCATAGGCGGCGGGCATTGCTGGGTGCCAGGGAGGATTGTAGACATGCGACTTCGCGGCGGCTGGTGTATGCTTTCTCTCACTCCCCAGGGCCATGGATCGAATCCTGCATTGAACGGAAAGGTGGAATCGAATGCCCAGCTACATGATTCAGATTTCCTATACTCCTGAGGTATTGGCGGGTTTCATCAAGAAGCCGGCTGACCGCACCCCGGTGATCAGCAAGCTGGCTGCGAAGATCGGCGGCAAGCTGGTGGGGAGCTGGTTCTCCTTCGGCGATTACGATGCGGTGATCATCATCGAGGGTGGCGACAACGTAACCGCGGCGGCTTGCTCGATAGCCGTCTCCGCGAGCGGGGCGTTCAAGGCGTTCAAGACGACGCCGTTGCTCGGCATCGCAGAGGGAATGGCGGCAATGAAGAAGGCAGGGAACCTAGGGTACAAACCGCCCAACGCAAAGAAGAAATAGCGGGAATCGACTAGACTTGAAGGAGCATGTTTGAGAATCTAAGCGACAAACTCCAGCGTTCCTTCAAGACTTTACGCGGCCAGGGCACGATCACCGATGAGAATATCGGCGAGGCCCTGCGCGAGATCCGCCTTGCCCTGATCGAGGCCGACGTCAGCCTGTCGGTTGTGACCGAGGTGGTGGAGCATATCCGCACGCGGGCGCTGGGGACGCAGGTGACGACCGCGCTCTCGCCGGACGAGCAGATCGTGAAGATCGTTCACGACGAGCTAATCAACATCCTGGGCAAGGACACGGCGCGATTCCGGACGTCGTCGCAGCCGCCAAGCGTGATCCTGATGGCGGGGTTGCAGGGCGGCGGCAAGACAACCACGTCGGCGAAGCTGGCGGGATGGTTGAAGAAGGCGGGGCACCGGCCGATGCTGGTGTCGGTGGACGTGTACCGGCCGGCGGCGCGGGAGCAGCTGCGGCTGGTGGCGACGGCGATTGGCGCGCAGATTTATGAGGGCAAGCTGGACCCGGACGCGAAGCACGGGACGGACGACGTGCTGCGGCTGGCGAAAGAGGCGAGGCGCGAGGCGGCGAACTTTGGGTGCGACATTCTGATTGTCGATACGGCGGGGCGCAACCAGATTGCGGCCGACCTGATGGACGAGATGGCCGCGCTGAAGAAGCAGATGAATCCGAGCGAGATTCTGTTTGTCGCGGACGCGATGACGGGGCAGGACGCGGTGAA
>CAZAXI010000186.1:0-8590 GCA_964489045.1 uncultured Granulicella sp. | reverse complement strand
TCACCAGGTAGTACGGAATCCCCAGGTGCTCCGCCACCGCGCGCGCGTCATACACATCGTCGATGGAGCAGCACCGCCCGCGCACCGCCTCGGGCATGCCTTCGTGCCCGGCCAGCCGCCGCTGGTTCCAGAGCTGCAGGGTCAGGCCGACGACGGTATGCCCCTCGGCGCGCAGCAAGGCTGCGACGGCAGAGGAATCGACTCCTCCGGACATGGCTACGGCGATGGTCTCGGGCTGCGGCATCCTGCTTCCATGATAGCCGCCGATAGCCCTCGCCGCGCAGGGGGCGGCTCACATGTCTGGCCGCGGCTGAACGCCTACTGCCCCGGCGTCACCGCAGGGGAATCCGGCTTCACGTCGCCGCAGTCCGCGCCCAGGTACGTATAGGTCGATGTGCCGTCCATGGTCGCACTCGTCGAATGCCCGTTCGCGCTGATCGCCGTCGTCATGTGGGTGGTTCCGGTGCCATGGTCGCTGTCCACCATGGTGAACTGGGCGTGGCCGGAAGCTGTGCCCTGCGACGTGGTGCAGTTTATGTCAAACGAAATCGCACTCGCCGTCACCTGTTGATTGGTGAACTTGCACGTCATCCCGCCCTTCTGCTGGGCCTGGTTCAGCAGGTCACTGGGCGTCATGGTCGAGGCTACGCACGACTTCACCGTCGACGACGTCGGCTTGGCCGCCGAGCCGCCCATCATCGCCTGCATCTGCGCCTGCTGTGCCGCCGGCATCGCCGCAATCTTTGCCTGCACGTCGGGCGGCAGCGTCATCTGCAGCGACATGGTCGTCTGCGTCTGCCACAACCCCTGCTTGATCGGGGCCGACGTGGTCTGCGCCCGCGCCGCCACGGTAGAAAGAACAATCAGCACGATGCTGCCTGCGTGCCCAAGCCTCAAGAACGACCATCTCGCAAGATTCATGCGCGCGCTCCTTTAATTGGTTTTTGGGGCCCGAATCCCGGAAGAGTATCACGTCCCGCGCCAGCCCTGGCAAACAAGCCCAAACCAACTTCCAGGCTGTTGATTGCATCCTGATGAATTTCGCAACTTCGGCAGTGCAGCTTTCGCCGTCTCAGGTATGCTCAGGATGCCAATTGTTGCGCCGAATCAGCGAGCATCGCCGGGAGCAAACCCCAGTGTCCCAACGATCTAACGCCGCGCCAGCCCCAACCATCGCGCTGAGCTTGACACTGCTCGTCCTCTGCCCCGCAACCGCCCACGCCGGACCGCCCTTCCAGACCGACGACCCCGATCCCGTCGATTACCACCACTTCGAGATGTACGCCTTCGAACTCTCGGACGGCACCGGCAAGAACGCCGGCGGCACGGATTTCTTCGTCCCCGCCTACGAGGTCAACTACGGCGCCGCGCCGGGGCTGCAGCTCCACCTGATCGTCCCGATGGATATCAACTTCGCACCCAGCGGCGGCCCCACCAACTTCGGCATCAGCGATATTGAAATGGGCTTCAAATACCGCCTCGTCAAAGAAACCAAGCAGATTCCCGAAGTCGGCATCTTCCCCTTCTTCGAGCTTCCCAGCGGCAACGCGGACAAGGGCCTCGGCGTGGGGTCCACGTGGTATCGCATGCCGCTGTGGCTGCAGAAGAGCTGGGGCCCGGAAGACCGTCAATGGACCAGCTACGGCGGCGGCGGCGAGGTGGTCGTCTCGGGCGCGGGCTACGCCAACGGCTATAAGGATTTCCCCTTCTCCGGCCTGCTGGTTCAGCGCCAACTTAGCAAGAAGTGGACTCTCGGCGGCGAACTCTTCGGCCACGGGGCCGAGGGCGAAGCTGCCACCAGCACCCACGCCGCCACCATGCTCGACGTCGGCGGCATGTACGAATTTCGCAAGTTCGATGAAGGGGGCTTCGACCTCCTCTTCGCCGCTGGCCGCAGCATTTACGGCCAGCCCGAGACCTACACCTACCTCTCGCTCTACTGGACCTGGGGTCCCAAGGACGCCGCCGACACCGGCGATCAAGCCCAGCCCGCACCCAGCGGCGCCAAAATGCTCTCAGCCCTCACGCATCTTCGCCCTTGAAAGGAGCGAGCGAACATGGAACTCACCTTCCGCGAACTGATCACTGCCATCCACGGGATGCTCTTCGGCGGCTTCTTCCTGATGGCCATATTCGGCGCCATTGTCCTGCTCCTCAGCGCGCATTCCGACCGCCCCACACCCGAGCCGACGATCTCCCGCTGGCAGACCTTCTATCTCATTGCCATGGTCGTCCTCGGCTGGGCCGCGGTTCTCTCGGGCGCATACATTATCTATCCCTGGTACCGCGCGATCGCGCCCGCCGGAGCCGACCTCGCGCTCTATCCCAAAGCGCTCCTCACCGCCCACCCCACCACCGCCGGCTGGCACTCGTTCGGCATGGAGTGGAAGGAGCACGTAGCCTGGATCGCCCCCATGGCCGCCACCATGGTCGCTTTCGTCCTGGTGAAACACCGCGCCGCCTGGAACGCCCATCGCCAGGTCCGCGCCGCCGTCCTGGGATTCGCGGCCGTCGCCTTCCTGGCCGCTGCCACCGCCGGAGGCTGGGGAGCCATGATCAACAAAAAGGCCCCCGTCCAGGGCGGCCAGACCTACCAGTTCATGGAGAGCGCAAAATGACTGACATCACGCGCGCCGCGCAGAATCCCACTCCGAACGGCCCCGTCGCTGCCGCTGTGCTCTCCTGCGGTCTCGGCTGCTTCCTGCTCGGCGTTCTCGCCGTTGCCGCGGATGGCTCCAAAGGCCTGGCCGCCGCGCTCAACTTCTATAACCCCTCCGGCCCACTCTCCGGAGTCACCACGGTTGCCATTGCCCTCTGGCTGCTGTGCTGGGCCATTCTCGCTGCCCGCTGGAAGAACAAGCCGGTCGCCTTCGGCAAGATTGCCGGCGCGGCCTTCACCTTGCTAGCGCTGAGCCTGCTGCTGACGTTCCCGCCCTTCGGCGACCTTCTCCTCGGCCGCTAGCGCGCAACTCTACCCGACCGTCTCACCCACTTGGTGTCTGGCACCTAGTAGTTGAATTCCTTGAGCCACTCGCGGAAGTCCGGCCCCAGGTCATCCCGCTTCAGCGCTAGTTCCACCGTCGCCTTGAGGAAGCCAAGTTTGTCGCCCGCATCGTGACGCTTGCCTTCGTAGTGGAAGCCGTACACCTTCTCGTACTTGAGCAGCGCCTTGATGGCGTCCGTAAGCTGCAGCTCGCCGCCCGCGCCCGGCTTCACTGCTTCGATCATCTCGAAGATCCGCGGCGTGAGGATGTAACGCCCGATAATCGCGTTCGGCGAAGGCGCGTCTTCAAACTTCGGTTTCTCCACCATTCCCTTCACCGCCAGCAGCCGCGGATTCGTTGCCACCGGCGTGCAATCGAGGCAACCATACGCCGAGATCGCCGGCCCCTCGATCACCTCCGACGCCAGTATGCTCGACTGCGTCTCGTAAAACGCCTCCACCATCTGCTTCATGCACGGGACTTTCGCGTCGACGATGTCGTCCGGCAGCAGCACGCAGAACGGCTCATCGCCGATAATCTCCTTCGCCATAAGCACCGCGTGGCCCAGACCCAGCGGCTCCGCCTGCCGCGTGTACACAATCCGCGCCAGCTTGGACACCGAACGGACCACGTCCAGCAGGGCCTGCTTGCCCTTGGCCGCCAGCGACGCTTCCAGTTCGGGACTGGAGTCGAAGTGGTCTTCCATCGCGGCCTTGTCGCGTCCGGTCACGATGATAATCTCGGTGCAACCCGCCGCCACCGCCTCTTCCACTCCGTACTGGATCAGCGGCTTATCCACCAGGCACAACATCTCTTTCGGAATAGCCTTGGTGGCGGGCAAAAAGCGCGTGCCCAGTCCTGCTGCGGGAAACACTGCCTTGCGAATCCTGGAATAACTCATTGGAAAGTGATGCCTCTCCTTCGCTGAGATCCTACGGTTCAGATGGTACATCCTGGCAGACAACAGCCCGCACACACATTATTCGCACATCAGCCCGCGTACGCACGGGCGATCAGCACCAGAGCCAGCACGTAGGCAGCGAACATGGCTGCCAGGTAGCCCTTGGCCCGCATACTAGCCCCGCGAAACTCCTTCCACGCGAACACGCCCCACAGGCATGCAATCATCGGCGAGGCTTGCCCAATCGCATACGAAATCGCCACGCCCACCAGGCTCGCAGCCACAAAGTTGAACACTGCCCCCGTGCCCCAGATCGCTCCGCCCAGCAGTCCCAGCGCGTGGTAGCTGGCCGGCGCGCGGAAGTAGTCGCCCGCGGCCACCGGCGTGCCGACGATCGGCTTGCGCATCAGGATGGTGTTGAACACAAAGCAGCACAAAAACGCGCCCAGCGTCAGAAACACCGCGGTCGTATAGGGCGTCAGCGTATTGCCCCGGGTCATGGCGCGGGTGATAAACGGTGCGAAAACACCCATCAGCAAACCCGAGATCACGCATACCACCACCCCGCGCCGCGACACCGTATCGCTCGCCGAGCGCAGCGCGCCGTACGCCTTGCCCACCAGCACCACCGCTACCAGCGCCATAAACACGCCCGCGCCCAGCAGCACAGCGTTGCCGCGCGGTTGCAGCGCGTAGCTCAGCACTACGCCCTCCACCAGCGCAATCCCGATGGAGATGGGAAAAGCGATCGAAAGTCCCACGATCTCGATACCCGCGATCAGCAGCACATTGGCAATGTTGAAGACGAAGCCGCCCAGTGCCGCATAGAACAGGTTGATGCCGTCGGCAGAATGCATATTGGCCAGGAAGGCCGTCGGCCCGCCGGCAAAGCTCCCCATGGTCAACGCCAGCACCACCGCGATCAGAAAGATCCCCAGGCCGTAGTCCCAGTAGTACAGCTCGAAGCGGTAATTCTTCGTGCCCTTGAAGGTGTTGGCAAAAGAGCCCCAGCAAACTGTGCTGAAGATCGTCATCAGCAGCGCAACCGCAAACGTGGTGGGAACAAACATAAGGGTGCGACTCCATCCGTGCGTCCGAACGGCGCGCACGCGGTTCCGACGACCAGCCATTATGCCGAACCCAACCTGCAAATGAATACGGAAATCTAGCGCGCCTTTGTGTAATCTTCTTAGGCCGCACGCACCGCCATTAAGACCGGCGCGGGAATTGAGGGAATACATGTCCACCAAGTGGGTCACCGTCATGGGAAGCTTCGTTGCCGACCTCGCCTTCCGCACCGACAAACTGCCCGGCTGGGGCGAGACCTTTATGGGCCGATCGTTCCAACTTGGCCCCGGCGGCAAAGGCTCCAACCAGGCCGTCGCCGCAGCGCGCGCCGGGGCCCCCGTCAGTTTCATCTCGAAGCTCGGCAACGATCCCTTCGGCGATCTCGCCCGCGCCACTTACCACACGGAAGGCATCGACACCCGCCACTTGCTGCGGACGACGACACCCACCGGGGCGGCCGCGATTATTCTGGACGCCAACTCCGGCGAGAACTCCATCATCGTCGTGCCGGGCGCGTGCTTTGAGCTGACACCGGAAGAGGTCGACGAGATGGCGGACTTGATCGGCGCGTCTGCCATCTTCGTCACCCAACTCGAACTCGCGCTGCCTACGGTGGAACGCGGGCTTGCGCTCGCGCGCTCGCTGGGCGTGCCGACGATCCTGAATCCTGCGCCGGCCTGCAAACTGCCCGCGTCCATCTTTCCCAACTGCGACTTCGTGACGCCGAACGAGACCGAAGCCGAGGGCTTGACGGGCGTCCACGTCGAGAGTCTGAACGACGCTGAGCGCGCTGCCAACGCATTCCTTGCCCTGGGCGTGCGCAACGCGGTAATCACCCTTGGCGCCAACGGGGTCTTTGTGAAGAATGCCTCCACCGCCGCGCATGTCCCCGCGTTCAACGCCGGCGCGGTGGTCGAAACCACCGGCGCGGGCGACGCCTTCAACGGCGGCTTCGCCGTCGCCCTCGCGGAAGGCATGGACATCCTCGAAGCTGCGCGATTCGGCTGCGCCGTCGCCGGCATCTCCGTCACCCGCCCCGGCACCGCCCCCTCCATGCCCCACCGCCCCGAAATCGACGCGCTACTGAGGGGATTCTGACCGTCCCACCCCAGCATTGGCCGCGGCTACTTTACTCGCTTCGCCTCGTGGTCCGCTCCGTTTTGGTGGAGGATGATGCTGGTCGCTCGACCCTGATCATCGACCACAAATGTGATCGACGCTTCCATCACTTTGGTGAAAAACTTCGTCTGGCTCTCCGGAAAGATCTCGATCCTTCCCTGGCCAGTCGCCTGTGTGATCATCCGATTGCCGTCCCGGGTGACCGTTAGGATAAAATTCGGCGCAAGTTGGTAGTCCCCGACGTATCCATCCAGCACCTTGGCATCGACGTCGACCGTCTTAGGAAATTCCCGTGACAGCGTCTCCGCCGGCAAGCCAGTCAATCGCTGCTCAATGTGCGCACCCAGCTTGTCCGCAAACATATCCGGACCCGGCCCGGCGTTATCCAGAACCACCACTGCATAATCCTTCTCGGGGTTAAACAATGCATACGAGCTATAGCCGCCGGTCCCGCCGTTGTGCCAGAAGCTGCCGGTCGCATCGATTCGGAACCAGTTCAAGGCGATGTGCTCTCCGCCGCCCACCTCGGCATGAATCACATGGGACTTGGCAATGGCCGCCGCCAGAGTCTTGCCATCAGCGGTCGCGGACACACCAGCCGGCAAGCGATCGGGATGAAGCTGGGCCTGAAGGTACGTCAGCATATCGGCCGCGGTTGAACGGATGCCTCCCGCGCCCGCCAGGGCATCGAGGTCCCAGGCGTGCGCAGGCTTGCCGTCTGCGTATCCCTGGATGAATCGCGCTTGCAGCGTTGGATCGAGAGCAATCGCCGTATCGCGCATGTTCAGGGGCCCGGTGATCTGATCGTGCAGCAGCGTGGGATACGGAACGTTGGCCCGGTTCGCCAGCCCCTGGCCGAGCAGCCCTACAGCCAGGTTGCTGTAAAGAAACGGAGCGTCCGCAGGGTGAGCCACACCGTGTTTCGCGATAAACGCATACAACGCCTTCGCGTCATAGTCCGCGTACGGATTGTTCTCGTCCGCGGGATGGAAGTTATCCGGCATGCGGGGAAGTCCCGCGTGCTGATCGCTGATGTCGATGAGCGTGATTTCGTCGCCCGAAGCAGGCTTGGCAACAGTATCAGGCGGCAGCAGTTCGCGCACCGGCTGGTCCAGCCGCACCTTGCCCTGCTCCACCATCTGCGCCAGGATCAGGCCCGTAAACGTCTTGCTGATCGAGCCAATCTCAAAGACGGAGTCGGGCTGCGCGGTGCCATAACTGAAGATGCGCTCCACCCCATGCTGCACCACGCCGATGGTTACGCCGCCATGGGTCTCAGGCGCCAGCGGGCCACTCTTCAGGGCGATTGCAAGATCTCGATCAAGCACCGGTTTCAGGTCGACAACACCTACGGGCGGCAGCGCCGCGTCGGTTGGGGGCGGTGTCGCTTCCGGTGTCGCTATCGCCGCAGTCTGACGCTCAAGCACCAGTGGCATCGGACTCCCCTGCGTCCAACTGCCGGTGAGGGTCTTTGCGTCCGTCGAAAGCGTTCCTTTGAAGTTGCCCTGAACCGCCGGTACGGCGAACGAAACCGCGTCGCCGCTGACCTGCACGTTATTGCACGGGATGCCCGGCGCTCCCTGGTCGAGGCTGTCGAGCGCGCAGCTCCACTTGCCGGACGGCCCCAAAATGAGGTGCACTTGCACCCGCAGCCTACCGGCCAACGTGCCAAGCCAGATGCCGTCGGCAGGCGACGAGGTCGCTTGCGGCTGGGCCGGCGGTTGCGCCGTAGCTATCGACAGGGGTGAAAGAACAATCAACAGCGCCAGTGAACGAATTGAAGGCGGTTTCATTTCTGAAAGCATATACGTTCGCGCCGAACGCCGCCGCGCGCCCCGCATATCGCGGATCAACACAGTGTCCCGAGTGCGCTACTTGCGGGCCTGGATGGTGCTTCCGGCGCCGGCGCCGGCTTTGCGGCGGGCGCGCTTGGCGGCTATTTCGCGCATCTCGCGGCCGAGTGAGGTGCGGTTCATCACCGCCTGCTGCACGATGCCGATCAGGTTGCCGACCGTCCAGTAGAGCGCCAGCCCCGAGGCATACTGCCAGCAGATGTATCCGGAGAAGGCAGGCATCATGAACGCCATCATCTTCTGCTGCTGCGGGTCCACACCGGGCGAAGGCGTATAGAACTGGACAAGGAACTGCGACACCACCATCACAATGGGCAGAATGTGATACGGATCGGCCTGGGTGAGGTCCGGCAGCCAGAACCAGTGGGCATGGCGCAGTTCCACCACCTTGGGCAGCATGTAGAAGAACGCCATCAGGAACGGGAAGGTGATCAGAGTCGGGATGCAGCCGCCGAACATGTTCACGCCTTCGCGCTTCTGCAGCTCCATGATCTCGGTGTTCATCTCGTTGCGCTTGGGGTCGGTGACCTTGTACTTCTTGTACTTCTCCTTGATGGCGTCCATCTGCGGCTGGATGCGCTGCATCTTCAACGCACTCTGCATGGACTTGACCTTGAACGGCAGCATCACCACATTGATGAGCACGGTGAGAATGATGATGTCCC
>CAZAXI010000185.1:0-8650 GCA_964489045.1 uncultured Granulicella sp. | reverse complement strand
CGGCTGAGGCCGGCCTGCGCTACGTCTACCTCCAGTTCGACGGCATCGGCAACGCTGCCAACTCGCACCGCAAGGTCGGCAATGCGTTCGACGTCAAGCTCCAGGCCATTCACAACCTGCACGAGGCCGGGGTGGACATCGTCCCCGTCACCACCATCATCAACGGCATCAACAACGAGCAGGTCGGCAACATCATCCAGTTCGCGCTGGACAACCCGAAGAAGATCAACTTCCTCAGCTTCCAGCCGGTCAGTTTCACCGGCCGTGACGAAGCGGTCTCCGACGAGCGCCGCGCCGCCCAGCGTTACACCCTCTCGCACATGGCCCACGACGTCAAGGACCAGACCGGCCTCGGCGAGCCCATCCGCGACTGGTTCCCCATCTCCTTCATGTCCACCTTCTCCGACTGGGCCGACCTGGTCCACGGTCCCGACCGCGACTGGGGCCAGCTCTCCTGCGGCTGCCATCCCAACTGCGGCATCGGCATGGCGCTGATGATCGACAAGGAGACCAAGGAAGCCGTCCCCGTCACCGCGTTCCTCAACGCCGACCGCCTGGCCAAGGACATCGCCCGCGTCAACGACGCTGCCCGCGGCAAGGTCCTCACCATGATCGGCGCTGGCCTCGCGCTGCTGCGCAACTACGAGCCCAATAAAGCACCCACCCACTTTAAGATCGTCGACCTGCTGCAGAAGTTCGACAAGTGCTTCGGCGCCAGCGGCCGCGACTACGGCAAGGTCACCGGCGACCGCACCATGGAAGACATCAACAAGCGCCGCGCCGACCGCTGGAACTTCCTCTTCATCGCCGGCATGTGGTTCCAGGACCTCTTCAACTACGACTTCCGCCGCACCGAGCAGTGCATCATCCCCTACGCCACGCAGGAAGGCGAGATCAGCTTCTGCGCCTACAACACCGGCGTCGGCTGGCGCAACATCATCGAGAAGATGCACATGACCTCCACCCTCACCAAGTGGTACGAAGAGCACGGGCGTCACGAGATATTCGCCGGCGGCAAGAAGGTCGGCTTGGATACAACGGACAAGTACGACCTCGTGCTCAATGAGGCCCATGTCAACGCAGCCGCCAACGACACCTTCGAGAAGTCCGGCGTCGCCAAGAACGCGCGCGAGGAAAAGATTCGCGCCCGCGACGCCAAGCTCAAGCAGGATGCCGAAAACGCCCGCATGGCCAAGCTCTACCGCAAGGAAGTCCTCAAGGAACCCGAAGCCCCGGCAGGCTTCGTAGCCATCGGCGAAATCGGTGGCCTCGGCGGTATCAAACCCGCCGCCGCTCCGAAGGCCGAAGTCGTCAGCAACATCGAAGAAACCGTCGCCGGCGACTGAACAGTCGTTCGAATCAATGCGGTAAACTGAGGCCACCGAGAGGTGGCCTCAACCATTTCATGCTTCGATATACGGCAAAACACGGGAAGAGTGGATCGGAGGTGCGGTTCTACCGGCTGTTCGAGGGGCTCCGTCCGATCAAGAAATGGGTTCAGTTCCGTTCGGACGGCTTATGCATCGTCACTCGAATTCTAGGAATTCCAGTCAATCAAACCTGGTATGACCGTTCGCAGATCTATGGATTTGGATACGCAGCCAACGGTCATAGTGGCGCGGAGATGCTTCAGTTCTGCTACGCCGGCGATGGCCAAGTCATTCTGGCCAGATACGTCAAGGAATACGAAGTCAAGGCATTTCTCGATTATCTGCATCGAGAGGGCTTCGCCTATGAGGCGTCTAGGAACAGACCAGCTGTGTCTTTGGGTTATATAACCAGCATCTAGCGAACTTCAAGCGCCCACGCGCACGCGGGCCCTCAGAACTCCACCAACTCGACACCCAGCCGCTCAAAGTCCTTCCGGTTCAGCGTAGCGACAATCATTCCGTTATCCACGGCAATCGCGGCGATCAGAACATCCATCGCGCTCGGAGAGAAGCCCTTCTTTTCCGCTCGTGCCATCAGGCTTCCGTATCGCTTCGCAACCCCAAGGCCCATGCAGGCGACGCGGTTGAAGAACTGCATGTAGAGATCGCCTTCCACCCAGTTCTCCAGGTCCGACCGCCGCTTGCCTGGTGGCAAAAGGTGGATTCCGTACCAAAGTTCCGCGAATGTGATCTCGCTGATGTACATCTCGCGGTCGTCGGTGCGTTGCATCCAGGCGTCGACGCGAGGATTGGGAGGCAGCTTCTTGTATTGCGAGACAACATCCGTATCCAGCAGGTATTTCAAAGCTCGACCTTTCGCGCCTTCGACCGCGACCTGCGCAGTTCGATGCCGGAACCCACCAGCGGCGATCTCTTGAAAAACTCGGACATGGTTCGGGCATTCTGCGCGGGCGTACGGTTCCTTTTTTCCCACTCCTCCGGCGAAACGAGCAGCGCCACCCGCTTGCCATGCCGCGTGATCTCCTGCGGCCCCTTGGTCTGCGCGCTTTCGACCACCTCGCTCGCCCTCGCCTTCAACTCCGCAATTCCCCAGCTCGCCATTGCGCACCCCCTAAAATGACCATTATAGTCATTTTCGCCCTCACCGCTCCCCAAACTTCCTCGCCAACAGCTTCTGCATGTGTCGCGCGCGGGCCTTCATGGCCGGGGTGCCGTTCCACAGGAACAGCTCCACCAGCGCCTCGGCCTCATCACGCAGCGAAGGCTCTTTGAGCGCAAGCGTTGCCATTCCCTCCATCGCCGCGCAGCGCACGGCATTGCTCTCGCCCTCCGTCATCAGCGACAGGGTGCGTGCCGCGCGCAGTCTCTGCTCCCGGGTATGGGCCACGCGCGAAACGGCCAGAGCCAGGTGCCAGCGCGTCTGCGCCTCCTCAATCGGCAACGACTCCAGCAGCCCGGCCAGCTCATCGGCATACCGTTCCAGCGGAACCGCATCCTCATCCGTGATCCGCCGCACCACGTCGGCCGCCCGCTGGCGCAGCCTTGCATCTTCGCCGAATAGTTCGCCCACCAGAGCGCGCAGCGACGGCTTGTAGTCGCCGATCTCGTGGGCTAGCATGCGCGACTGGGTCAACCCCCAGGGTCTTGCGCGCAGCAACTCCCGCACCTCTCCCATGCCGCAAAGTATAAACGGCGGCAAGCAGCTACGAGCCGGCCAGCCGCTCCTCAATCCGCGCGACGGCTTCGCGCAGCGCCGCAACCTCCGCCTCCAACCCCGCAATGCGAGCCGCAAGCGTCGGCCCCGCAGCCGAAGCCTGCCGAACTTCGCCGCTGGAATCCTGTACCGTAGCCTCCACCGCCCCGCCCAGCAGATGCGCGTAGCGCGCCTCCCGCGAGCCCGGCTGCCGCGGCAGCATCACCACCAGCGGCCGCAAATCTTGCGCCCCGCCATTCTCATCACTCGAAGCCGCCGGCGCCATCAGACGCCCCAGCGTGCTCTCCACCGCATCCAGCCCGTCGAAGCTGTACAGCCGGTCCGCCCGCGCACGCAGCTCCCCCGGCGTCTGCGGCCCACGCAGAATCAGAAGGCACAGCACTGCCGTTTCGTCGCGGCGCAGGTTCAGTACGGTGCGGATCCGGTGCTCGTACTTGGCCACGCGACTGTCCCGCACCACCGCCGTCAGCCCCATATCTTCCAGCGTATGCAGCGCCTGCCGCACCTCGTCTTCGGTCAGGTTCATCACGGGATCGCGGCTCGACCGCTGGTTGCATGCGTTCACCAGCGCATTCAGCGAGAGCGGGTAATTCTCCGGTGTAGCTATCTCTTTCTCTATCAATGCGCCAAGCACGCGAATCTGGATCGGATCAAGGGTCATGCATTAAGAGTGCCACAGCCGCGCCTGCCCGTCCCCTCCGCCTTGCAACCATTGCGACAAAAGGATCACCCAAACGGGCCACTGCCCACACCCGTTGCCCGCGATAAACTGGGGATGTGAATCGAGGAACGCAAAACTCATTCGCATATGCGGATTCACAGCACTCTGCCCCAGGGAGAATTAACGCGAATGATATTCAGTAACCGAATTGCGGCCATTGCGGCCATGGCCACACTTTCCTTGGGATTGGCCGCAGGTTCCGGCGCCGAAAGCCTCCGAACCGCCAGTCTAAGACGCGCCACAACCTCGGCTTCCCTCCCGCAGTATCACCTGCGTATGCACCATCTCCACACCGGGGAGGACATCGACATCGTCTATCGCGTCGGTGACACCTACATCCCCGCCGCGCTCGACCAGCTCAACTACTTCCTGCGCGACCACCGCACCCAGGACGTCAGCAGCTACGACCCCAAGGAGTTCGACGTCCTCCACGCCATCATGACGCGCCTCGGCCGCCCCAACGGCATCATCGACATCATCTGCGGCTACCGTACTCCAGAGAGCAACAGCTTCCTGCGCAATTTGGGCCCCGACACCGGCGTCGCCGAACACAGCCAGCACATGCTCGCCAAGGCCATCGATATTCGCGTCCCCGGCGTCAGCACCCGCGCCCTGCGCAACGCCGCCCTGGCCCTCCACGCCGGCGGGGTCGGCTTCTACCCGGTCTCGCAGTTCGTGCACGTCGATGTCGGCCCCGTGCGCACCTGGTCCTTCCGCTAACCTCCGCGCAAGACAAAGCCGCCACATCCGTTCCTCGAGTTTCAGGGTAGTTTGAATAGCTGCCCGCCAGCCGCTCAGTCGACGCTCATATCCGCATCCACATCCAACACCAGCGTATTGTGATCAACCTGCATCGAATGGAGTTTCAACGAGTTCAGGGTCAACGCGTACCCGGTCGTCGCCACCGACTGGGTCAGCACCTTGCGCATCAGATCCGCGGCATTCACCTTCATCTCTGATGGCAGCTTGTGGCTTAGGAACGGCTCCAGCAGAAAGTTCAGTTCCTTCGATTCGCTCAGCCGCTCGATCCGCGCGTCGCGAAAACCCACCGACTCCCCCTGCGCATCCGGGATCAACGAAACGTCTGCGTCGGTCGTCAGCGTCAAGCCAAGACACGCTCCATGCACCGCGGTCCCCAGCTTCGCCCTCGTGTGCACGTGCACCACCACGCGATCGTCCTTGAACGAAACATGCGGCGCTTCCGCATACACATAGCACGCCGAAGTCGCGTCCCCGCGCATGTAGTAGCGGCCCTCCGGACCATTGAACAACTGCGCGCGCAACGTCCGCTCCAACGCCTGCGCCGAGACTTTCACCTCGACCGCACGCGCCATCTGCATTCCACCCAAGCCCATCCATACCACAACCAGCGCCACGCGAAGCAGCATGTTTCTCATATCCATTAAGGATAAAGCACGCGCTCGCGTGATCGCTAATCGCTACTCAACGGCAGGAATCATCGATCCAGCAGCACTCGTCACTGCGACCGTCGCCGGCTCCAATCCGCCTGCGGTAATCGTCACCGCAATCTGCCCAGCCTGGCCTCGCTTGCTCTGCACGATAGCCATGCAGAGTCCATTGAACGCGCTGCGTTCGCTGGCCTTGTCCGGTTCGTGGCAGCTCGGATCGCCATTGCCTACGCCGATAACCGCGCCCGGCCCATTCACCGCAAACGTCACCTTGTTGCTTGCGGTCGGCACTGGCCGGCCCTGCGCGTCCACGATCGACACATTGATCACCGTCACATCCTGCCCATCCGCCGCGATGTTCGACCGGTCGGCCACTGCAACGATCTTCGCCGCCGGCCCGGCCGTCTCGCGTTTCTCCGTCAGCACCACGCGACCGCCCTGGCTCGCTCGCGCCTCCAGAGTGCCCGGCGCGTATTTCACCTTCCACTCCAGGTGCCCATTCTTCTTCACCGGCTGCGAACCCAGGCTTGCACCGTTCAGGAACAATTCGACACTGTCCTGGTTACAATAGGCCCACACCTCAATCTCCTGGCCTTCTTTCCCTTCCCAGTTCCAGTGCGGCAACAGGTGCAACATCGGCTCCGAGCCCCACCACGCCTTGTAGTAATAAGCTGTGTCCTTGGCAAATCCGCACGTATCCAGAATCCCGAAATGCGAGCTGATGCACGGCCAGTTGTAAGGCGTCGTCTCCCCGCGGTAGTCAAAGCCGGTCCACGCGAATCCGCCCGCCAGCCATTCGCGCTCAGCGTAGAACGACCACCACTCCTCCGCCGTATTTCCCCAACGCGGCTTTTCCGTGTCGTATGCACTCACGTAGCCGCGCACCGCATCGTTGGCGTAGATGCCGCGCGTCGCCACCGTGCTCGCCGTCTCCGTGCCGATCAGCGGCTGCTGCAGGTTTGCCCTGTGAAATGGGTCAATCTCGCTGTCGTTGTAGTTGAATCCCTGCACATCCACCACCGTCGAAACACCGACGCCGCCATAGCTGTTGTTCATCGCCGTCGTCGAAATGCGCGAAGGGTCGAGTTGTTGCTGCAGCGCCCTCATGGTGCGCACAATCCGCGCCCCGCGTGTATTCCCCTGCTCCGGCTCCTCATTGCCCAGCGACCAGATCACCACGCTGGGATGGTTCCGGTCGCGTTTGATCAGACGTTCCAGTTCGCTCATCCCCTCCGGGCTCGACGACATGGTCCGCGTCTCGTCCATTACCAGCATGCCCATCCGGTCACACGCATCCAGAAACTCCGGCGTCGGCGGATTATGCGAGGTCCTGCACCCGTTGGAGCCCATCCACTTCAGCCGCTCCAGCCGGTACGCCTGAATCCGGTCCGGGATCGCTTCGCCCACGCCTGCGTGGTCCTGGTGGTTGCACGTCCCCTTGATCTTCACCGGCTTGCCGTTCAGCAGAAATCCCTTCTCCGCATCGAATCGCAACGTGCGGATTCCGAACGTCGGCGAATCCTGGTCGACCACTTTGCCCTCCACCTCCACTGTCGTCACCGCGTGGTACAAACTCGGCGTCTCCAGCGACCACACCTGCGGGTGCCACACCAGCGTATGCATGGCAAACGTGTGCGCGTCGCGTGCCTCGACCGTTGCGTCCTCCGACACCGCCGTAGCCACCGTCTTGCCCGCCGGATCCACCAGCGCCAGCCGAACTCGCCCAACCACGTCGGCATCTGTGTCGTTCGCAACCTCTGTGTTCACTAATACCGTCACTTGCGAATTGCTGGTAATAACTCCAGTCACATTGCCAAAATCGGGGCGTATGTAGTTTCCCCACTGCGTGATGTGCACGGGCGCGGTCTTGGTCAGCCATGCATGGCGATAGATTCCCGCACCTTCATAGAACCATCCCTCGTCCAGCGTCGCGTCCACCCGCACCACCAGCACATTGCGTCCCGTAGGCTGAGTATTGGCAGGAGCGCCGGACGGCGTTGTCTTGTCGCCAAAGTTGGCAAAGTCGGTCAGGTCCAGCGATACCGGCGCATACCCGCTCATGTTCTGGGTCAGGTAGTGGCCGTTGAAGAACACCATCGCATTGCGAAAAATCCCGTCGAACTCCACGCAGATGCGGCGCCTCGCATCGCTCGCAGGCAGGAAAAACTCGCGGCGATACCATCCGATGCTCGTCTCCGGATACTCCCGGCCTAGCGCCTTGGCGCCGTGTCCGACCAGGATCGGATTGTTAACGAAGGGTAGCTCCACCGCCCAGTCGTGCGGCAGATCCACCTTGCGCCATGCCGAATCGTCGAAGCGCGGCGCCGCCGGCCCGCCCGCAGCGCCCGACTTGGCAAAGGCCCCCGTGCCACGCAGCTTGCCGAAGCCGAAATCCTTGTCCGGATCGTTGGCGTTGCCCAGCGCAAAGCGCCAGCCAAAATCCAGTAGCAGCCGCTCGCGCATCGGGTTTCCCGGATCCACGACAGGCAGACTTGTATTGCCCTGCATGAACGCTGCAGCCTCCGCCGCTCGCGGCTCACCCAGCAATTCACTTCCTGCCATCACCCCGGCCGATGCCGCCAGCCCGGCCTTCACCAAATCCCGTCGCGTCCACTTTCCCATTTCAGTCCCCTCGAAGCTCGGTCATGCTAGAGCACGCGTGCAAGCTCCGCGCGCGCTCGCATCCACTTTACCCCGTGGCCGCGAATTCCGCCCAGAATGATCTCCGCTTGCAGCTATTTTCTTGCGCCGGCAAGCCTCTTCTGCGTCTCCAAAAAGCGCCGCATCCGGTCCAGCGAGCGCGCTTTGCCGAAGACGATCAGGCTCTCCAGCAGTGGTGGACTGGCGGTTTTGCCCGTCAGGATGGCCCGCAGCAGCATGAAGTTGTCCTTCACGGCCCACTCCTTGTCGACGCCGAGCTGCTTCAGCGCGGGCTCCAGCGCCTCCTCGGTAAAATCGGTCGCCTCCAGCACCGCAAGCTGCTCGGCCGCAAACGCGAGCGTCTCTTCCAGCGTGCGCTTCTTTGGCACAAAGACCTCCGGTGCGGGCATCACGTCGTCCTTGAAGAAGAAGTCGGCCATGTCGCCGAACTGCGCCAGCGTCTCGATGCGCGTCTGCACCAGCGAGCCGATGCGCTGCAGGTGCTCGTCGGAGAAGATCGTCTCGCGCAGCGCCTGAAGGAAGCCCTCCGGGGGCAGCGTGCGCAGGTACTCGCCGTTCATCCACTTCAGTTTGGTCAGATCGAAAACCGGCCCGCCCAGCGAGATGCGCTGAAAGTCGAACTTCTCGAGCATCTCCGCCAACGAGAAGATGTCACCCTCTTTGCTGTTGATGCCCTTCGACACAATCTCCTCTTCGGTGGGCTGCGCCATGCCTCCGCCCATCAGGCCCAGGAAGTTCAGCAGCGCCTGCGGCA
>CAZAXI010000184.1:0-8656 GCA_964489045.1 uncultured Granulicella sp. | reverse complement strand
AGATACCCCCCTCTCTGGCTAGAATGGGTCGCATGGAACCGACCGAAATGCAGGAATTCTCCAAGCAGATGAAAGAGGGCGGGGAGGAGTCGCTGACCACGATTTCGCTGGCGATCTCGATCCTCGCGGTGCTGGTGGCGATGGTGACGGTGCTGGGGCACCGCAGCCATACCGAAGCCGTGCTCATTCAGTCGAAGGCAGGCGACCAGTGGAACCTGTACGAGGCGAAGAAGATACGGCAGGAAAACCTGATGGTCACGGTGGACGTGCTGCGGCTGCAATCGACCGTGGATGAAAAGGCGACTGCTGCCCTGGTCGCAGAGTACAACGCGCACATCGCCAAGTGGACCGACGATCTAAAGGATGAGCAAAAGACCGCCGATGAGTACGAAGCCGAGGTGAAGGTGGCCGAGCGGCGGGCGGTGCGGTTCGATCTGGGTGAAGCGCTGCTGCAGATCTCGGTGGTGCTATCGTCCATCACGCTGTTTACCCGGCGGCGCAGCTTCTTTGTGGGTGGGCTGTCGCTGGGGGTGGTGGGGGTCGTGATCGCGGCGTCGGCCTGGCTCGTGCGTTGACCGCTAATGTAGTGCTTCGAAAATAAGGGTACGTATAAGGTGCCGCGAAATCACGGTTTCTCGGAGTAGCAGCGGGCTTTAGCCCGCGGTAAGTGGCACACACAATTGTCGGGCTTTAGCCCCGGGGCCTTCTTCCACCTCTCCGATCCAGACGCGAATACATGCCGTTTTATGCTAGTGGAGTTGGTCGGGGATCACGGCGTACTGGATCAGCAACTCGAACGGCACGATCTTGAGCGTGGCCTCGTGGGTGGCTTCCAGCACGATCGCGCAGGCGGCGCCGGCCTTCTGCACCTGCAGCCAGCGCGCGGCGCAAACACACCAGCGGTCTCCCGGCTTCAGCCCCGGGAAGCCATGCTCCGGCATCGGGGTGGAGAGGTCATTGCCCAGCGCCTTCGACGCATCCAGAAAAGCGCGGTCGACGACACAGCAGATAGTGTGTACGCCCAGGTCGTCCGGCCCGGTCTCGCAGCACCCGGAGCGGTAGAAGCCGGTCATCGGCGCGCAGCCGCAGGTGGCAAGGGGCTGGCCCAGGACGTTGTTGCCGCGGGAGGTGAGTTCAGTGGCCATGGTCTAAGACCATTGGATCATAAACATGAGCCGCCGGGAGAGAGATCGCCCGCGGGACGGCCCCCGCCGCGCAGTTGCGACTTTTTCCCAGCCGCTTCGTCTCTTGTCATCAGACGCAGTAGCGGACCGCATTGCGGTTGCGGCGGAAGTCATTCGGGCCCGGATCGTTCCCTGGAATTTCGCGACGGCGGCCCTACCAAAACAGTGCCGTATTCGTTATAGTCAAAGCCTCTCCTTTAGAGGCATGGCAACTCTGCGAACGGATGTGCCCGGCAGATCGACAAACAAGTCGGCAGAATGGGCTGGAGACGTTTATGTGCAGGTTGGGCCGGAAATCTCTCCTTGGCGTGATGATGGGGCTGCCCGTCATGGGCTGGGCGGTGAGCCTGCACGCGCAGAACTTTGGCAACCTGATCGTCAACCGCAAGAAGATCGTGCTGCAGCGCAAGTTGCCGCCCACCGGACATGTCGAGGGCGCGACGTTTAATGTGGTGGTTACCACGGCGGCGGGCCTGCAGCAGGACCTGCCTGTAGACCTGAAGTCGACGCTCGAAAGCCTGTTGATCCGCGACGACTCCCGCCTGCGCACCGAGGACGCGCATCCCGACACGGTGATCTCCTGCCGCATCACCAGTTATGGCCTGCCGCAGCCGCAGTCCACCTCACAGGCGGTGCTGACGCCGGGAGCAAAGTCCGGCAACGTGCAGAGCCAGGCGATGCTGCGCTATACGGGCATGTTGACGGTAAGTTTCCAGGCGAAGGACCGCAGCGGCCACTCGCTCGCCGCCGACAACGTGACCGCGAAGTTCGATGAGGAGTATCCGGCGTCCGCTGCACAGCAGGGCCTGATGCAGTCGATGTCGCACACTATGACGCACCTGACCAAGGGCGGCAACCAGGACGACACTCCGCCTACGCCCGTCGAACTCCACGACCGGCTCATCCAGCAGGCGGCCCAGCAGATCGCCTCGCACCTGGTGAATACCACTGAGCAGGTGGATGTCTACCTGGCCAAGGGCGGCGGCCTGGACGAGGCTGACAAGCTGATGGACCAGAAGCTGTGGTCGCGCGCGCTGGAGCAACTGGAAACGATGAAGCCCTTCCCCACACCGGAGGAGGACGCCTATCGCCTGTATGACCTCGGTGTGGCGAATGAGGCGATGGGCTATGCCGCCGAGGACGTGCAGAAGGCCCGCAAGGACCTGCAGGAGGCCTCCATCGACTACGGCAAGGCGATCGACGCCAAGCCGACCGAGAAGTACTTCCTGCAGCCGCAGAACCGCATCGATACGGCGCTGGCGCACTACAAGATCATCGGCGACCAGAAGGCGCCAGTGGAATCTGCCGCGACGAAAACCGCGTCCGGCGCCCCCGCGGACACATTGACGAACGACCAGGTAATCTCGATGGTCTCGGCTGGACTGGACGAGACCAACATCATTGATACGATCAAGCACGCAAAGGCGGTAAACTTCGACCTTAGCGTGCAGGGGCAAGTGGATCTGTCCAAGAACAAAGTGACCGGTCCTGTCATAACGGCTATGAAGGCGCGAGCGCGAGCGCCGGTTCCGGCAACGCATCATGCTGCCGCGGCTTCCGGCAAGAGCACTGGTTAGCGCTGCTACATGGCTGTAAGATATTCACCACCCGGGCCCGCAGTCTGAACCATCGAACGCAGAGGTTGGAGTCAACTCCTTTTTCCGCGAGTGTGCCGTATGTTCAAGGCGAGACTTGGAATTCTGCTGGCTGTCCTGTTGGGAGTTGTTGCAACTCCCAGCGTCACCGTGCGCGCACAAAACTTTGGAAACGCGTTTCAAAAGAAGAAGATCGTACTCGTTCGCAAGTTGCCGCCCACCGGCCACATCGATGGCTCGAGCTTCAAGGTTCTGGTGACCGGCGGCCCTGGCGACGTGAACGATGCGCTGCGGTCCACCATCGAGAGCCTGATCATCAGCAACGATCCGCGGCTGCATACGATCATGTCGCCTACGGACAAACCCGATGCGCTGATTACCTGCCAGGTCACGAGTTACTCGCCGTCGCAGGCGACCGAGACCCAGGCGGCAACCACCTTCGGTAAGACAACCATACCGGCGCAGTCGTTTATCCACGTGAAAGACATGATGACGGTCAACTTCAACGCACAGGATCTTCGCGCCAGCAGATCGATTGCAGCCAACACTGTGACAGGGAAGTTCGAACAGCAGTACCCGATCCAGACCGCGGCGCCGCCGGCCAAGATAAACAGCCTAGCCGGTATGGGCGGCCTCCTCGCCCATATACCGCAGAAGCCCGCGGCGGGCGGGGACGAGGGGTCGGCGAACAAGCCACCAACCCCCATTGAGCAACGCGACATACTGGTGAAGAGCGTCTCCTTCCAGATCGTGTCGCACCTGGTGAACACTTCGGAGCAAGTTCCGGTTGATCTGGCGGTTGGCGGAGGTCTGGACGACGCGAACAAGCTGATGGACCAGAAGCTGTGGACGCGCGCTCTGGAAAACCTGGAGGAAATGACGCCCTTCGGCCAGCCCGGACAAGACGCCTACCGGCTATACAACCTCGGTGTCGTGAACGAAGCGCTCGGCTACCAGGCTGAGGATGTCACGCAGGCTCGCAAATACCTGCAGGAAGCGTCCATCGACTATGGCAAGGCCATCGACGCCAAGCCGGATGAGAAGTACTTCCTCCAGCCGCAAACGCGCATCGACACCGCGCTCGCCTACTACAAGACGCTCGGCGATCAGGCGACCGCCAGCGCGCAGGTTGCCAGTGCAGCGAAAACACCCGCGGCGGATGTTCTAACCAATGCCGACGTAATCGCGATGGTCGCGGCCAAGCTGGACCAGGCCAACATCATCGACACCATCAAGACCTCCAGTGTGAACTTCGATCTCTCGGCAAAGGGGCAGATCGATCTGGCAAAGGGGAATGTGAACGGCACGATTATCCAGGTAATGAAGCAGAAGGCCCGAGGACAATAATCAAGCCGCATCTCCATCGTCTGCGGGCGGGAACCGAGTGCTTTGTCTATGAGAATGATGTCTTCACCTGCAAACCGGCGTCTCGCGGCGATCGTGCTAACCATCGCATGCGCCTGCTTCGCCTGCCCGCCGCAAGCGAGCGCGCAGGGGCGCTGCGGCGCCGGGGTCGACCTGGTGGTGCAGGCACTGGAGAAGATGAGTGCCAACGCAAGCAGGGATGAGTTGGGCGATGCCGATCAGTTGCTGAAGCGCGCGGCGGAGCTGTGCGGCGAGCTGGGCGACGCCTGGTATTACCGCTCGCTGGTGGAAACCAAGCTGGGAAACCCTACGCAGGCCGCCTTTGCAATGCGTCAGGCGCAGAAGTTCCCGTCGGATGCCAGCCAGGAACAGTTGAACCCGTTTGTACTGGCTACGCCGGTTCTGACCGTCAACTCCCGCGCGGTCAACGGTCCTGCCGCCGCGGCTCCCGGAGCCAACTCCGGCCCGCCGGGGCAGCGTTGGGCGCTGATCGTCGGCATCGGAAGTTTCACCGACCCGAACATCCAGCCGCTGAAGTACACCGCAAGCGATGCGCAAAGCTTTCAAGACGCGCTGCTGGACCCGAAGATCGGTAACTTCCCGCCCGACCACGTACATACCCTTTTCAACGACGACGCCACGACGAAGAACATCAAGATGCAGCTCAACTGGCTAGCGCGCAGCGCTGGCCCCGACGATATAGTGGTCGTCTATTTCGCCACTCACGGGTCTTCCCGCGATCTGGACACGGTGGGCGTCAGCTACGTCATTACCCACGACACCGAGATCGGCGCCAACATCGATCCCGACAGCTTATACGCAACCGCGCTGCCCATGGTCGACATCGCAAACGCAATCGCCACCCGCGTCAAAGCCTCGCGCGCGGCCATCTTCCTGGACACCTGCTACAGCGGCAACGCCGCAGCCGGCAACACCAAGCTCATCGCGCCCGGCATCAAAAACTCCGCGCCCTCCGCCAAGATGCTTGACCACATCAAGCAAGGCTCGGGGCGCATGGTCTTCGCCGCTGCCGGCACCGATCAGGAGTCGTTGGAGAGCGACACCCTCCGCCACGGCTTCTTCACCTACTACCTGGTGCAGGCGCTGCAGCAGGATGGTGGACAGACGCCGCTGAGCAAGATCTTCGACTACACCCAGCAGCACGTCAGTCAAACCGTGTCCACCGAGTTCAAGCAATACAACCTGCAGCAGAACCCGGTGATGAGCCGCAGTGAGGACAATACGGACTTCGCGCTGGCGCCATCGGCTGCCGCACCGGCCGGTGGAGGCCTATGACGCCGGAACCCCAACCCGATCCGCACCCGCCTGAGCATTGGACCAGGCAACGGCTGCGCCAGTTCTGGCTGATCATTCCGCTGGTCGCCATCCTGGCCGCGCTCATGATGTCGGACCTCGGCGATTTCATGGGCGTCTCCCCGCTTGACTCTTCCAATCCATGCGTGCTCACCGAGGCCAGCCAGAGCAGCATCTCCGCCCGCATGTATATGCCCATAGCCAAGTGGGCCCTGCGCTATACCCCGTCTCCCAGCGTCGCCATCATCTACATCGATCCCGCGCACGACCCGCCTGACCTGCTCACTGACGTCTGCGCCTCGCGCGCCTTTCTCGCCCGGCTGGTTCCCGCCCTCAACGCCCTCTCCGTCCACGTCATCGTCATCGACAAGTACTACTCCGCTACAGCCTGCGCCCAGAAGGACGAGAATGCCGCCTTCATCCAGGCGATGGAGAGCAGCAAGATCCCCATCGTTGTCGGCCAGGAAACCTACCCACTGCCGCAGGGTTCATCTGCGACCGGCTGCCTCGCCCTTACTCCGAAACTCGAATTCAGCCAGGCCTCCAAGGTCCACTATGGGCTCACCCGCATCGACAACGACGACCTGAAGATCCCTCTCCGCTTTCAGGTCTACACCGACCCTTCGAGCAGCCCGCCCGCTGCAGCCGCCTCCCAGCCCTCCACGTCCAATCCGCCTGCTCCGGCTCTACTGCCCGCCACCACCGGCGACACCCTTTCGCTGGTCGCCGCCAAGCTGGTTAATCCGCACCTCGAGTCCAACCGCGTCCTCAGCAAGCTGCTCGCCCCGCAGATCGACCCCTACACTACCTTCCTCAATCTGCCGCACATCACAGGTCTCACCGCCCTCTGCAGCGCCGAAGCTTCCCCGCGCGCCCCCATCGACGGTCAACCGGGTGACGATCTCTGCAAACCCTGGGTCCGCGATCCCAATAACCTCGACGGCAATCAGCTCTCGCTGGCCGGCAAGATCGTAGTCATCGGCGATATAGCTGACACCGACATGAAGCCCTTCCCCACCGACCTGGCCCCATTTCCGCCGGGGGAGAGGCCCGGCGTCTTCCTGCAGGCCAACTACGTACAGGCCCTGCTCGACCACCGCTTTCTGCAGCAGATTCCGACGCCGGTCACGCTCGGCCTTCTGGTGCTCTATGTGCTCATCGTCTACTCCCTCTATTGGGCGCACGATGAGGCCGGCCACCCGCGGCTCACCCTGGAGCAGGCAGGGTTCTGGAGCCTGGTGGTCCTCGCCGGAGTGGTGGTATGCAGCTTTTTGGTGTTGTCTACCCTCAGTTACTTCACGCCTCTGTGGGCGCTCTGGGGCGCGGGAGTCTTCATGGTCTTCCGCTACCTTGAGGCGAGCGGGCACCACCGCAGCCAGCACCTGTTGGGGCATCTCGCCGGCCACCACCACGCCGCAACCCATCCGGCGCCGCAGCCCCCGACAGAACCCACTGAGTCGAACGACACGAAACAATCGTGAGGGTCAGTTCGTCCAAACAATGGAGGAAATCATGGGCAGTATCGTCAATCGCATCGCCGCTATCTCCGGGACCGTTCGGGCCTGCGCGTTCTTGATCGCAATTGCCGGCTGCTTCGCTGGCGTGCAGGCGTCCGCCCAGGCTGCCGGCAGCGAGTCCGCGGTCCCAAAACCGCCCGCTCCTGCCACCTACTCCGGCTGTGTGCAGAAGGCGCCGGACTCAACCAAGGACCTCGTCATCAGTACCCCGACCGCATGCGCACGGCTCACGGGTAACGTCTCCGCGGACACGCTCGCCGGCCATCAGGTCGAGTTGACCGGCATCCTGACGCCGCGTACCCCGTCAACCGCGGCATCGCTCCAGGTCGACTCGGTGTCCAGCGTCGGCAAAGCCTGCACCGATGTCTGCGCGCTCAGGCCGCCAAGCTCGCGCGGCCTGCACGGGCCGGTCGGCAACGCAATCCCCGGCAGCGAGGGTGGAACGCCCGGACTCACCACCGCGCCGCCCCAGTAGAACCGCCCCTCCAGCCCGCCGGACAGCGCCGCCCCTCCACCTCGGCTTAGGTTCCGTCGTAGACTTGTAGCGCAGTTCCAGGGGTCTATCGATGAGCAATCAGAAAACGAGTACCACCACCCGGCGCAGCTTCCTCACCAAAGCCGCAGGCGCGGCCCTCGCCACTGCGCTGCCCTCCGCCGCGCAGAATAGCGACCAGCCCAAACCCACTGCCGCCGTCAAGTCCCCCGCTATCGCCAAACGCAAGCGCCCGCTCAACGTTCTCTTCCTCATGTCCGACGACATGCGCCCCGAGCTGGCCTGCTATGCCAGCCGCTTCAACGCGCACAGCCCCAATATCGACGCCCTCGCCGCGCACGGTGTACGCTTCGACCGCAACTACTGCCAGTTTCCGCTCTGCGGCCCATCGCGCTCCTCGCTCTTCACCGCCCATCTGCCCCGCGAGACTGGCGTGCTGGGCAATGCGCAGGACGGTGGTGCGCCCGTCAAGCATCCGGATTGGTTTACGATTCCGCGCCTGTTCAAGGAGAACGGATACACCACGCTGCGCACCGGCAAGCTCTTTCATCCGGGGCAGGACGATCACCTTGGCTGGACCGACTTCGACGGCTATACGGAGACCTTGCACCCGACGGCCGAGGGCACCAGGATGGATATTCCCCGCGCGCAGATTCCCATGCCCAGCGGCGTGTTGCCGCCGCTACCGGTGGACAACGCGCAGGCCGCCCACTCGGATGAGATTCTGGTGCTCGACGGCAACGGCGAGGGCTCGGGCGACTACCTGGTCGCGGACCGCGCCATCAAGATGCTCAACCAGGTCGCTGCCGACCCCAGTAAGCCATTCTTCATCGGTTGCGGATTCTCCAAGCCACACAGCCCACCCACGGCGCCCAAGCGCTTCTTCGACATGTGGGACCCCGCCAAGATCCAGCTTCCGCCCGACTTCGCCGCCTGGCCCACCGTTCCGCCCGGCTTCCCCAAAGCCGCCATCCGCCCGCGCAACGCCGACCTCTTCATCGGCCGCGGCGCATCCGAGTCCGAAGCCAAACAGGTCATCCGCGCCTATCTCGCCTCCATCTCCTGGGCCGACTGGAACCTCGGCCGCGTGGTCGCCGAACTCGAACGGTTGAAACTCCGCGACAACACCCTCATCGTCTTCGTCGCCGACCACGGCTACCAGCTCGGCGAGAAGGGCAAGTGGTCCAA
>CAZAXI010000183.1:0-8668 GCA_964489045.1 uncultured Granulicella sp. | reverse complement strand
GCGTCGAACGCGCCGACGGGAATGGGAATGCCTGCGGCCAGGCCGAGGGTCTCCGCCCATTTTGCCGAGAGGTGGCCGGCGATCTTATCCGAGGTGTTGTAGCGGCCGGTGATCTTCGCGCGCACGCCGGCGAGCAGCGGGTCAATCGATACTAAGAACTCCTCTGGCGGGAGCCCGCCCCACTTCGGGTTCCACATCCATTTGTGGCCCATGGCGCAGACGCTGCGCGCGATCTGGTTGGGGTCGGTGACACCGCACAACGTGGCTGCAACCATGTCGCAGTGCTCGAGCGCGGTGACGAACTTCGGCCGCAGCTCCGGGTTGTGGCGCAGCCAGTGCAGCAGCTTCGACCAGCCCCACTCGGAGGAATAAACGCCGCCACACCAGTCGATGCCCTCAAAGCCTGTGCCGCCATGGAAGGCATGTGCGGCGCGGGTGATCTCGGCGGCTTCGCCGGCGGCGCGATGGTCGCACCAGAGGTAGTACTCGCCCAGCGGGACCAAGCCTTCGCCGACCGGGAGGACGCTGGAGCCGGTGGTGTCCAGCGCAATGGACGCGATCTGCTTGCCATCGATGCCGCTGACGCGGACGGCCTCGCGCATGGCGCGGGCTAGAGCATCCATCTGGTCGTCGTGCGACTGCGTCTTCAGATGCGGGTCGGACGCGGAGCTGTGCAGCGGATATTCGGCGGTCGCAGACCCCAGCTTGCCGCGTTCTTTGTCGAAGATGGAGATGCGCACGCTCAGCGTGCCGAAGTCGACCCCTGCTACTACACTCAAGTGACACCCTCTTTCAGTGGTTCCATTGCTGCATCCGCATTCTAACTGAGGCGCGCCGAGTACGATCTCCATAACCGATCTGCCATCTGCTTCTTGGGGGTAAGTGGCTGTCACGGAGTTAGTTAGAGAGAGGTTGGAGATTCCTGGGGGCTTGACTGTCGCATCCGGCGTGGTTTTGAATCGCCCAGGTGATGGGGTGTTTTGGCCGCGGCTGGACTCGCAGTGGCAGGGGAAACCTGAAGTTTTGGGTTTGGGATATTTAAACCATTGACGGTTCGTTTTTTCCGAAAGCCGCGGAAGCTGCGAAGAATTTTCGCAACTAAATGCGCCCCGTGATGTTTGAAGGGAACATTCCCCATAGCAATTCGGGTTTGAAGGGGAAGTTCCGCTATTGGTCACAGGGCCCTGATGGAGGGTGGCATGGCTACTCGTGTCGCGCTGCGGTTTTCGAGTGATCGTTTCCGCGTGGTTGGCGGGTTGGTGGGAACTGGGCTGCTGAGCAGCATGTTGGGACTGGCCGGGTGCGGCGGTTCGAGCCAAAGCGCCCCACCGACCCCGCCGCAACCGCAGGTAACCGTGAGCAGCGGGAGCCAGGTAAGGCTGGGGTCGACGGCCCAGTTTACGGCGACGGTGACAGGCGAGGCGAACACCGCGGTGACGTGGCAGGTGAATGGGATTACGGGCGGATCGAGCGCCGTGGGGACGATCTCGACTGCCGGATTGTATACGCCGCCGGCTACGATTCCGGCGACGAATCCGGTGACGATTACGGCGGTCAGTGTGGCAGCGCCGACGGTGACCGGGTCAGCCAGCGAGCTGGTGTGGAACCCGCTGCCGGCGGTGACGAGTGCGGTGGTGTCACAGAACTACGGGGCGACGAGCGGGCTGCTGACCGTGACGGGCACGGGGTTTGTGTCGGGATCGCAGGTGCAGGCGGCAGGCACTTCGGAGACGACGACATTTGTGTCGGCGACCGAACTGCAGGCCACCGTTCCGTTGGGAACGGGCGTAACGACGGTCGCGGTCGATGTGGTGAATCCCAACCCTGGCGGGTCGACTTCGACGGTGGCGAACGCGCAGGTGCAGGCGTCACTGCAGTCGGCGTCGCGGCTGCTGGACCAGGCGACGTTCGGGCCGACGCTGACGGACATCGCGCATGTGCAGGCGGTGGGATTGCAGGGATATTTGACCGAGCAGTTCGCAATGGCGCCGACGCTGGAGCCGGATATTACCACCCCGCCGCCGACGTTGTGCGCAACCGATACGATCCCCTGCCAGCAGGCGGAGTGGTGGCAAGCGGCGCTGACCGCGCCCGACCAGTTGCGGCAGAGAGTGGCGTTCGCAATGAGCGAGATGTTCGTGATCTCGACCGACTCCGACAATGCGCGGGCGGTGACGACCTACCAGAACACGCTGGTGAACGATGCGTTCGGCAACTTCTACAACATGATGTATGACGTGACGCTGTCTCCGGGTATGGGCGCGTATCTGAATATGCTGAACAGCGCGAAGCCGCCCACCGGGCAGATTGCGAATGAGAACTATGGCCGCGAGTTGATGCAGTTGTTCACGACCGGCATCGACATGCTGAACCAGGACGGCTCGCTGCAGCTGGATACGAGCGGCAACCCGATTCCGGTATATACCGAGGCGCAGGTGCAGGCGTTTTCGCGGGCATATACGGGTTGGACCTATGCGACGGCGAGCGGCGGCTCTCCGACAAGTTTTCCGAACAATACGGCGAACTACGATGCGCCGATGGCGGCGGTGGCGAGTGAGCACGACATGACCGCAAAGACGCTGCTGAACGGGACCACGTTGCCGGCGGGACAATCGGCGAGCCAGGACCTGACGGGGGCGCTGACGAACATCTTCAACCACACCAATGTGGGGCCGTTCGTATGCCGGCAACTGATCCAGCACTTGGTGACGAGTAATCCTAGCCCGGCGTATGTGTCGCGGATTGCGGCGGTGTTTGCGAATGACGGCAGCCCACAGGCTGTGCGCGGGAACATGCAGGCGGTGGTGCAGGCGATTCTGCTGGACCCCGAGGCGCGGGCCGGCGACGCGAATCCGAGCTACGACGGCGGACATCTGCGCGAACCGATGCTGTATATGACCAACGTGATGCGCGGGCTTGGGTTTACGTTTACGGGCGCTGGCGCGGGGACTGGAGTGGAGTACTACTACACGCCGGGCAACTTCACCAGCGCGCTCAGCGAGAAGCCGTATACGTCGGGGGCGGTGTTCAACTTCTTTCCGCCGAACTATGTGATTCCAGGGACGACAACGAATGCGCCGGAGTTCGGCATTGAGAATACGGCGTCGGCGATTCTGCGGCTGACGCTGGCCGACAACCTGGTCTACAGCAAGATTACCGACTTTAGCGTGGACTTGAGCGCGACCAGCGCGCTGGGACTTACCGCGTCGGCAACCGGCAATGCGACGACCGACAGCACCAACCTGGTGAATGCGCTGGGCAATATTTTCATGCATGGGCAGATGCCGGCGCAGATGCAAACCGACATCGTGAACCAGGTGGCGACGCTGACGAATATTCCCGAGCGGGTGCGCGTGGCGACTTACTTGGTGATTACGAGTTCGTTCTACAAAGTGGAGCACTAGAGATAGGAAACTGAAAACAGGGAACAGGAATGCGGGGGTGGTGCGATGGGCTTGAATCGGCGGACTTTTATCAAGTATGCGTCTCTGGCCGCTGCGGGAAATGCGGCGGCGTTGCGGCCCTTTGGCGCCTTGAATGCCCTTGCGCAGGGGACCTCCAGCTACAAGGCGCTGGTGTGCGTGTTTCTGTTCGGCGGCAACGATGCGAACAATACGCTGATCCAGTTCGATACCGCGGGGTACAACAACTACTCGACGATCCGCGGGCCGCTGGCGATTCCACAGAGCCAGTTGCTGCAATTGAGCGCGCTGCCGAACTTCGCGCTGAATCCGAACCTGCCGGACATTCAGACGCTGTTCGACAACAGGAATGCGGCGTTTGTGGTGAACGTGGGAACGCTGATGGAGCCTACGACCAAGGCGCAGTTCCAGGCGGGGACAGATTTACCGACGAACCTGTTCTCCCATCCCGACCAGCAACTGGAATGGCAGAACGCGTCGCAAAGCGGGTCGACCTCGACGGGCTGGGCGGGGCGGATCGCAGATACGCTGAATGCCAGTTACAACACGGGAGCTTCCGTGCCGATGATCACTTCGGTCGCGGGGGATACGCTGTTCTGCAACGGGAGCGCGAGCACGCCGGTAAGCGTGAGCCCGGGGAACCTGGGCGGAGCGCAATGTTCGGAGGGAACCACCGAATGCAATGCGCAGAAGGCGACGGCGCAGGCGCTGTTGAGCTTCGACTCAGGGCTGACCCTGGTGCAGGCGGACAACTCGATCACGAACAACGCATACAACTATGCGCAGACGCTGACCGCGGCGACGCAGTCGGTGCCGCCGCTGATGACGGTGTTTCCGGCGAACAATGCGCTGGCGGCGCAGTTGAAGCAGATTGCGCAGATCATCCAGGTCAGGGCCGCGCTGGGCGTGTCGCGCCAGATCTTCTTCTGTGGGATTGGGAACTTCGACACGCACGCGGACCAGTTGACGCTCCAGAACGCGCTGCTGGCTTCCATCAGCCCGGCGCTGGCGGCATTCTACGCGGCGACGGTGGAGATGGGAGTGCAGACCAACGTGACCACGTTCACGATGTCGGACTTCAGCCGGACATTCCAGCCAAACTCGAACACTGGGAGCGACCATGCATGGGGATCGCACCACATCGTGATCGGCGGTGCGGTGAACGGCGGACAGATGTATGGGACGTTTCCGACGCTGGCGCTGAATGGGCCTGACGATTCAGGAACGAACGGGCGATGGGTGCCTTCGACGGGCAGCGTGCAGTACGCGGCTACGCTGGCGTCGTGGTTTGGGGTGAGCACGGCGCAGATGCCGACGATCTTCCCGAATATCGGGAGCTTCTCGACGGCGAATCTCGGGTTCGTATAGAGAGCGGCCGGCGGGCCCGGTGCGTCACATGAACTTGATGCCGTTTTCTCCGATGACAGTGAATACCGACAACATATTGGTAAGTCCGAGCAGGTGCTGAATCTGCTTGCTCAGGTTGACGAGTTCCAAACTGCTGCCCGCCGACCTGGCGGAGACGTAGAGACGAACCAGCGAGCCCAGGCCCATGCTGTCCGTGTGTTTCAAGTCCGTGAGGTCGAGGATGATTCGCCTGGTATCCGGGAGCAATTGGCAGACGCCGGCAGAAAGGACCTCGGTTGTTCCCGCGACCAACCTGCCGTGGCAATGCACGATGGCGGTATTGCTGGCGCGTCTTTCAATGTCAATGGTAAGGACAGGCCCGGGCGCGGCATTCGACATCGGGGACCCCCTGGTCACAACCTGGCGAGCGTTTTGAAAACCGGTATCGAGCGATTGTCGCATACGCCGCGGGCGCAGGGTCGGCTAGCTGTACTTGAGCCAACGGAGGATCTCAGGGAGGTTGGGGCGCTTGCCATACATCAGGACGCCGACGCGGTAAATGCGGCTGGTGACCAGGACGATGCCCAGGATGCTGGCCGAGGTGAGCACGATGGAGAGGATGACCTCCCACGGCGCGGGATGACCAAGGGAGACGCGGAAGTACATGAGCAGCGGCGTAAACGGCGGAACCAGCGCCAGAACGCGGGAGAGGGTGCTGTCCGGAGTCGTGAGCAGCGTACCCAGCATAAGAAAGCAGGCCAGCAGAGGAAGCATAAGAAACATGTTGAGCTGCTGCAGCTCCTGTTCGGAGTTGGTCATGGCGCCGAGCGCGGCGGCAATGGACGAGTAGAAAGCAAAGCCGAGAATGAAGTAGATGAAAAAGAAGATGACCTGCGGGCCAGTAAGCGAGATGTGCAGGGTATCACCGCCCAGGTGAATGCCAACGGAGCTGGCCGCGAACAACAACACCGCGGAAAGCCAGATGCCGACCTGGGTGAGTCCGACCGAACCAACGCCGATAATCTTGCCTGCCATCATCGCCTCGGGGCGGATGGTTGCGAGCAGGACCTCGAAGATGCGCGAAGTCTTCTCGTCAATGATCGACCGCGCCACATTCATTCCATAGAGCATGATGACCAGGTACATGACGAAGAAGAGCACGGAGACGCTGATCTCCGCGGACTCGTGGTCTTCGTGCTGAAAGCCCCGGGCGGCCACAATGGTGACCGGTTGCAGCATGGTATCGACTTCGGCGGCCACGACGCCGCGATGGGCCAGTTGCTCGCGGATGAGGACCTGGCGCAGTGCGTCGGCGAGGGTGTTCTTAATGGAGGCCTGCCCGCTTGACCGGGGGGTGAAGACAAACGTGGGACGGCCTCCCGGCGCAGCGGCAGGCGTGATCCAGAGGTAGCCATCCAGGTCGCCGGATTTCAGGTCGCTATCCAGCTCCGCGCGAGTACCGGGTCCGGGATCCATGGCATCGACGAAGATGCGCGGCTGCCTCTTCTGCTGGCTGCGGCTGGCGGCATGTTCTTGCGACTGGGCTGCGCTTTCGTCCTGTTGCTGTTGCCTGCGCTCGAGTTCGGTTTGCAGATCGAGGGCCAACTGGGTGTCGGAGGAGACGACGGCTATCTGCGCATCGCCGGAGGCCTTGGAGCCCAGAAAGAGGCTGCCGAAGATGAATCCGGCCATGATCAAGGGGATCATGATGGTGGTGAGGAGGAAGCCGCGGGTGCGGATGCGTTCCCGGTACTCGCGGCGGGCAATCAGCAAGACATTCCGCAGGGAGGCAGCTCGCAGCTTAGGCATCGAGATAGCTCCCCTCAGGCTCTTCTAATTGATCCAAGGAGAGATCGGAACCGTTCGTCTCCGGCGAGGTTTCCTGGACCTTCTCGATGAAGATCTGCTCGAGCGTGGGCTCCGACACCTCAAATTGTGTGATGTGCGCGTACTGCAAGGCCTCGGCCAGCAGCGCCTGCGCATCGTCGGCGAGGGTTGCGGAAGGACGCAGCTTGATCTCGGCGTATCCGGCGTAGCGCTTGGAGCTTTCGATCTTCGGGCTCTGGAGAAAGCCGTCGCCCCCTTCGAAGTGCATCTGGATGCGGTTGCGCGGATAGCTGGACTTGATCTCGTGCATGGAGCCGGAGAGGACGAGGCGGCCGCGATGGATGAGGGCAATGTTGTCGCAGAGCTTCTCCACCTGGTCCATGCGGTGGGTGGAGAAGAGCACGGCCTTGCCTTGGCGGCGCAAGTCCAGCAGCGTGTCCATCAGCAGGGCTGCGTTGACCGGGTCGAGGCCGCTGAAGGGCTCGTCCATAATGATGAGTTCAGGATCGTGCAGCAGCGCCGCGATGAACTGAATCTTCTGCTGCATGCCCTTGGATAGGTCTTCGGTCTTCTTGGGAATCGCCTCGGTGATCTGCAGCTTCTCACACCAGTCGCGAGCGCGTTTTTCGGCCAGGGATGCGCTGACATAGTGGAGCTGGCCGAGAAAAACGAGCTGGTCGAGCACGTTCATCTTCTTGTAGAGGCCGCGCTCCTCCGGCAAATAGCCGACGCGAGCGAGATACTTGCGAGCGAACGGCTTGTCGAAGAGAGAGACCGAGCCGGAGTCGGGCACCGTGATGCCGATCATCATACGGATAGAACTGGTCTTGCCCGAGCCGTTGGGGCCAAGCAGCCCGAACATGGTTCCCGGCTCTAAGCTGAACGAGAGGTCCTCGACCGCGACTTTGGTGTCGTAAACCTTGCGGACATGATTCAACTGAACTATAGGCATGCGGACTCTAGGAGTAAGAAACGTCTAAGTTTAGCAGTGCGATGAGCCGCCTGGTCTATACAACCTATGGGGGCTGGAACAAGAGTGCTGTTGCGGAGCTCTGCCAGGGCCACCGCCGGTCAGGCGCGGCGATGCTAAGTGGTGGGCGTCCCTATCTTTAGGACGCTCTGTAGCCGAAGTCGGGCTTCGCTCTCGGGGTCATGCGATGGGAGGTAGACCAAGGGCCGCTGCTGGGCGAGCGCCCTGATCCGGCTCAAGGTCTGACTGGAGGTTTCGATGTCCGGGCTGACTCCGTCGACCTTGCCGGCAATCAGCAGGGCCTACCAGCCCCGTGCAGATCGCATGCACCTTTGGGTTTGGCATTCTGCCTGGTTCCTACCGAATCGTTGTCTGGGAGCCCGCCAACATAGGGATGAGATGCCAAGGAACGCTCATTGGGCGCTCTTTGCTTGCGCCAACAGCGGCGGTCGCAAGCTTGACACCTCTTCGGCAGGCCAAGTTACAATGGAATGAGTGGGGTCGGGCACATTACGGGCCTGGGCCGCACAGTTCAATCGCCGGCACTGCCAATCCTTTTTGAAAGAGATGGCTTGCAGCATATGAGCCTGACACGGGATGTGATGCCTTCAGAGGCACGCGCTTGTTGCGGGTTCAGCCGGCGGCTCTTGTTCTGATCCAAATCGCTCCGTGCGATCCAACCGCAGTACCGACCGACGGCAGAAGCCGGGTCGAAGGAGACTCACCATGCGTCATCGTAATGCCGGCTACAAGCTCGGCCGCAATACCTCTCACCGTCGCGCCGTGCTGCGCAATCTGGTCACGTCTGTCATTTTGATGGACCGCATCGAGACCACCGTCACCAAGTGCAAGGCCGCCCAGCCGCTGGTGGAGAAGATGATCACACTGGGCAAGCGCGGCACCGTTCACGCACGACGCCAGGCGCTAAGCTACCTGATGACGCCGGAGTCCGTGGACCGGCTGTTCGGGGTCGTGGCCCCGCGCTACGGCGACCGCAACGGTGGATGCACCCGCATCACGCGCAGCGGTGCGCGCCAGGGCGATGCGGCCGAGATGGCGTACATCGAACTGCTCGGCGCCGAGCAGGAACTGGACGCGAAGC
>CAZAXI010000182.1:0-8682 GCA_964489045.1 uncultured Granulicella sp. | reverse complement strand
TCGAGCCGGGTGCGGATCGCGCGCATTTCGCTGGGCATGCTGGGGTTCTCCTAAACTTCTCGGCAACTTGAGAGCATTCTCTGTTCGAGGCCTTCGCTCGCGCTGCCTGCCGGCGGGCTGCTTTTCGCGAAGGTGGAGAGCCGCGCCTGCTGCTCTCCGGGTTTGGTACCAATTGCGCTTTGTTGAGCCTGGCCGCCCTCGATGCGGTTTGGCCGATGCGCCTGATGCTGACTCTTGCCTCTACTGCCGGGGCGAAATTTTTAACTATCGCCAGACTGCGGGAACTGCTATAAAGTGCGCGTGCGGGTGATTTCGCGGGCTTCCGGGTGGGGCGGAGACTGGTTGTGTGCGCACACGCAGAAATGCGCTCGTAGGGACAGCACCTCCCGTGAGCGCAAAGACCGACTTGTGCACTATTGCTGTATCTGACTGGATGCCAACCACCCTTTGAAGCTCGCCTAGCTTCAAGGTTTTGCTGCCGCTACTGTTCCTGTGTCACCATGCGAGTCCGCCGCCAGAACGCATGATGGCCGGCCCCGTAGCCCGCGCACGCGGGATGGACCGGAAAATTGCCATGTAAAAACGAAATTCGCGAGTGTCCGGAAGCGCTGTCTGCCTACTAGCACACCAAGGCAGAGGCGGTTCTCCAACGACAAGGATACCCCTTTTTGCAATAACGCGCAAGTGGGAGTCTACGGGAGGGGAGAAAGCGCCGGAGCCGAAGCTCCGGCCTGCCCATAGACCCGGATTGTGGAACCTGGAAAGCCCCTACTTACCCGTAAGCTCAACTAAACGCGGAGCTTACTTGATCTCGACGGTTGCGACGCCTTCGAACTTCTTGGCGATGGCGGCCGCGTCTTCCTTGGAGATGTTCTCCTTCAGAGCCTTGGGCGCGCCGTCGACCAGGTCCTTGGCTTCCTTCAAGCCCAGGCTGGTGACTTCGCGGACGGCCTTGATGGTGGAAATCTTGTTCGCGCCCGCATCCTTCAGGATGACGGTGAACTCGGTCTTCTCCTCGACCGGGGCTGCCGCTGCCGCGCCGCCGCCGGCTGCCGGGGCTGCTGCGACGGCTGCCGCCGCCGAGACGCCGAGGCGAGCCTCGAGCTTCTTGACCAGCTCGGAAGCCTCGAGCAGGCTCAAGCTAACGATCTGATCTTCCAACTGCTGAATGTCTGCCATTTTATTTCTCCTAAAAGTCGATTCAGAACTTGTGGTGCGTGGTGCCTGTTTGCGTCTCCGAAGCTGATCCTCTGATCCTCGGCTTCGGCTGCCTCGATCCCATCGGGTTTCCGTTGCGCCCAGACCAGCGCACCCGGGGGATGAAGCGAAAGTTTATGCGCCTTCGACTGGGTCGGCAGCGGGCGGCTCTACGGCGGGTGCTTCTACGGCGGGTGCTTCGGCCACTTCCGCGACCGGAGCATCCTCGGCAACTGCGGCTGCTTCCGCAACCGGGGCGACAACTTCCGCGACCGGTGCTGCGGGCGCTTCGGCTGCCGGAACCTCGGCAGCAGGAGCGGCTGCGGGACCGGCGAACTTGCCCTTTTCGACGCCCTGGTTGATGACCACCGCGAGATCGCGGCCAGTGGCGTTGATGACCGTAACCAAACGCTGCGCGGGCGATTGAATCAGGAAGAGAAGCTTCGAGAACAGCTCTTCCTTGCCCGGCATGGTGGCCAGAGCCTTAATCTCGTCAACGGTGATGACTTTGCCCTCGACGATGCCCAGCTTGAAGGTGAACTCAGCGTGGTCCTTCACCCAGGTGGAGAGCGCCTTGGCGAGTGCCACCGGATCGCCGGAGGTATAAGCGACGGACGAGACGCCCTTCAGGCCCTGCAGCGCGGCTTCAATTTTGGTGCCCTGGGAGGCGCGAGCGGCCAGCTTGTTCTTGACCACGTGGTAGCTGCCGCCGGCCTTGCGAATGGTCTTGCGCAGGTCGTAGTCCTTGGCCGCGGTAAGCCCCTTGAAGGTGCCGATAATTGCGGAGGTGGAGTGCTCGAGCTCGGTGGCGAGCGCGGTCACCTTTTCCGCCTTCTTTGCTTTGGTCAGTGCCATTTTCTTAGCCTCTAGTTGCCAGCTATTAGCTTTTTAGCCTTTAGCTGTTAGCTCTTCAATTTGTATGCGCCGGGAATGCGCATGAATCCTTATCTACCGCAGCCAGCTAAGAGTTAAAAGCTAATAGCTAGCGGCTGCTTTTACGACGCCTTGCCCGCAGCTTCGGTGACGGTTGAGTCAAGCTGGATGCCGGGGCCCATGGTCGAGCTGATGGTGATGCCCTTGACGTACTTGCCCTTGGCGGCGGAAGGCTTGGCCTTCAGTACCGAACTGATGACGGTCATGGCGTTGTCGACCAGCTTCTGCGGGTCGAACGAGAGCTTGCCCACGGGAACGTGGACCAGCGCGGTCTTGTCGGTGCGGAACTCCACCTTGCCGGCCTTGATCTCCTTGATCGCGCCGACTACGTCGGTGGTCACGGTGCCGGTCTTGGGGTTGGGCATCAGGCCCTTGGGGCCGAGTACCTTGCCCAGGCGGCCGACGGACTTCATCATGTCGGGGGTCGCGATCAGGGCGTCGAAGGCGGTCCAGCCTTCTTTCTGAATCTTCTCCACGATGTCGTCGCCGCCGGCGAATTCGGCTCCGGCTGCTAGTGCTTCGGCAATCTTGTCGCCCGAGGTGATGACGGCGACGATCTTGGTCTTGCCCAGGCCGTGGGGAAGGACGACCGTGCCGCGGACCATCTGGTCGGCGTGCTTGGGGTCGACGCCAAGACGGATGTTCAGGTCGACGGTCTCGTCGAACTTGGCATACTTGGCTTTCTTCAGGAGGGGGACTGCGTCGATCAGGGTGTACGGGCGGTGCTCCACGAGCGCGCGCGCCTTCACCATGTTCTTAGAGAGTTTTCTTGCCATTTTTCCTCGTCTCCCACCGCTCGAACCAAGCAGCGACTGTTGCGCGCTGAACCCATCCGGAATTGCTTTTCTTCAACTGCTGGCTGGATGAGCCGTTCGGCCGTGGTGCCTGTGACTGGCCCCCGCACAGGGCGGAGGCACTCTTATGAGTATGCAGGAAAATGCGATTTTGGTCAATCGAAGACGTGAAACGTGCGAGAATTCGCTCGTCCGAAAGAGGGACTCCCCATGCGTTGCCTGCCAAGTCTGCTTCTCGCTGCTTCCCTCGCTGGCGGCGTCGCCCTCGCCGATGATGGCGCAGCTTCCATCGCCGCCGGTGGGATTGTAATGACCTGCGAACCCCGCATCACGATGGCGAAGGAAGTCCTTTTCATCAGTGAAAGCGAGGTTAGGGTCGATTACAACTTCCGAAACGATACGGATAGCGATATCACCACGGTCGTCGCATTTCCGATATCGCCCCTACAGCTTGGATTTCGTCAAGTACTCGATAAAGGAGCAAGGCTTCGAGGATTTCAAACTTCTCATCGACGGGAAACCGGCCCGCTTCCAGACCGAGGCCAAGGCCAGGCTTGGGCATCGGGACGTAACACCGATCCTCAAGCGCTATGGAATAGATGTCGCCACGTTCGGGCACTTTGACGAAGACCATAATCAATCGAGGGACATACGCAAACTCTCACCGAGCCAACGCAGTGCATTGATAGCGGCTGGCTTGCTCGACAAAGATCCCGACATTGACTGGGCTAGCTGGACGGTCGAGAAAAAGTACTACTGGACGCAGACCTTTCCGGCCCACAGTGTCGTACGGATCTCACACACGTACACCCCAGTCGTAGGATTCGATATGGTGCCCGAAGACGTGATTCTAGCTGCTTTATCGCCACAATCCCCATCGGCCAAGGTGCAGATGGGGGAGGAATCTGTATTGAGCGAGGTCCAGTCCGTCTGCCCGACGGAAAACTTGTTGAAGGCGGTCAAAGAGGCAATACACGGAAATCCAGACAACCCCTACGGGCATATCGAATATGTCGATTTCATCCTGACTTCGGCAAACACGTGGAAAACGCCGATAGAGGACTTCACGCTCATTGTGGAGCGGCCTCACGTGCAGCAATTCGAGAAGTCGTTGATCAGTTTTTGTTGGAACGGACCGGTGACTGAGATCGACGCGAACCATTTCTCCGTTCACGCGCGGAGTCTCGTTCCCACGCAAGAACTTCGAATAGGATTCGCGAGTTTGTACAGCGGCCCTCAGAAGCCCTAATCCCAAATCCTCGCCATCACCAGTTCAAATCCGGCGATGGGGCCGGTGCCCTGGACGGAGGTGGGGTGGGCGAGGTGTTCGGGCCGGTCGCCGAGGCGGTAGATGGTGACGGCCTTCTCAATGGGATCGATCAGCCATGCCACCTCGGCCCCGTTGACGATCCATTGATCCATCTTGGCCTGGAGGTCGGACAAGCGATCGCTCTCCGAGCGAACCTCGATGACAAACTCAGGGCAGATGGCAGCGTAGCCTTTCAGTTCGGCGTCACTCAGCGCGTTCAAGCGCGGCGAACTTACCCAGGCGGCATCCGCGGCACGCACAGAACTGTCGGGCAGCTTGACTCCGGTATTGGATCCAAACACTTCGCCTCTGCCATCCTTGCGAGCCCAATCGCCCAACTCCAAAATGACGCGGGTCTCAATTCGCCCGCCTCCCGTTCCCGTTGGCGACATCACGATAAGCTCTCCATTTGCATCGCGCTCAAGCCGAAGCGGCCGGCTTTCGGCCGAAAGGCGCATCAATTCCTCATCCGTCACAGGACGGTCCCGGCTGATGCGGATTGGCAGTCCAAATTCAGCCAACGCTAGATTCATGAAGGAAGTCTACTCCCGCCCCTGGCAGGCAGCTATCTACAAACGCCCAAGGTCAGCCGTTCATAGCCCAGGTTGGGACGCTGGGCCCGGCGGAGGCGCCGGGGCTTATCTGTGAGGCGAAGGCGCGGCCGGTTTGACGTTGATATAGAGTTCGCCGCTCGGCTCAAGCTCGATGCGAAGTTTCTGGTTCATATCGCGGAGTTGCTGCAGCCGCTTGTCGCTGATCGACGCCCGCGGCACCAGCCACAGCGGAAATTCTTTCTCTTCCAGGATCAGGTTCATAGAGACAGTCTACGCCGGATGTTGCAGAAAGATGCACGGATTTCGGCCAGCGCAGTTGGATATACCTCCGTGGGAGCTTGCCGCATCTAATTGGATGAGAACGACGGAGCCTGTTGGAGAGGAGGCTCGAATGGCTACGCATTCGGATTCGGCGGAAGATGGGACGCAGAAGCCCCACCACTTCGATGTTGAGGAGTTGCTTTTCCGGGCTGGGCGGATTGTGTTGGTGGCGGCGTTGTTTGTCCTGATTCTTCTGCTGGGGCAGAGCATGGTGCAGCACCGGTTCTTTCGCGGGGGACACTTCAACCGGAACGGCACCCTGACCCAGTAGCCGGCAGATTCTCGCAGCCCCGGAGTTTCCATCGCTGTCGGCAAAGGACGCGCGCAGCAGGCCCTTTCTGCAGCCTGAGAACCGCACTCCGCCAGAAGATGTTCGGGCGCGAGTTGGCAATCTCTGGACACGTTTATTAGAGTGACCTGACGGGAGTTACCATTCGGGAGAGCTTCTGCGGGGGATTGGGATGTGGCAAGTGGCGACGTTGAACGAAGCCTTCCTGAAGATCACCGGGCGCACCGACAAGGTGGTCTGGCGCTGGCAGGATAAGGATGGGTCCTGGAAGCCGATCGCGTCGGGCGCGGTGTATGGACGGGTGCGGGCGCTGGCCAAGGCGCTGGCCGGGTGGGGCGTGGGCAAGGGCGACCGGGTTGCGCTGCTCAGCGAGAACCGCTGGGAGTGGCCGGTGACGGACTTCGCAGTATTGGCGCTGGGCGCGGTGGACGTGCCGCTGTACCTGACGCTGACGGCAGAGCAGGTCGGCTACATGATGCGCGACTCCGGCGCGAAGGTGGCGGTGGTGTCCAACCGGGAGCAGTACGACAAGCTGGTGGCGGCGGGGGACCTGCCCGCGTTGGAGCAGGTGGTGGTGATGGATGCGGGCGATTTTCCGGGAGCGCATAGCTTTGGCAAGCTGATGGAGCCGGCCGTCGAGCTGCGCGAGCGAGACGCGGAGTTCGACGCGCGAGTGCGGCAGGTCAAGCCGGAGGACCTGGCGACGATCATCTACACCTCGGGCACGACCGGCGAGCCCAAGGGCGTAATGCTGACCCACGGGAACCTGGCGAGCAACATCAGTATTTCGACCAAGCCGTTCGGGTTCACCGAGAAGGACACGTGTATCTCGTTTCTGCCGCTTTCGCATGTAACGGCGCGGCACCTGGACTACGCGCTGATGTGCGATGAAGTGACGATGGCGTATTGCCCGAAGTTCGACCATATCCGGGAGACAATGAAGGCGGTGCGGCCGACGATCTTCGTGGCCGTGCCGCGGGTGTACGAGAAGATTCGGCAGGCGGTGGAGGGCAAGTCGCACGGAGTGAAGGGGCGGATTCTGAACTGGGCGCTGGGTGTGGGCAAGGCGCAGCGGCCGGCGACACTCAAGGGCAAGCGGCCGGCCGGCTTCGACTGGGTGGTGGCGGACAAGCTGGTGTTTTCCAGGATTCGCGAGTCGTTCGGCGGTCGCGTATGGCTATTTGTCTCGGGCGGCGCACCGCTCGGCATGGATACCGCGGCGTGGTTCGCGGATGTGGGGATACGAATTCTGGAGGGGTACGGGCTGACCGAGACGTCGCCGGTGATCGCACTGAATACGCCGGAGAAGTACCGGATCGGCACGGTGGGGCCGGTGCTCGGCAATGTCGAGGTTCGTTTCGCAGCGGACGGCGAGTTGGAGGCGCGCGGGCCTTCGGTGTTCCCGGGATACTGGAACAAGCCGAAGGAGACGGCGGAGAGCTTTACGGCGGACGGATGGCTGAAGACCGGAGACATCGGCAATATGGATGCGGATGGGTTCCTGTCGATTACGGACCGGAAGAAGGAGCTGCTGAAGACCAGCGGCGGCAAGCTGATTGCCCCGCAGCCGATTGAGAGCAAGCTGAAGGCGCACAGCCTGGTGGGAAACGCGGCGCTGGTGGGCGACAAGCACAAGTTTGCATGCGTGCTGATCTCGCCGAACTTCGCGATTCTGGAAGGCTGGGCAAAGGCACACGGGGTGACCGTAGCCGGCCGCATGGCGCTGGTGCAGAATGCGCAGGTGCTGGCGAGATACCAGCGGATTGTGAACGAGGTAAATGCGACGCTGGCGCCGTTCGAGACCATCAAGCGGCTGGCGGTGGTGCCCGACGAGTGGTCCGTCGAGGGTGACGAATTGACGCCGAGCATGAAGCTGAAGCGGCGCGTGGTGGAGAAAAAATATGCGGCGGAGTTGGAGATGTTTTATAGGGATGAAGCCACGGCGACGGCTTAGGGTCGGCGGAATTTCTTTCGGAAGAATGCACCGGCGGCTGGTGCGGCGAATCGAATCGTATCTATGAGTAAGTTGCAGCGGGCGCAGAAAACGGGGCGGAAGTTCGAGAATCCAGTCCCGACAGCGGTTGGCGGCTTCGGGCTCGCATTGAAGGTGCTCCCACAGTTCCTGACGAACCGGGCAGAACGCGCGCCGCAGCAGGCGCTGGGGCCGTTCCGGACCGACGCCGCGGTATACGCGACAGCTCCGGAGAGCGGGCTGCGGGTGACGTGGATGGGGCACTCGTCGATGCTGGTGGAGATCGATGGGGTGCGGGTGCTGGTGGACCCGGTGTGGGACGAGCGCGCGTCTCCATACCAGTGGATGGGGCCGAAGCGGTTTTTCGCGGCGCCGCTGCGGCTGGAGGAGTTGCCGCGGCTGGACGCGGTGCTGGTCTCGCACGACCACTACGATCACCTGGGCGCGGGCACGGTGCGGCAGCTTGCGAAGCTGCAGCCAGACGCAAGATGGGTGACGTCGCTGGGCGTGGGCGCGATTCTCCAACGGTTTGGCGTGCAGGCGGAGCGGATTACCGAGTTGGACTGGACGGAGGCAGTGCAGGTTGCGGGGCCGGCAGGCGCATCGTGCCAGATCACTTCCCTGCCCGCGCGGCACTTTTCCGGGCGCAGCGCGTTCAACCGGCTCGAGACGCTGTGGGCGTCGTTCGTGCTGCGTGGGGCCTCAGTGGAGGCGGGCGGGCGCCAATCGGACCAGCCCGGGCACGCAGTCTACTACGGGGCGGATTCGGGGTGGTGGCAGGGCTTTGCCGAGATTGGCGCCAAGCATGGGCCGTTCGACCTGACCATGCTGGAGATCGGCGCGTACAACCAGCTTTGGCAGGCGATCCACATGGGGCCGGATGGAGCGGCGCGGGCGTTCCATGACATGGGCGGCGCGGGGCTGCTGATGCCGATCCACTGGGGGCTGTTCGACCTGGCGCTGCATCCGTGGCGCTGGCCGATGGAGCGTCTGCTGGAGTTGGCGCAAACAGACGGCCTGAAGCTGTGGGCTCCGGAGCCGGGCAGGCCGACCGAGGTATTGCGCGGCGTCGAGGTGCGCTCGAATTGGTGGCGCTGAACCCACCTAGGGTTGGTGTGATGGCGCGAGCAGCCGTGTGACCCGGCGCACCGGATAGGGGGCCGCGGTTCAAGTATCATTTGGGTGATTGAGAATTCTCCAAAACTGAGAGGTTTTTGCGATGCGGATTGGAATGCTGACGGGGGGCGGGGATTGCCCCGGCCTGAATGCCGTGATTCGTGCGGCGGTGCGCAAGGGAATCTGGCATTACGGCG
>CAZAXI010000181.1:0-8695 GCA_964489045.1 uncultured Granulicella sp. | reverse complement strand
CACGACGCCTTCGTCGCCCAGGTCGCCGAGCACTTCAGCTCGCTCGCCGCCTCCAGCGCAGCGCCGCTCGCTCACGTCCCCGCCCCGGCCACTTTCCCGCACATCACCCTCAAGCGCAAGAAGTCGCTCGAACAGGTCCAGCTTTGTCTCGGCGTTCCCGCCCCACCAGTCGACTCGCCCGCCCGCTACGCCGTGTATCTGCTCAACACCATGCTGGGCGGCGGCATGAGCTCCCGCCTCTTCCAGACCATCCGCGAGGACCGCGGCCTCGCTTACTCCATCTACTCCGAGACCAACCCCTTCCGCGATACGGGATGCCTTGCCATCTACGCCGGTACCTCCGCCGAAAAGACTCCAGAGGTACTTCGGCTTACGATCGACGAAATCCGCCGTCTCAAAGAAGACACCGTTCCGGAGGCAGAATTGAAGCGAGCGAAGGACCAGCTCAAAAGCAATATCGTGCTTGGCCTCGAAAGCTCCTCCAGCCGCATGGCTAATCTTGCCCGGCAGGAGATGTACTTCGGCCGCTTTTTTACCGTTGACGACATCATCACCGAGGTCGACGCCGTCACCCCGGCCGAAATCCAAACCCTCGCCCGCGATCTCTTTCGCCCTGAGACGATCGCACTTACCGTCCTCGGCAACCTCGGCAACCTTGCTGTCGACCGCAAAACGCTCGCATGTTGAACCGCACGCTGTTACAGTTTGTAGCGGAGCAAAAGAGTCCATTCCGCTCCAGAGGAACCATGAAGACCACCGTACTTACCCTCGAACCTCGAACCTTGAACCTCGAACCTACCGAAGGCTTCACCCTCATCGAACTGCTCATCGTCATGTCCATCATGCTCATCCTGATGGCCCTCGCCGTGCCCCAGATGCTCAAGGTCAAAAAGAACGCCAACCAGGTGTCCGCGGTTCAGACCATGCGCACCATTGGGTCGGCTGAGTTGAGCTACAACGGGCCCTACAACGGCTTCGGCTGCCCGCTCTCCGTGCTCGGCGGCGATCCCAAAACCGGCGCTCCCAGTGCCCAGGCAGCACAACTGCTCCCCGCGGATCTCGCGGCTACAGGGCACAAGTCCGGCTACATCTTCACCGTTACCTGCGGCTCCAAAACTACCGTCAACAACCAGGACGTCTATAACTCCGTCGAGATCACCGGCGTTCCGGAAACCATCAACAAGACCGGCGACAATGGTTACTGCTCCGACGAGAACAACGTCATCAAGATCGATCCCACCGGCGGCACAAACTGCACTAATCCGATGCAGTAGTCTCTCCAGGTTGAACATATGACGGAAGATCGCCCTACGCCGCCACCACCGCCGCCTTATCCAACCTACGGACAACCCCAGCCCGCCCGCCATCCAGCCTGGTTCTGGATTCTAGTCATCGGCGGCTGCTGCGCGGCGGCCATTTTCGTCCTCCTCATCCTTGCAGCAGTCGCCATCCCTTCCATGCTCAGGATGAGAAAGCTCGCCAACCAGACCGCCGCAGTCCAGACCCTGCGCGCCATCAATCAGGCTGAACTCGTCTACAGTGTGTCCTATCCCGGCAGCGGCTTCGGTTGCCCGCTCTCTGTGCTCGGCGGCGATCCCAAGTCCGGCGCGCCCACCGCCCAGACATCACAGTTGATCGACCCCGTGCTCGCCGCTAGCGGACAGAAATCCGGCTACGCCTTCACTGTGACCTGCGGCTCCAAAACCACCATCAACAACCAGGACGTCTACAACTCGGTGGAGATCTTCGGCGTTCCTCAGGCGGTCGGCGAGACCGGCGACCGCGGTTTCTGCTCTGACGAAAGGGGCGTCATCAAATTCGACCCGGATGGCGGCGTGAACTGCACGCAGCCCGTTGAGTAGGTTGGCCGTTCACCTTTGAATCTGTCATTCTGAGCGCAGTGAAGAATCTCCGCATTTCGTATACCCTGGCGTTGCTGTTCGCGCTCTCATGCGCGCCACTCGTCCGCGCCCAAACTACGCCCGCTCTTATCCACCTGGTTGACGACCACTACAACCACCTGCGGACCTTGCGCACGCGCTATACCGAGCACTACACCGGTATGGGGATGGATCGCTCGGAGTCCGGAACGCTCACGCTGAAGAAGCCCGGCCTGATGCGCTGGAGCTACGACAAGCCCGCCGGCAAAGTCTTCGTCCTCGACGGGCATTACGCTTGGTTCTATACGCCCGGCGACGCCCAGGTGTCGCGCACGCCGGCCAAGCAGCTTGATGACCTGCGCTCGCCACTGCGATTCCTGCTTGGGCGCACCGAACTCGCCAAGGAGCTCGACGCGATCGCCACCGCGCCCGAGGGCGCCAACTTCAAGATCACCGGCGTTCCGAAAGGGATGGCGCAGCGGGTTCACCTGCTTACGCTTATCGTTACACCGGCGGGCGTGATTCAGGACATGAAGATTGAAGAGACGGATGGCTCGACGACTGACTTCACGTTTAGTGGAATTGATGAGAACGTTACGATTCCGGCATCGGACTTCGTCTTCACTCCGCCGAAGGGAATTCCGGTCGTGGATGGGCAAGCGCCTGTTTAGTCCTCAGTTGTCAGGCAAAGGCAGAGCAACTGTGGAGATTCTGAGCTGCGCTCAGTACGAAGGCATCCGGATGTGAGAATCATGACGCTGCGCTGGGGACTATAGAATTGAAGATGAAGCTCATCGACCATGACGACTGAAGTGACCCAGGCTGCGGCCCCAACTGTTCTTACTACTACCGAGTTTCGTGCGGCGGTTCACGCGCTGGCGCCGCGCGTTGCTGTTTTCGATTGTGACGGGACGTTATGGTCCGGCGATGCCGGCTCCGGCTTCATGTACTGGACCATCGAGCGCGGCCTGCTTTCGCCCGAGGCCATCGCACGGCTGGACGTACGCTACAAGGGCTACCTGGCCGGGCGGGTCTCCGAACTTGAGATTTGCGGTGAGATGGTGCAGATCTATGCGGGGCTGCGCGACACGGAGATGCGCACCGCCGCCAGAGAGTTCTTCGCGACCCAAACAGAGCCAAATATCTTTCCCGAGTTGCGCGAGCTGATCCGGAAGTTGCAGACCGCGGGAACCGAGATCTGGGCAGTCAGTTCCACAAACGACTGGGTGATTGAAGAGGCTGTGCAGCGGTTCGCAATCCCGGCAAACCGTGTGCTGGCCGCCCGGGTCGCGATTAAGGACGGCATGGTCACCGACACTTTAATCGAGGTTCCCACCGACGAGGGCAAGGTCGCTGCGCTGGCGAGGGTCGGCATCACGGCGCCCGATGCAGTCTTCGGCAACTCCGTGCATGATGCGCACATGCTGGGGATTGCACGGCGGGCGTTCCCGGTGAACCCTTCGGCGGAGTTGCTTGAGCGCGCCGCCGCGGAAGGCTGGGCGGTCTATTATCCGGGGTCGGTCGCGCCGCGGGCGCCTGAGGATTGACACCATGCTGCTAGAAGGCCTTCACATCCCGCTGACCACTCCATTTCAACCGGATGGCGGTCTCAGCCTGCGCAAGCTGGCCACAAACGTGGAACGCTATTCACGCACGCCGGCCGCCGGGCTGATTGTGCTTGGCCCCGCAGGAGAACCTACGCTGCTCTCTGACGACGAGACGCGCGAAGGTCTGCGCGCAGCCGCTGAATCCGCTGCTCCCGAAAAAGTCCTCATTGCCGGCATCTCCCGCGACAGCGTCCACGCGACCCTTGAACTCGCCAGGTTCGCCGCTGAACTCAGCTACGACGCAGTTCTGGTTGGCAAACCCGGCGTCCTGGCCTCCTTCGGTATAGATCGCCCGCAGCCGGACACACGCCTGCGTGAGGTGCTCACCTATTTTCAGAGCGTTGCCGACAGCTCCCCGATTCCCATCGTCCTGCTAAACGCTCGCGACCGGGCTCTTCCTATCCACGCAGTTGCGGAACTCGCGGCGCACCCGAACATCATCGCGCTGCTCGACGCCCAGCCTCATAATGTTCGATCGGGCGCATTCGAGCGACTCCTGACCCGCACCGCCCAAGTGAAACGCAGCGTTATCGTCACTGCCGTGTTCGCAGCAGTCACAGCTCGCATGCAGAGGGCAGCGGCAGCAGGCTCGCTGGTCTCCACCGCCAGCCTGACCGGAACCGCAACCACTGTCGCTGTGCCGACCGTGGACGCGCTGCGCACCCGTACGAAATCCGTCGGCTTTCAGCTCCTCGCCGGCGACACCGACGGGATGCTGGATGGCCTGCAGGCAGGAGCCGCAGGCATCGCTCCGGCCTTCGCCGCGTGCGCGCCGCAGGCCTGCTACGAGGTCTTCGCCGCCTGGAAGGATAACGACCGTCCGCTCGCCGAAGAGAAGCAATCACGCCTGGACGAAGCTGCCTATTTCGCCGAAGAGATGCTTGGGCCCGGCGGCTTGAAGTTTGGCTGTGACCTGAACGGCTACTTCGGCGGTCTGCCCCGCCTGCCGCATCTGCCGCCTGACAGCGAGCAAAGGGCGGCGTTGAAGCGGCTGATGAAGGAGTTGCGGAATTGAACCTTACGCGAGTGCGGTTATGCGGGCCGCGTGGAGTTCCTGCAGCGCGAAGACGCTGAGCGTGCCCTGCTGCAGTGCTGCGATTCCTTCGGCCGCGGCGCGTGCGGCTGCGAGCGTGGTGATGGTGGGAATGCGAGCGAGTACGGCTGCACGCCGAATCGCCTTCTCATCGAAAAACGTCTCCTGGCCGCGGGGCGTGTTGACGATGAGCTGGATGCGGTCGCCTTTGATGAGGTCGACCACGTTGGGCCGGCCTTCCTTCACCTTGAAGACGCGCTCGGGCTGCAGGCCGGCGGCTTCGAGGACCTCGGCGGTGCCGTGGGTAGCGACCAGATGGAAGCCCATCTCGACGAAGGTGCGAGCCAGCGAGACGACGGCGTCCTTGTCGTGGTCGTTGACGCTCATGAAGATAGTGCCTTTGACGGGCAACACCTGGCCCGCGGCAATCTGCGCCTTGGCGAACGCCTCGCCGAAGTTATCGGCGACGCCCATGACCTCGCCGGTAGATTTCATCTCCGGTCCGAGCACGGTGTCGACGCCGGGGAACTTGACCCACGGGAACACCGGCGACTTGACGAAGAAGTGCGCTCCGGTTTCCAGGTCGGCGCCGCTTTCGACCTGCTCCGGCAGCAACTCCTTGAGCTTGCGGCCGACCATGAGACGCGACGCGATCTTGGCCAGCGGCACGCCCGTGGCCTTGGAGACGTAAGGGACGGTGCGCGACGCGCGTGGATTGACCTCGATAACGAAGACCTTGCCGCGCTGGATGGCGAACTGAATGTTGACCAGGCCGATGACGTTGAGCGCCATCGCCAGCTTGCGGGTGTGGGTGCGAATGGTGCGGAGGACATCGTCGCTGAGGTCGACCGCGGGAAGCACGCAGGAAGAGTCGCCGGAGTGGATGCCGGCCTCTTCGATGTGCTGCATGATACCGGCGATGACCACGTCCTCGCCGTCGCAGAGCGCGTCAACGTCGCATTCGACGGCGTCTTCGAGGAAGTGGTCGATGAGAACTGGGCGTTCCTGGGAGTACTCGATTGCAGTGCTCATGTAGCGGACGATGGCTTCATCGTCGTAGGCAATGACCATGGCGCGACCGCCGAGCACGTAGCTGGGCCGCACGAGCACGGGGTAGCCCACGCGATTCGCGCCGGCGATGGCCTCTTCAACGCTGGTGGCCATTGCGCCTTCCGGCTGCGGAATGTCGAGCTCGGTGATGAGCTTGCCGAAGCGCTTGCGGTCTTCGGCGAGGTCGATGGACTCGGGCGAGGTGCCGATGATGGGGACGCCGGCGTGCTTGAGGGGAAGCGAAAGATTGAGCGGAGTCTGGCCGCCGAACTGCACGATCATGCCGATTTCAGCGCCGCCGGAGGCTTCGTGCTCGTAGACAGCGAGCACGTCCTCGAGCGTGAGCGGCTCGAAGTAGAGGCGGTCGCTGGTGTCGTAGTCGGTCGAGACGGTTTCGGGGTTGCAGTTGACCATAATGGTCTCGTAGCCGTCCTCGCGGAGGGCGAAGGCGGCATGGCAGCAGCAGTAGTCGAACTCGATTCCCTGCCCGATGCGGTTGGGCCCGCTGCCGAGGATGATGATCTTCTTGCGTGGGGTGGGCGCGGCCTCGTCTTCTTCGTCGTAGCAGCTATAGAGGTAGGGCGTGTAGCTCTCGAATTCCCCGGCGCACGTGTCTACCATCTTGAAGACAGGCTTCACGCCGAGCTTGCTGCGGAGTGCACGCACGGTAGCGGTGCCTGCCGCCCCCTCTAGGCCCCACTCCGAGGCGAGGCGCTCGTCGGAGACGCCCATGCGCTTGACGAGGCGGAGTTCGGCGGCAGTTGCGGCGTCGGGGGAGACCGCGGCGATGACCTTGATCTCCTCCGTGATCTGCTTCATCTGGTTGAGGAACCATGGGTCCATCGAGGTGAGGCGTGCGACTTCTCGCACGGTCATACTGCGCTCGAAGGCGTAGCGGACGTAGGCGAGGCGCTCGGGATGCGGGGTCACCAGACGCTGGGTGAGGCGGCGGGGCTCGATGTCGGTGGCGGCGGCTTTTTTGCCGGTCTCGAGCGAGCGGACGGCCTTCATCAGCGCTTCCTTGAAGGTGCGGCCGATGGCCATCACCTCGCCGACGGATTTCATCTGCGGACCGAGGACTTCGTCGACACCGGGGAACTTCTCGAACTGCCACTTGGGAATCTTGACGACCACGTAGTCGATGGTTGGCTCGAAGCAGGCGGGCGTGGCCTTGGTGATGTCGTTCTGGATCTCGTCGAGTGTGTAGCCGACAGCGAGGCGCGCGGCGATCTTGGCGATGGGAAAGCCGGTGGCTTTGCTGGCGAGCGCGGAGGACCGGCTGACCCGCGGGTTCATCTCGATGATGGTCATGCGGCCGTTGCGCGGATCGACGGCGAACTGGACGTTGCTGCCGCCGGTCTCGACGCCGATCTCGCGGATGCAGGCGATGGCGGCGTCGCGCATCACCTGGTACTCGCGGTCGGTGAGCGTCTGCGCGGGGGCGACGGTGATGGAGTCGCCGGTGTGCACCCCCATGGGATCGAAGTTCTCGATGGAGCAGATGATGATGACGTTGTCCTTGAGATCGCGGATCACCTCAAGCTCGTACTCCTTCCAGCCGAGCACGCTCTCTTCAATGAGGCACTCGTGAACTGGGGAAAGATCGAGGCCGCGGGCGAGGATGTCGGTCATCTCCTCGCGGTTGTAGGCGATGCCGCCGCCAGAGCCACCCAGGGTGAAGCTGGGGCGAATGACTACGGGGAAGCCGATCTTGGCGGCGAATGCGAGGCCGTCGCTGACGTTACGGACAAGCTGCGACTTCGGCATGTCGAGGCCGATCTTGTTCATCGCATCCTTGAACAGCAAGCGGTCCTCGGCCTTCTTGATCGCCTCCAGTTTGGCGCCGATCAACTCGACGCCGTACTGTTCGAGGATGCCGGAGTCGGCGAGTTCGACGGCGAGGTTGAGCGCGGTCTGGCCGCCGACGGTGGGCAGAATGGCAAAGACACCGTGGCCTTCGCCCATCATCTCCGTCTCGACGCGGATAATCTCTTCGAGGTACACGGCGGTGAGCGGCTCGATGTAAGTGCGGTCGGCGAATTCAGGGTCGGTCATGATGGATGCGGGGTTGGAGTTGACCAGCACCACCTCGTAGCCCTCGGCCTTGAGCGCCTTGCACGCCTGGGTGCCGGAGTAATCGAACTCCGCCGACTGGCCGATGACGATCGGCCCGGAGCCGATCACCAGAATCTTCGCAATGTCATTCCTGCGTGGCATTCATCTTCTCCGCTTGCTTCAGCATGGCCGCACAGGGCACACTCTGGATGGTCCAATATACGGGCGCCTGATTGAATCGCCCAACGTATTTGTCCGCATTCTCCGGCTTGTCGATGCGGTCCTGCTCGCGGCTGTAAACCACGTGATGCGGCGGAATGGTTCCGTCGCTGCGAGGGGAAAGGTCCGCCTCGCCTAGCCAATTTGCAAGCTCGAATCCCGGCCCGGGATCGACTCCGGGCGGCGGTACAGACTTCACCGACACGCTACCGTGAAGCGCTGTCAGCCGGCCCGAGGCATCGAAAGTGTAGTCGAACGCCAGCTCCGAATCCGAATAAAATCGCCGCAATTTAACCTCTTCCAGAACTTGCCCCGCGAACGACATCTCCGCGAAGACCGTCCCGCCCTGCACCCGGATAAGCGGCTTGAAGCGGTGTAGACTCCAGTCGCCGTTCGACCCCTGTGTGCAGTAGACCGGCCTGGCATTGGGGTCTTTGGCGAGCAACGCCGACGACGACGCCATAATCATCGCGCATGCACCAGCCACCCACCTCATCACTTTTTCCAGTCCTCCATCATTTTGCGAAAATCGCGGAACAGGTAGTGCGAGTCGTGGGGGCCGGGGCTGGCTTCGGGGTGGTATTGAACGCTGAACATCGGGTCGGTCTTATGACGCAGGCCGGCGAGCGTGTGGTCGTTCAGGTTGGTATGGGTACGCTCGACATCTTCCGGAAGCGACTCGGGGTCAACATTGAAGTTGTGGTTCTGCGCGGTAATCTCCACCTTGCCGGTTTGGTGGTTGAGGATGGGGTGGTTGCCGCCATGGTGTCCGAACTTCAGTTTGTAGGTCTTGCCACCCAGCGCGAGGCCGAAGATCTGGTGGCCGAGGCAGATGCCGAAGATCGGCTTCT
>CAZAXI010000180.1:0-8785 GCA_964489045.1 uncultured Granulicella sp. | reverse complement strand
TCCAGCGCGGCGCGGTGGATGGGTTGAACGTCGTGGTGCCGTACCAGGAGAAGAATTACTATGCGATGCGGCCGTCGATCGCGATCAAGCAGAATGAAGTGATCGATCTGGACGGATTCTTCGGACTGCACCCGCAGATGGCGGCGTTCAAGCCGCTCTATGACCGGCAGGAACTGGCGATCGTTCATGCAGTCGGCTCGCCGGACCCGTCGCGCTCGCACTTCGACGCGCAGGACTACATGGAGAGCGGCACTCCCGGCGTCAAGGTAACCGAGGATGGCTGGCTGAACCGCGCGCTCGCAGTAGAACCCGAAGCCGGCAAGCCGTCGGCCTTCCGCGCCGTCGCACTCGGCACTCAAGTCCCGCGCACGCTGCAAGGGAAGGTCCCGGCAATTGCGCTCAACAACCTGGCGGACTTCTCGGTAGGCGGCAAAGGGCCGCAAATGTCGCCAATCTCAAACGCATTCCAGGCGATGTACGACGAGAGCACTGACTCGGTGCTGCAAGGCACAGGCCAGGAGACGTTCGAAGCGGTAAAGATGCTGAAGGCTGCCGACCCTGCGAAGTATCTGCCGGCGCCCGGAGCGGTTTATCCAAGTACGCCGTTTGGCAATAGTTTGAAGCAGATAGCGCAACTTATGAAAGCAAACCTTGGAGTCGAGGCGGCCTTCTCCGACATCGGCGGCTGGGACACGCACCAGAACCAGGGAGCAGCGACCGGACAGCTTGCCAATCGGCTGACCGAGTTCTCCAACTCCATCGCTGCCTTCTGGCGGGACATGGGAGACGACGCCGAGAACGTGACCCTGGTGACCATGTCCGAGTTTGGCCGGACCGCGCGGCAGAACGGCACCGGAGGCACCGACCATGGCCACGCGAACGTGATGTTCGTGCTCGGCGGCCAGGTAAAGGGCGGAAGGGTCTACGGCAAATGGCCCGGAGTTGCGAACGAGCAGTTGAACGAGGGGCGCGACCTGACGGTGACGACGGACTTCCGCACCGTGCTTGGCGAAGCCGCCTACAAGACTCTAGGCGCGCGCAACCTTGAGGTGGTCTTCCCGGGATCGCAGGTAAAGCCCGCAGGGTTCCTGAACTTTATCTAGCCGGTGTGCCGGTGCCGCAGCCGTGTTCGTACACCAGCGTCCTGCGCCACATAGCCTCGGTGGCGAAAAGAACGCAAGCCTGACCGGTCGCGGTGTCCATGCGCCAGGTAATGTCTCCCTGGCGGTAGAGTTCGAACCTTCCCGTGCCCGCGAGAACGGTGCGGTTGGGCGGATTGCGGCTGAGTGTCTCCGCAGCCGGGAGAGTAACAACGTCAGCGGCCTCGGTTCGTTCCTGGTCGTTTTGGTCCGCTGCACCGGCGGACTGGTCCTGCGGCTGCGCGGGCTGGTTTGCCGGCGCGGTCTGGGGCGAAGCCGTGGCAGCGGGCTGCTCGCGGACACGCACTTCACCGCTGTTCATGGCGCGGGTCCTGGACCAGTGGAAGTACCAGACGACGCCCACGATCACTACTGCAATGATCAACAGGAAGCGAAAGATCCGTTGCATAGGCCTCCATCAACTCAATTGTCAGGGCCGCGGATTCCGGCGTCGAGGCCCGATCTCGCAATTTGCGTACCATCCTTGGTTCCCTCGGTCCGGCTACAGATTCCCTCAGCCCGGCCCCGATGCCCGTTTTTCTGCTTTGGGAATTCACCCAGACGGGCCTTTACCGGGCGTATCATCTGTACTATGCCGAAGTACTCCATCGTCGTGCCCTTTCACAACGAAGAGGAGAATGTCACCACGCTCTACGACCGCGTAAAGCTGGTAATGGAGCAGGTGGGCGAGTCCTTCGAGATGGTCTTTGTGGACGATGGCTCGCGCGACCGCACCTACAGGCTGCTGGAAGAGATTGCCGCGGTCGACAGCCGCGTGCTGGTGATCAAGCTGCGCCGCAACTTCGGGCAAACTTCGGCGCTGGCCGCCGGCTTCGACCACGCGCAGGGTGAGTTCCTGATCTCGATGGATGGCGACCTGCAGCACGATGCCGAGGAGATCCCCAACTTCCTGGCGCGGCTGGAAGAGGGCTACGACGTGGTCAGCGGATGGCGCTCGCGCCGTGCGGACAACCTGCTCTTCCGCCGCATTCCTTCAGCATGCGCCAACTGGTTTATGGCGCGCATCTCCGGCGTGGACATCCACGACTTCGGCACCACCTTCAAGGCCTACCGCCGCGAAGTGATCCACAACATTCCGCTGTACGGAGAGATGCACCGCTTTATTCCTGCGCTGGCTGCGTGGTACGGCGCCAGCATCTGCGAGATCCCCATCACCAATCCGCGGCGCCACCATGGCCAGAGCCACTACGGCCTCTCGCGCACGCTGCGGGTCGGCTTCGATCTGCTGACCATCCGGTTCCTGTTACGGTACATGACGCGCCCGCTGCACTTCTTTGGCACCATCGGGTCGTTGGGAATGCTAAGCGGCGGCGCGCTGGCGATGTGGCTGCTCGCGCTCAAGATCTTTACCGGCCAGAGTGTGATGGTGGCTCACGGACCGATCTTCGTCATCGCCGGTGTGCTGATCCTCGCGGGCATTCAGATGCTTGGGATCGGGCTGCTTGGGGAGTTGCAGGTGAGGCACTTCCACACGCCCAGCCATCGCGCACCCTACGCCATCGACCGCATCCTGCGCCTGCGCTCCAGCGAAGAGAGTCTGTTGCAATAATTCACGCAGATGAGAAGGGCCACCCAAGCCACATCCATCCTCGGCGCGAGTCTCTTCTTGTGCGCGACGCTACCGGGCTGCCTGGTGGTGAGCTATTCGAGCCAGCGCGGCTGGTGGGTGTGGCCCGGCAGTCTCGCCCTCACCCTCATCTTTTTGCTCTTCTTCCTCCTTACCCGCCGCTGACCGCCGTCAACTGAATCCAGACTTGCCGTCATCTCGACCGAAGCGGCGGACAGTTTCATCGTCTGGCGCGCAGCGGAGAGACCCCCGCATTTGCCTTTGCCGAACCACACGGTTGTATCCTTTACCCATGCTGCTGAAAGAACTTCGCACCGCTGTCCTCGACGCCAACCTTGAACTCGTCAAACACGGCCTGGTCCTCTACACCTTTGGCAATGCCAGCGGTGTCGACCGCGAACAAGGCCTGGTCGTCATCAAACCCTCCGGCGTCGACTACGACGATCTCCGCCCCGAGCACATGGTCGTCACCGACCTCGACGGCAAGATCGTCGACGGCAACCTGAAGCCCTCCTCCGACCTGGACACCCACACGCTGCTCTACCGCGAGTTCCCCACCATCGGCGCGGTGGTCCACACCCACTCCGAGTACGCCACCAGCTTTGCCCAGGCCGGCCTCGCCATCCCCGCGCTCGGCACCACCCACGCGGATTATTTCTACGGCCCCGTCCCATGCACCGCGCCCCTGACCGACGAGGCCATCGGAGGGCGCTACGTCCACGAAACCGGCCTCGCCATCGTCGCACGCTTCGCCGCCACGCCCGCGCGCAATGGCGAGCCACCCCACCCCGCCATCGACCCGCTGGCCGTCCCCGCCTGCCTGGTCGCCGGACACGCGCCCTTCTGCTGGGGCCGCGACCCCCACGAAGCCGCGCACAACGCCGTGGTCCTGGAATACTGCGCGAAGATGGCCTACAAGACCCTCACCCTCAAGTCCGAAGTGAACGTCGTGACCCAGGCCCTCCTCGACCGCCACTACTTCCGCAAGCATGGGCCAGGGAAAACCTACGGGCAAGACTTAGAGGGTTGACGATGCGATATCTCGTATGCGCGGCGATAGCCCTAATCTGCACCACCTTGCCTGCGCAGACCCCGCCCACCAAACCGCAGTTCGAAGTCGCATCAGTCAAGCCGTCGGCGCCGGGCAGTGCTCTCCCTCCAATGCTGCGGGCGGTCATGCGAAATAACGGCCGGCCGGGCGAGATCCCAATGGCAGGCCCAGACCGTGTCCGCCTGCAGAACTGGCCATTACTCGACCTGATTGCCGCAGCCTACCGCGTGCGTGCTACCCAGGTGTCCGGCCCGGCCTGGCTTTCTGATCAGGCCTTCGATATCGAAGCGGTGCCCGATGGCACTCCGAAGGAGCAGTTGAATGCCATCCTGCAATCGCTGCTCGAAGAACGCTTCGGCCTCAAAGTGCATCGCGACACCAAGACCGGGCAGGGCTTCGCGCTGGTGGTGGGCAAAGATGGGCCCAAACTGAAACCCGCTGGGCCGCCGCCTGCTCCTGTGGAGGGACTCACCGACGAGGAGCAGAAAACGCAGCCCCAGCAGAAGATGCAGGCGGACATGGCGGCCCAGCAGAAGCGCACGAAGGAGCAACTCGCGGCTGTGGGGCCGTTCAACAACGTAGGATGGTCTTCGATCACTATGGAAGAATTGGCTGCTCAGCTGGTGCGATTTGCCGGAGCACCGGTGATTGACCAGACCGGTTTGACCGGAGAATACAAGGTCACTATAGATACCTGGAGCAATCCCGACGTCCCCGGAGGCACCATCTTCGATGCGGTCGAAAAACTCGGCCTCAAACTGGAGTCACGCAAAGTCACCGTCGAAACCGTAGTCGTCGACCAGGTCTCCAAGACGCCCACGGCGAATTAGCTTAGCAAGAATGGTGTGACTCAGAGGTCGTTTGAGAGACGGATCGCCTGCCGCGTCGTCGCGATCGCTTTCCACGGATCTTTGCCCAGCCTCCCCCGCCACTCCGCAAAGTCCGCCACGCGGAAACTCGGCCGCACCGCCGCAAACTCACCCGCTCCCGCAATCTCCGCCCAGGCCAGCGGCATGGAAACCCCCGCCCCTGCTCGTGCCCTTGGCGAATACGCCGCCACCGCAGTAGCCCCGCGTTCATTGCGCAGGTAATCGAGATAAATCTTTCCGCCGCGCGCCGCCTTGGTCATCTTGGTCAGGTAGAGCCTCGGATTCGCCTTCTCCATACCCAGCACAAAGCGGTGCGCAAAGTCTTTCGCCGCAACCCAATCCAGGTTCGGCTCAATCGGCACCACGACATGCAACCCTTTGCCGCCAGTCGTCTTCAGAAAGCTGCTGAGCCCAATCTTCTTCAGCCTTGCCCGCACCTCAACAGCCGCTCCAGCCACCTCCGCCCACGCCAGCGACTCATCCGGGTCGAGGTCGAAGATCAGCCGGTCGGGGTGCTCGAGGTCGTCGTTGCGCGAGCCCCAGGGGTGAACTTCAAGCACGCCAAGCTGCGCCAGCGAGGCGAGTATCTCCGGTGTGGCCGATTTGCCATCGAGCGTGATGTAGGGCTCAATCACGCCGGTCTTTTTGTCGCGCACATCGACCGAGCCGATCCCCTTCGACAGCGTGGCGTTGACGTGCTTCTGGAAGAAACATTGCTTGGCGGAGCCCTCGGGGCAGCGCACCAGCGAGAGCGGCCGGCCCGCGATATGCGGCAACATGCGCGCGGCAACGGCCCAGTAGTAGTCGGCCAGCGCCTGCTTGGTCAGGCCGGATTCGGGGTCGAGGACCTTGGCGGGATGAGTGAGGCGGACGGGCGCGTGCTCGCTCTTCGCCACGCGTTCTACGCTGTCCGCTGGCGAGCGCTTTGCGGCAACAGGATGCGTGATCGCCACATGGGAAGCTCGCTTCGGTGCGGCGGCCTTCGAAGATTTTGGCGCTGGCGCGGAGTCTTCGCGCGCTACCTCTGCGGCGGGCTTATCGTCGCGCAAGCCGAGGAAAGCGGCCTGGCGAACAAGGTTGTCAGCCGTCCAGTTGGCGAAGCGCACCTGTGCAACCAGACTGGGCTTGACCCACAGCGCTCCAGTTCGCGCTTCAGCAGGCACGCTCTCGAACGGCGTCGCGGCCTGTTTGAGCGGTTCGAGCCTATCGCGCAGCATCTTGTGTGTCTTCTCGGTAAAGCCGGTGCCGACGCGGCCTGCGTAAGTGAGTTTGCCGCGCTCGCAGTAGCCGAGCAGCAGCGCGCCAACTCCGCGCATGCCGGTGTGACCGGCGCCCGGCAGGGTGTAGCCCCCGATAACGAATTCCTGCTGGTGAAGGCACTTGCATTTGATCCAGTCGGAGCTGCGGCCGGCGGTGTACCTGGTTGCGGCGCGTTTGGAGACGATGCCCTCGGCATGCAGCTTGCACGCGTTGTGAAAAATCGTCGGCCCGTCGGACTCAAGGTGCTCAGAGAGCCGTAGCGTGTGCTCGTCCGCGCCCACCAAAATCTCCGCCAGCAACTCCTTGCGCTCACGCAGCGGCAGGTTACGCGTGTTGTGTCCATTCACGTGCAGCAGGTCGAAGCAGAAATAGGTCTGCGCATGCCGCGCACCTTCCTGGAAAGCAGCCTGCAGATTCGCGAAGCTCGAGTTGCCGTCCTCGCCCAGCACCACCACTTCGCCATCCAGCGTGACCTTATCCACCGGAAGCCGCGCGACCTCGGCAGCGATCGCCTTCATCCGATGCGTCCAATCGAGCCCGGTGCGCGTAAAGAGCTGAACGCGTCGCCCGTCCTTGCGCGCCTGGATGCGGTAGCCGTCGAGCTTGAGCTCGTGCAGCCAGCCGCTACTGGCAGGCGGGGATTCGGCCTGCTGGGCAAGCTGCGGCGAGAGGAATTGTGGTTGGGGCTCGCGCGGCAGTTTCGCGAGTTGCTTTGAGAGATCGAGTTGCGGCGCGGCTCTGCTCTCCTGGCGGTACCAGGCCTGGCTGCCGGAGCGCGTGTCTTTCGAGTTCCAGACGTGGTCTTCGCTGCTGGCAATCTCCTCGATACTGCGGCCGGTGACGACGGAGTTGGGCTCGGCGTCGGTGACGGCCGGCGCAGAGGCCGAACGCTCAAAGTCGTCGTGCTCCTTGATCAGCAGCCAGTTGGGCTTGGCCTCGGAGCCGCCGGACTTGCCATGCATGCGGATCAGCGCCCACTTCCCCTTGAGCTTCGTCCCGTGCAGAATGAACTTCAGCGAGCCCGTGCGCAGGCCGGCGTCGACGTCGGGGTAGGCAGGCTGCGGCTCCCACGTGCCCTGGTCCCAGATCATCACGGTGCCGCCGCCGTACTGACCCTTGGGGATGACGCCCTCGAAGCCGCCGTACTCCATGGGGTGGTCTTCCACCTGCACTGCGAGGCGCTTGTCCGCGACCACGTAGCTGGGACCCTTGGCGATAGCCCAGCTCTTCAGCACGCCGTTCCAACCCAGGCGGAAGTCGTAGTGCAGATGCGAGGCCGCGTGTTTCTGCACGCAAAAAGGAAGTTGTGCGGTTGATTTTGTTTTCGCTGTGGATTTCCTGCCACCGCTTGGCTCCGCGGTGATCTTGAAGTCGCGCATGGAGCGGTAGCGTGCGAGCTGCTCGTCGACCGCATTTGCGGCCGAGTCCAAAGCAGGCTTGGTGGTCTTCGCTGCTTTTCGCTTTGCGGCCTTCCTTGCGGTCGACGCAGCCATCTAGTCACCCTGGCTTTCTAGCATGCATACGATGGCCGCGAATGTGCAAGCATGTCAGGCGGATTTGCGGCGGGCAGTGGCCTTCGCAGCAGGCTTCACCAGCGCGATGCCCTTCGACTTGGCGGCGGGCGCTTCTTTCACGCTCATCGGTGGCTTCTTCTTGCCGGTGGCTGGCGCGGCTTCGCTGCCCTGAACGCTCTTACGCAGCGCGTCCATCAAGTTGATCACCTGGCCGCGCTTCGGCTCCACTACCTCGTCCTTCGGAATCGGCGCGTGCTTGATCTTGGCTTCCACCAACTCCTTCAGCGCGGCCTCGTAGCCGTCGGTAAATTTGCCGGGGTCGAACTTCGCAGTGCGTTTCTTGATCAGCGATTCAGCCAGTTCGAGCGATTCTTTGTCTATCGCGACCTTCTTGATGTCGCTGAAGTATTCGGCCGGCTTGCGCAGCTCTTCCTGGTAGCGCATGGTGTAGGCCATCATGCCCCGGTCATCGCCCGGCGCAGCGGTCAGAGCAATGATGTGCTCGCGACCGCCGAATGCGATCTTGCCCAGGCCGGCCTTCTTCGACTTGGCCAGCGCGGCGCGGACCACGGCGAACGCCTCCGCCTGGATATCGTTCTCGGGCACGACGAAGTAGGGCTTCTCCAGGTATTCGGGAGCAAGTTCGTCGAGCGAGACGAACTGCTGGATCTCCACCGTGTGCTTGGAAGGCACGCGCAGGTTGGCGATCTCGGAGGGCTCGATGATCACGTACTGGTCCTTGCTGTATTCGTAACCTTTTACGATCTCATCCTTCTCGACCGGCGCGGCGGCCTCGCCCGGGGCCTCTTCCAGCGCGGAGGCGAGCACCTTCTGGTGGCGCACGCGTTCGCCGGTTGAGCGGCTGATCTGATGGAAGCGAATCTCGCCCTTGGCTTCGGTCGCAACGAACAGCTTCACACCGAAGGAGACGAGAGAGACTTGAATGTGACCGGACCAATAGGGACGCGCCAAAACGCACCTCGCGGACAGCTACCCTCGATCATTGAGATTCCGGGCCAAACTGTCAAGATGTACGAAGTGGTTATTGACGAGGGAGATAAGGCTTCCCGCTCGGCCAACTCTCAGCCCCCGTTGCGGCCATCAGAAAAAAAAGAATCTCAAACGCCCTTGACATATTCCTATATGGGTATGTATTGTCTTGTCATGGCAAGAGCGAGTACCACTTCGGATGCCTTCAACGCAGTTGCCGAACCCCGGCGGCGCGAGATTTTGAGCTATCTTGCCGGGACCGAGCGGCCCGTCGGAGAGATTGTGACAGCGCTCGGCCTGGAGCAGCCTTCCGTCTCCAAGCACCTGCGCGTGCTGCGCGACGTGGGGCTGGTTCGGATGCGCTGCCAGGGCCG
>CAZAXI010000179.1:0-8806 GCA_964489045.1 uncultured Granulicella sp. | reverse complement strand
TCCTGCATTTCGGTCGGTTCCATGCGACCCATTCTAGCCAGAGAGGGGGGTATCTGGCAGGCGGCGCAGGCGGTTTTTTCTGGTGTGACGAACGTCCTTGCCGGATGCACGGGAGCGGCGTACAGTTTCGAGGCGTAGAGGCGACCATGAATACTCATGTTCCTTTGCGCTCCATCCTGCTCGCAACCAACCTCGCGGACATTGACTGGCTCTTTCCCTTCACCTGCTCCCTGGCTGAGGAGAGCGGCGCGCGCGTTACTGTGCTCCACGTGATCACGGCGCTGAACGGCTTCAGCATCGACCTTGCCGGCATTCCGTACTACCGCCCGGACGATGCCATCTCCGCAGCCAAGGCACACCTGCGGGCAGCGTGCTGCCAGCCCTGCGCCGCCAAGGTGCAGAGCGAGGTCATCGCGATTGACGGCAGGCCGGCGGAGGGGATCCTGGCGACTGTAAGGCAGGTTCAGGCCGATCTTTTGGTAATGGGAACCAGATGCCACAGGGGAGTCGACAAGTGGCTGCACGGTTCAGTTGCCGAAGAGGTGCTGCGCTCTTCGCCGATCCCGGTGGTTACGGTAGGGCCCCACGCGCGCCGAGCCGCCGCCGCAGGGAAACCCATCAAGTCCATCGTATTTGCCACCAGCCTGAAGGCCCAGGCGACCGACGCCGTGAATGTGAACCTGATCTACAAGTGGATCGACCGGCTGCATGGCCACCTGACGCTGTTGCACGTGGCGCCGGACGAACACAAGCACAAGCTGGCGCAGGAGCAGAATTCCAGAGCACGCGAGGACGAGTTGCACCACCTGCTGCCGGAGGAAGCATTCCGGGATGGCGTGGTGGATGCGCAGGTCCGCACCGGCCGCGCGAGCCACGAGATTCTGGCCGCTTCCGCGCACGCCGACCTGATCACGCTGGGAGCGGTGCGCAATCCGGTGCTGGGACGCCTGGCGCCGGAGGGGACCCTGTACCAGGTTCTGGCGGAGGCGCACTGCCCGGTGGCCACATTGCACTCCGAGCACACCAAGGCGCGACACGCATAAGCGAGCGGCTAGGCTTCGTCCTTCCAACCCGGCAGGGCCTGCGATCCGGTGATCAGGCGCGCGCCGTCCTGGAGCGTCAGGTAGGTCCAGGCCCACTGGCGAAAGACGCCGAAACGGTTGCGGAACCCAATGAGAAAGTAGATGTGGACCATGAGCCAGGCCAGCCAGGCCATGAATCCGCTCCAGTGTGCCTTGAATGGCCAGACGACCTTGGCGATGGCGGCCTTGCGCCCGATGGTCGCCATATCGCCCTTGTCGAAGTAGCGAAAACCCCTGGTTCCGCGGCCCTCCGACCCTGCTGCCTGGCCAGCCAGCATCCCGATCCGCCGGGCTGCGTAGGTGCCCATCTGCATGGCGGGCTGGGCCACGCCGGGCAACAACCGGCCGTCCTGCTCGACGTGCGCCAGATCGCCACAGACGAAGATCTCCGGATGGCCCTTCGGGTTCAGGTGCTCATCCACCAGGACGCAGCCCTTCTTGTCCGTTTCGGTGCCAAGCAGCCTGCCCAACGGCGAAGGCTGAACGCCGGCCGCCCACAGCGTTACCACCGCGTCTATGCGCTCGTCCCCGACCATGACGTATCCGGGCTGCACGTCAGTGACGACGGTCGCGGTGCGGATCTCGACGCCAAGCGCCTGAAGCTGCTTGCGCGCTTTCATCTGCAGGTCCTCGGGATACATGGCGAGGATGTGCGGTGATCCCTCTAGAATCAACACTTTGGCCTGCTTCGTATCGATGTAGCGGAAGTTGTTGCGCATATACAGCCGGGCAATGTCCGAGATCGCTCCGGCCAGCTCGACCCCGGTGGGGCCGCCGCCGACAATGACAAACTTCAGCGGCGGATGGGTCCCGTGTTCCATCATCTGCCGCTCCGCCAGCTCGAACGCCAGCAGCACGCGGCGGCGTATCTCGGTTGCATCCTCGACGGTCTTCAGCCCAGGGGCCAGCGCGGCCCACTCTTCGTGGCCGAAATAGGAGTGGGTCGAGCCGGTCGCCACGATCAGGTAGTCGTATTCCAGCAGGGCGCCGGTCTTCAGCCGGACCTGGCGCTGATTGAGATCGAAACCCACCGCCTCGTCCATCAACACCTCGATGTTGGGGTGGTCGCGGAGGATGGACCGGATGGGCTGCGCGATGTCCGCCGGCGAAAGCACTGCCAGCGCCACCTGGTAGAGCAGCGGCTGAAAGGTGTGATAGTTCTTGCGGTCGACCAGCGTCACATCCACGGGCAGCTTCGCCAGCGCCCTCGCCGCGTTGATGCCGGCAAACCCTCCGCCGAGCACCACCACCCGTCGCCGAACCTGCTTCGCCGATGCCTTTTCCGTCAAACTGACCGCCGCATCTGCCATCTGCCGAACCCCTCTCTAACGAGGCTTTTGCCCGGCCCACCCTTTCAGATGATCCCGGGGGAAACTTCGATGCGGACATCGATCCGTGGAGCAGGGAACAAAAAAAATCGCCGTCCCCAAAAATAATGCTCGCCAAGCGCCGAACCTTTAGCTAACATTAGCCATCCGAGTCGCACTCAGCCTCCGCAGTTCCCTCCCCCGGAGCCGTGTGAACCTCATTTGCTGCGGCCGACTCACGGCAATTCTTTTGAAGCGCACAACCGAACCTCACTGAAAGTCCGGCAATGCTGAAATCGGAAAGGAAAATGCCCCCAATGAAATTCGCCTATTCTCTGCCTGTTCTCGTGGTTCTCGCCGTTTTCGTCTCCTTACCCGCTATTTCCTCCGCCCAGGCCGTGAGCCCCGCACTGGCCCCGGCATCGGCACCTGCACCGGCCTATTACGCTGAACTCGGCTTGCCGGCCACTTCTTCCAGCAGTTCCAATGCGTTTCTGTACCATGCGCCTGGGCAAACCTCCACGCCGCCACCGGCCAAGGCTGAGGGTGGTTCCGGGAAACCCTTCTCGGGTCTAGGGGTGGGCTTCAAGCTCGGGCTTGCCGGCATCGGCTTCGATGTCGCTACGCCCCTGGTTCCGCAGCGCCTCAACCTGCGCGGCGGCGCCACCTTCTTCTCCTACAGCCTGAGCGAGACCACGTCGGACAACCTGGTCGAGAGCGGCACTCTCAAGCTGCAGAACTCGGGCATCATGTTGGATTGGTTCCCATTCCACGGAAGCTTCCGCCTCAGCGGCGGCGCGACCGTCTACAACAACAAAGGCATCACCGCATCACTCACTGAAGCCAGCGGCAGCAGCTTCACGCTGGGCAACGACAAGTATTACGCCGACGGTCCCCTAGTCGGCTCCGGGGTCTTCAAACTCGGCGGCAATGCCGGCGGGCGTGTGTCCTTCGGATGGGGCAATCTGGTGCCAAAGCCGGGCCACCGCTTCAGCTTCGACACTGAGTTGGGCATCGAGTTCGTCTCCAAGCCCACTGTAGCCCTCGGCTTCACCGGCCTTGTCTGTCCTAGCGCCCAGGGCGCCAACTGCGAAAGCCCCGAAAACGCCGCGACTAACGCCACGGTCATATCCGACGTGACCGCGGAGCAGAACAAGCTGCAGAGCGATGTTAACTTCTTGAGCTTCTACCCCATCGTCTCCGTCGGCTTCGGCTGGAAACTCTTCTGACGTCTGGTCGCGCAGCCTGATAGCAGACAGCCGTCAGGCAAGTGAAACTTGTCCCATTCGGCAACGCCCGCATCTCCCCACGGAGTTGCGGGCGTTGCTTTGTGTCCGCAACATTTTTCCTGATGCCGCGGCAGCCGCGCTTGATCCGGTTAACGAAGTGATTAATAGTTCATACGCCTGTGATCGAAACGTAATACCTGGTCTTGTAAGTTCTGGTCATTGCGCTACTGACGCCAGACTCGATTCGCACGCAAACTTGGGATCCATCGCCCCAGAGCACTCGGGCCGATGGGTCCAGATTTTTTTGGCGGATCCACAATGTCGGGTGGTCGCCCAACCGTATTCGCAATCCACATGAGATTCGCTCCGGTACTGCATCTTCAGCGGCCCCGATTGCGTCTGATCGATGTGGTGCGTATTTCCTATACCAATGGTCGATGGAATTCGCACCACAACTATTTTCACTGACCCGTGTTTTTGCCTAAGTTGAACTATTCAGGGGCGTTCTCTGTCTGAGCCGTTACGCGCCGCTTCGGTCGATCAAGCGGCCTTTCAACCCAAGAAAGGCTTCCCATGAAGCGAGTTATTTCTTTTTCGCTCGGCATCTTCATTCTCCTCTGCATGATGGTTGGCAGCGAACGCCGGGCATGGGGCTATGTTGACCCCGGTTCAGGCCTGATCGCGCTCCAGGGCATCGCCTCCGTTGCTGCGGCGTATGCCTTCTACGTTCGCCGCCGCATCCGCGCATTCTTCTCACGCAAGAAAGAGGCCCCGGCGGTGGTGCTTCCCGTCGCGACCAAAGCAGGTGAGTCCAGCGAAGCCGCATGAGCTCTGCATTGCCCGGCGCCACATTCCGCGATCCCGCCGGCTCACTCAGCTTTGAAGATGACCTGGTAATTCGCAGGGTGAGCGCTGCGGCGCGCGTGGCTGTGCTGGAACTGCTCGATTCTCCGTTCTGCCGAACCCTGCAGGAGCGCGGCGACCTGATCGGCGCTGAGGTCGACGACTCCGGCGGAAGCCTCAGCCTTCGCCATCCGAAGATTCGCATCCCAACCTACCCGTGGGAGTGGACGCCTTTGCAGTGGCTCGCCGCGGCCGAGTTGACGCTGAATCTCTGCGAGCAGGCGCTGGCCGACGGCTGGATACTGAAAGACGCAACCCCGCTGAACGTGCTCTTCACCGGAACCCGCCCTATCTTCGTCGACATTCTCTCCTTCGAGCGTCGCGATCCGCATTCCTCCATCTGGCTTGCTTACGGACAGTATGTGCGCACCTTCCTGCTGCCGCTGCTGATGAACCGGATGTTGAGTTGGCCGCTTTCACTCAGCCTGTTCAAACGCGACGGCTACGAGCCTGCCGACTGTTACGCCGCGCTGGGATGGGGCCGCCGCTGGTCGCGCGATGCCCTGTGGCCCATCACTTTGCCAACCCTTCTCGACCGGCGCAAGAACGCTGAGGCCGCGCCTAAGAAACGCCCGCTGCGAATCGCAGACCCGGAGGTGACGGCTAACGTACTGAAGCGCACCCTGAAGGATCTTCGCCGGCGCATGCGCAGAGCCATGCCGGAGAGTGTGACTTCAGATTGGAGCCAGTATCCGGACACGCTCACCCACTACACTCCGGAGCAGAGCCGGCAGAAGCTCGATTGGGTTCGTCACGCGCTCGAAACCGCGCAGCCTGTTCGCGTGCTGGACATCGGCGCCAACACCGGTGAGTTCAGCGCCCTGGCCGCCGGGATGGGCGCGGAAGTCGTCGCCCTGGAGCGCGACCTGGCCTCGGCCGACCGCCTCTTCCGGATGGCCCGCGAGCGCAATCTCCCCATCCAGGCAATCCATGCGGACATCGCGCGCCCCACGCCCGCGGCCGGCTGGGAGAACACCGAGTCCGTCGCCCTGCTGCCTCGTCTCGAAGGCCAGTTCGACCTGGTGCTGATGCTTGCGGTCATCCATCATCTGCTGCTGATGGAACAGATCCCGCTGCCCGCGATTCTCGACCTTTGCCATCGCCTTACCCGGCGGCATCTCATCCTGGAATGGGTGCCGGTGGAGGACCCCATGTATCAGAGCCTGATGCGCGGCCGCGATTCCCTATACGGCTCACTCTCTGAAGGCGACCTGCTGGCCGCCTGCACCGGCCGCTTCCATGTGATGGAGAGACACGCGCTCGACAACGGACGCGTCCTCTTCCTTTTCGAAAGATCAGGAGCAGCGGCTTCAAGATAGGGAATGCGCCCTACGACAGGAGAGAATATCCGGATGTTGAAGAAGCTCTGCCAGTGCATTGGAATTGCGTCGCTGATCCTGGTCGTCAACTACGGCGACCTGCTGGGCGGCGGCGCCGACGTCCGCATGCATACGCCGCTGCCGCTGGCCCGCATCTGCTTCGCGCAGATCGTCGACATTCTGCTGGTCGCCCTGCTGCTCTTCGTCCTGTTCGCTGTGGCTGCACGCACGCGGTTTTATCCGTGGCTGCGGCTGGTCGCGGCCATTGTCATCCCGCCGTATCTCATCCAGCGCGCCCAGTCCTTCTTCCCCTTCGGACTCATTGAAGGCCTGGTGCTGATCCTGCTGGTTGTCTGGGCCGCGGTACTGCTGCTGTTGCTGCTGCGCTTTGCCAAGTGGTACCGGCGCCTGATGCGCGCGGGCAGCGCGGTTGCAGCGGCTCTCATCATCTTCGCGCTATGCAGCATCGCCCAACTGCTGTGGGTGGCCACCTGGAAGCCTGCGCCTAACCAGATTACCGCCGCGTGGGCTGCATCTCCGCAGCCCCCGCGCCAGCATCCCCTGCTGGTCTGGGTGATCTTCGATGAACTCTCCTACGACCAGATCTTCGAGCACCGCGCGCACGACCTGAACCTGCCCAACTTCGACGCCCTGCGCGCCCAGAGCACGCTCTTTACCGATACCCAACCCGCCGGATACCACACGGTGAAGATCATTCCCTCGTTGCTCACCGGCAAGATCGTCGATGGCGTCCGCTACAACTTCCACAACCGCCTGTGGGTGCACCACGAAGCTGACGGAAAATGGGCGCCCATCAATGGCCAACAGACCGTCTTCGCCGACGCCAACCAGGCCGGCTGGCGCACTGCCGTCGTCGGCTGGTACAACCCCTACTGCGCCACCTACTCCGACGCCATCCAGAACTGCTACTGGACCAACCTCGACATGCTCGACGGCCTGATGGCGCAGGACGCGCCGTTCTGGATCAACGTCTATACGCCGCTCGAACAGGTCGTCCGCGAGCTCAAGTCCCCTGCGCGCGCCGACCGCCATCTCTGCTCGTTCGATGTCCGCCACCGCTACCGCACCGAGACTGACCTGCAGCAGCACACCTTCGAGCTGCTGCGCACCGACCAAGCCGACTTCGTCTTCCTGCACCTCGCCATCCCGCACAGCCCCAACATCTGGAGCCGGATCAACGGCGACTACACCCAGAGCTGTGACAGCTCCTACCTCGACAATCTCGCGCTGGTGGACCGCGTCCTCGGCCAGGTTGTCTCTACCCTGCAGGCCTCGCCGCGCTGGAACCAGACCACGCTGATCGTCCAGGGCGACCACGGGTGGCGTATCGACGCCTGGGGCTGGCTGCCTGCGTGGACCGAGGAAGATGACGCAGCCTCCCGCGAGGTCTTCGATCCGCGCCCGGCGCTGATCATCCACCAACCCGGCCAGAACGCGCCGCAGACCGTGGCGGCGGCATGGCCGATCATTCAGATCCACGGCGTGGTCGAGCAGGTGCTGCATGGCCAGCCGGTGAGCTTCTAGCCGGAGCGCCAGACGATCGTCCTATCTTCAAGCCTATCGAAGGAAATGCGAATATCATGGGGAGAACACTGTGTCATCTCCCATACAAATCTCGCCTGGGCCGGATGGACCCGCGGACTCGACCGGCCTGCAGGGCGAGAGCGCACTGGCTGCCGCACAGAAACTGCCGAGCTTGTTTGAGTTCTTTTCGCCGCACGGGCTGTTGTCGCGCTCGGGCCTCCAGTTTGAGCACCGCAAAGGGCAGTACGAGATGGCGCGGGCCATCGAGCAGGCCTTCGCCGACAAGCGCCATCTGATCGTCGAGGCGGGCACCGGCACCGGCAAGACGCTTGCGTATCTGCTGCCTGCGCTGCGCCTGGCGCGCGAACGCCAACAGCGCGTGATCATCTCCACCGGCACCAAAAACCTGCAGGAGCAGCTCTTCTTCAAGGACGTGCCGTTCCTCGAGAGCATCCTCGGCCCGCTGAAGGTTTGTTACATGAAGGGCCGCGGCAACTACCTGTGCAAGCACAAGCTGTATGCGTTGCGCGACTCGCCGCTGCTCTCCGGCCTGGAAGAGATCGCGCAGTTCCACACCATTGCCGCGTGGGAGAAGACGACCGCGGCGGGCGACCGCGCCGAGATCGAGGCGCTGCCCGAGAACTCCGCGCTGTGGCCCAAGCTGGACGCGCGCGGCGAGGCCTGCCTTGGCCAGAGCTGCCCCGACTGGGAAGGCTGCTTCATCACCGCCATGCGGCGCAAGGCGCTGGAGTCCGACATCATCATCGTCAACCACCACCTGTTCTTCGCGGACATGGCGATCAAGCTGCAAGCCGGAGCGTCAGCCGATGCGGGCGTTCTGCCGGCGGCGGGCGCGGTCATCTTTGACGAGGCGCACGACCTGGAAGAGACTGCGAGCAACTTCTTCGGCATCGGACTGAGCACGCAGCGCTTCGACGAGCTCGCGCGCGATGTCGAGACCATGTTGCGCGCGAAAAGGGCCTCAACCCCTGCCATAGAAAGCGCGACGGCGACACTGCGCGATCGGGCACGGCTGTTCTTCGCCGCCCTGCCCGTCGACGCCGAACTGAAAGCAGGCCTCGGCCGCATGCCCTTCGAGCAGCGCGCGGAGTTTCTGGAGGAGAGTGGCGACACCTACACCGGCGCGCTCAACGCGCTTACCCTGCTGGAGGGCGAACTGGAACGGCTGAAGGATGTCGAGGAGGCACCCGGCCTGCGCAAACGCACCGCGGACATCGCAACCCACCTGAAGTTCCTGCTGGAGTCGAAGGACCCGAACACTGTGTTCTGGATTGAGCGAAGAGCGGCGGGCGGAGTCAGAAATCTCGCTCGCGGCGTGGGCCACGCAAGCTACCACACCCACCTGCAGGCGACGCCCATCGATGTGTCGCAACTGCTCGCGGGCGCGCTGTTCGACGAGT
>CAZAXI010000178.1:0-8831 GCA_964489045.1 uncultured Granulicella sp. | reverse complement strand
CAGGGCGGGCTGCTGGTGATCCGCAAGCCGTGGCCGTCGATGGCGCGGACGGTGTGGGGCGATGCGGAGCGGTACCGGCAGACGTATTTCACCGAGATTCCGGGGAGCTACTTTACCGGCGACGGCGCGCGCTGGGACGCGGACGGCTACTACTGGCTGATGGGCCGCGTGGACGACGTGATCAACGTGAGCGGACACCGGCTGGGCACGATGGAGATCGAGTCGGCGCTGGTGGCGCATCCGGCGGTTGCGGAAGCGGCCGTGGTGGGGCGTCCGGACGACCTGAAAGGGCAGGCGATTGCGGCGTTCGTCTCGCTGGAGGGCGGCCACAGGCCGAGCGAAGAGCTGCGCCAGGAGCTGCGGAAGTGGGTGGCTAAGGAGATTGGCGCGCTGGCACGGCCGGACGATCTGCGGTTCACCCAGATGCTGCCTAAGACGCGCTCGGGCAAGATCATGCGCCGGCTGCTCCGCGAACTGGCGACGACTGGCGAGGTTAAGGGCGACACAACGACGCTCGAAGACTTCGGGGTACTTGCCAAACTTCGCGAAGGCGACGAGTAGGGGACGCCGCTGCGTGGCCCCGTGTTTAATTCCTAAAGTACGTTGTCTAAAAGACTTGAAACCCCGCGATCAGGAAGTCCGGGCGGCGCGCGCGGACTTCAGGCGGCGTTTTCCGGGGACGATGACAGCCGGGCTTTCAGGTTCGGAGATGATCGCCAGCGGACAGAACCGCTCGGGGAGATGCTCCTCACAGGTTGTCGCGTCCCAGCGCACGAGAGTGCAGCCACCCTTGAGGCAGTTCAGCCTGCGAGCGAGAGCTTCCTGCACGCCGGTTCTCTCCGCTTCGCTGTGGATGAGCAGGGCGTGGCTGTCGTTCATCTGCCTGTGGGTCATGTGGTGGCCATCGTCCCACAGGATGGTCTTGTCGGGCTGAATAGTGCCTAAGGCGCCATTGGCGATCCAGATCACGCGGCTGCCTGAGACCAGGCCGTCGATAAACTCACGGATATTGTGACGGTTCGTTCGGGATTCCACAGAAACTCCCTCCGCTCTCTTTGGGCGGATCATAGGCTGGCCCTGCTGCGGAGTCAACGCGGATTCTAGAGCAGGTTGCTGGCGGGGCGGGTGGGGAGGGTGAAGTGAAAGGTTGATCCTTTACCGAGGGTGCTGGTGGCCCAGATGCGGCCGCCGTGCTGGGAGACGATGGAGCGGCAGATGGCGAGGCCGAGGCCGGTGCCGCCCATGGTGCGGGAGTCAGAGGCGTCGACCTGGTGGAATCGTTCGAAGATGCTTTCGAGCTTGTCTGCGGGGATGCCTCGGCCCTGGTCGCGGACCTGGAGCTCGGCCTCGTTGGCGTCGATGCGGCGCGCGCGCAGGTGGATCTCGGTGTTGGGCGGGGAGAACTTGATGGCGTTGGAGATGAGGTTGGTGAGGGTCTGAAGGACGCGGTCGGGGTCGGCCCAGACATTGACGCCCTGGGAGTTGAAGGTGATGCGGAGCTGGGCTTTGGAGGCGCCGGTCTGCTGCAGGCCGGCGGCGCGGCGGAAAAGATCGTCGGCGGAACACATGGTGTAGTGCAGCTCGGCCTTGCCGGAGCCGATGCGTTCGAGTTCGAGGATGTCGTTGACCAGCCGGACCAGGCGGTCGGTGTTTCCAGTGGCGATGTCGAGCATCTGCCGGAGTTTCTCCGGGCGCGCATTGAGGCTGCCTCCGGTGATGAGGCCTAGCGCGGCGCGGAGCGAGGTGAGCGGCGTGCGCAGTTCGTGCGAGACGGTGGAGATGAACTCGTCCTTCATGCGGTCGAGGGCGCGGCGCTCGGTGGTGTCGGTGAAGGCGACGACGACGCCGACGGCTTTGCCGGCGGGATCGGAATCGGGCGATCCAGGCTCAAGTTCGGACTGGACTTCAATCTGGGGGCGGGCGACATATTCGACCGGGAAGCTGGAGCCGTCCTTGCGCCAGAAGACCTCATTCGAGACGCGGATGGTATCGAGATCGCTGATCGTCTTCTGGATGGGACACTCTTCGGCAGGGTAGGGGGTGCCATCGGCGTGGCTGTGGTGGATGAGGTCGTGCATGTTGCGGCCGAGGATCTCTTCGGGTTTGAAGCCGATCATCTGGGAGGCGGCAGGATTGACGACGGTACAGTTGCCATCGAGGTCGATGCCGTAAATGCCGTCGCCGACGGACTCCAGGATAGAGTCGGACTGGCGGCTGAGTGCGCGGAGCTGGTCCTCGGCGCGAACCTGCTCGCTGATGTCGACGCCGAAGCCGAGGACATAGGGATCGCGCCCGGGGACTTCGATGAGCTTATTGCGGTAGGCGACGATGCGGACCTCGCCGTTGGCGTGGCGGAGGTGAAGCATTCCCTGGACCTCGCCCTTGTGAAGAATTTCGGCCAGGTAGCTGTCGAAGCCGGCGCGGCGCTCCTCGGGCATGAACTCGGAGAGGCGATGGCCGGTCATCTCTTCGCGGGTGCAGCCGATCGACTGTGCCCCGTGGGTGTTGATGGAGAGCAGGACGCCCTGGAGGTCGTGGGTGCAGACCATGCCGAGCGAGCCTTCGACCAACTGGCGATAGCGGGCTTCGCTCTCGCGCAGGGTGGATTCGGCGCTGCGCTGGATAGTGACATCGATGCCGGTGGCGATGATGAAGTTGACGTGACCCTGTTCGTCGAGCAGCGGCGAGGCTGACCATGCGATGCGGCGCAGGCTGCCGTCGCGATGCAGCCACTGATTCTCGAATGCGGAGGGAAAGCCGTCGGTGCGGAGGCGTTCGAAGTTTTCGATGGCGGCAGGGACGTCGGAGTGGGGGATGAGTTTGTCCCAGAGATAGCGGCCGACCAGGGTGGGGAAGTCGTAGCCGGAGGTGGTCTCGCAGGCACGGTTGAAGCGGACGATGCGGCCGGCGGTGTCGAACACGGCGATCAGGGCGTCGACGGTGTCGAGCACGGTGGAGACGAAGTTGCGCTCGACGATGAGTGCGGACTCGATGCGCTGGCGGGAGCGGGCGATCGAGTCCATCTGGCGCAGGGCGTGGCTGAGCTCGATGGTGGTCATCGCCTGGCGGCTGAGCACGGTGAGGGTCTGCATCTGGAATGGAGTTAGCCTGCGCGTGGTCGTGTCTAACACGAACAGCGCGCCGATGCGGACTCCCGCGGGCGTGACCAGTGGGGCGCCGGCATAGAAGCGGAAAGCGCGGCCGGAGAGGACTATTCCTCCGGGAGCGAAGGCCGGATGGTTGCGGGAATCGGGGATTTCGTAGACGTTTTGGGTGCTGAACGCAGGGGCAACGGGCAGAGTGCCGAGCGGGAGCTCGATCTCGGGGATGCCGAAACGGCCGGGGATGCAGATGCGATCGGCAGCGGCGAGGGAGACTCCGGCGACCGGTGTACTGCAAATCCTGGCGGCAAGTTCGGCGAGGTCGTCAATTGCTGGATCGGGCGCGGCGTCGAGGATCTGATAGCGGTCGAGGGCCTCGAGACGCAGAGCATCCGCGCGTGTGACTTCGCTTTTTGGCAAGGTGCCGTTCATCGTACCTGATCCATGGTAGGGCTTGCATCTGTTTGAGGCACTGGTACTTTCGGGGAACGACATGGTACTTCAGTTCCGGAAAATGGAGGACGTGTGCGGTGGATTTGGGTTCGCGCAGAGAATGAGCGCCGCAAACACATCCAACAAACAGAAACAACGCGTCCAACAATGAGAATATGGTTTCACCCAGGCAGGTATACTCAACGGATGTGGCCCTGTGCGCAGAAGGAGCATGGGAGCGACGAAATCCAGACAGGCGAGAGCATGGAAGAATTGCTGGCCGGGATCAAGTCGCCGGCGGATGTAAAGCGGCTGACTATTCCGCAACTAACGCAGCTTGCCGAAGAGATTCGCGAGCGGCTGATCCTCGGCGTTTCCAAGACCGGCGGGCATATTGGCCCGAACCTGGGCGTGGTGGAACTGACGCTGGCGATGCATTACGTCTTCGACACGCCGCGGGACAGCTTTGTCTTTGACGTGAGCCACCAGGCGTATGTGCACAAGATGCTGACCGGCCGCAATGACCGGTTCGAGACCATCCGGCAGCCGGGGGGATTGAACGGCTTCATGCTGCGGACGGAGAGCGAACATGACAGCTACGGCGCGGGACATGCAGGCACGGCGCTGAGCGCAGCGCTGGGCATGGCCGTGGCGCGGGACATGTCGGGCGGCAAGGAACACATTGTGGCGTTGTGCGGGGACGCGGCGTTCACCAACGGCATCTCGTTTGAGGCGCTGAACAACATTGCCGCGCAGACCCGGCGGCTGATCGTGGTGCTGAACGACAATGCGTGGTCGATTGACAAGAACGTGGGGGCGATTGCGGAGTACTTCCACAAGATTGTGACCAATCCGACGATCGCGGGACTGCACGATCGCGCGGCCGGACTGTTGGAGCGGTTTGGCGGTAAGGCGGTCCGGCACGTGGCGCGCAAGGCGGAAGAGGCAGCCAAAGGACTGATCGGGCCGGGCATGTTGTTCGAGGAGTTCGGCCTGAGCTACTACGGACCGCTGGATGGGCACAACCTGCCGCTGCTGATTGAAACGTTTAAGTTTCTGAAGCTCCAGAACAAGCCAGTCTTGCTGCACGCGATTACGCAGAAGGGGCGCGGCTTCCAGCCGGCGCTGGAGAAGCAGAAGAAGTTCCATGGGCTGGGGCCGTACGATCCGGAGACGGGCGAGACCAAGCCAACCGGACAGAAGACCTATTCGGAGATCTTTGCCGAGACGCTGGCGAAGCTGGCGGACGGCAATGACAAGATCGTGGCGATTACGGCGGCGATGCCGAACGGCACCGCGCTCGACCTGTTCCGGCCGCGTCATCCCAAGCGCTACTTCGACGTTGGGATTGCGGAGGAGCACGCGGTGATCTTCGCGGCGGGCATGGCGACCAAGGGATTCAAGCCGTTCTGCGCGATCTATTCAACATTCCTGCAGCGCGCGTTCGACCAGGTGGTGCATGATGTGTGCCTGCAGAACCTGCCGGTGGTCTTCTGCATGGACCGCGGCAGCCTGTCGGGCGACGATGGGCCGACGCACCACGGGCTGTTCGACATCAGTTATCTGAGAGGCGTGCCCAACATCATCCACATGGTCCCGAAGGACGAGGATGAGTTGGCCGACATGATGTACACGGCGATGCTGCACGATGGGCCGTCTGCGATCCGCTACCCGCGCGGTACGGGGCCGGGCGCGAAGGTGAAGGAGCAGCCGCGGGAGCTGGCAATCGGCGTGGCCGAGGTGGTGAAGGATGGCCACGACATAGCGATCTTTGGGTTGGGCGCGATGCTGCCGGAGGCGAAGCGACTGGCGGCGATGCTGGAACGCGAGAGCCTCTCGGCCGCGGTGGTGAATCCGCGGTTTGCCAAGCCGATCGACCACGCATGCGTGGCCGAATACGGGCGGAATTGCGGATTGCTGATCACGCTGGAGGACCATGTGCTGGCGGGTGGATTCGGCTCGGCGGTGCTGGAGACGCTGAGCGAGTTGGAACTGCCGGTGCCGGTGGTGCGCGTGGGCTGGCCGGACTCGTTCATCGAGCATGGCAAGGTGGAGGCCTTGCGCGAGAAATACGGGCTGACCGCGGAGGCGGCGCTCGAGAAGGCGCGGCCGTACCTCGCGGCGATGGAGAGCCGGCGGCTGGCGCTGCGATAGGGTGTGGCAGTCTGCCGCGCTGCGGAATGAATTCCAATTTGCTTTAGACTGCATAGGCCGCCCAAGCAAACCAGGGAGAGAACTCATGCCTCGATTCGCTGCCATCGCCGCTCTAGCCGCCCTCTGTCTCGCCAACGTAGCTTTTGCGCAGACGCCTCACAAGGTGACCGATGCCGAAGTGGCCCGAATCACGCGCGACGCGATCCTGATCGACACGCACGACGACGTGCCCTCCAGGACCGTCGACGGTTACGACATCGCGACCCCGAACACCTCCGGCCAGACCGATCTCCCGCGCATGAAAGGCTTTCTGGGCGCGGAGTTCTTTGCGGTGTACGTCAGCGCCGACTACGTCAACGGTAATCACTCCGCCAACCGGACCCTGCAGATGATCGACACGGTGAAGACCGACATCGTTGCCGCGCATCCAGGCGACTTCGTGTTTGCAACCACGGCGGCGGACATCGAGCGCGCACACAAGGAGCACAAGATTGCGGCACTGATGGGTATCGAAGGCGGGCACGCGATCGAGGACTCCCTGCGCCTGCTGCGCGACTACTACGCGCTGGGCATTCGCTACATGACGCTCACTCACTTCAACACCAACAACTGGGCCGACTCGCAGGGCGACATCGACGATCCCAAGGTCGTTCACCACAACGGGCTCACGCCCTTCGGCAAGCAGGTGGTGCTGGAGATGAACCGCCTCGGGATGATGGTCGACATCTCCCATACCGCCGACGCCACGTTTTACGCTACCATCGCCACCAGCACGGCGCCGATCATCGCGTCGCACTCCTCGTGCCGCGCGATCTCCTCGAACACGCGCAACATGACCGATGACATGATCCGCGCCATCGCGAAGAATGGTGGGACCATGCAGATTAACTTCGACTGCAGCTACTTGTCGCAACGTTACGACGACGCGTCCGGTCCGCTTATGGCCAAACTTCGCCCCAAGTACGCTGAAGCTCTGAAGAGCACCGACATCGCCGTCCGCGATGCCGCGAGCAAGGCGCTGTTCGCAGAGATGGCGGCAGCCCTTCCGCCGCCCACGCTCCAGGATGTGGTCGCGCAGATTGACCACGCGGTCAGGATCGGCGGCATCGACCACGTTGGCATAGGAACCGACTTTGACGGAGTTGGCTGCGTTCCCTCGGACCTGGGCAGCTACGACAAGTTTCCCGCGCTCACGCGCGCGCTGCTGGAGAAGGGATATAGCGCCGCGGACATCAAGAAGATCTACGGCGGAAACCTTCTGCGGGTCATGCGAGCGGTCGAGAAGCGGGCCCAGGAGTTGAAGTCCGCTCCGGCGATTGAGGCCAAGATCGGAAGCTTGAATCCGTAGGCGCTAAAGGAAGAACAAGGCGCCTCAAGATGAGACGCCTTTCTGGGCAGACCTGGGAGGAAGCTCTAGCTTGGCATCAGAACGGAGTCGATGACATGGATGACGCCGAATGGTGCATTGACAATCGCTCGCCACCCTCGTCAACTTAAGAGAGCTCATCTGGATCAGGAGTCGTGAGCAAGAGCTATGGGAAGTGAAGTCAAGATGGAAGAGCCTGGCACGGCGCGGCGGCAGAAGGCCGGCGTGAAGCACGGTCACATTGCCAAGCACCATGACAGCGGCTTGCTGATGATAGGCCTGTTGAAGCTGGTCGAAGCGGTCTTCTTTTTTCTCGTGGGCGTGGGTGCGATCCACTTCATTCATCGCGACCTGGGAGACGCGGCTACGCGGCTCGCGGAGCGGTTGCGCTTCGACCCCGATCGCCGAGTGGTTGCGTGGGTACTGGACCATCTGGACGACATTACGTCCCACCGGCTGAAGCAGATTGGCGTGGCTACGTTCTTCTATGCCGGGCTTAGGGTGACAGAAGGCGTCGGGCTGGTGCTGGAAAAGGTGTGGGCCGAGTACCTCACAGTCGGTGTGACCACGGCATTTCTACCGTGGGAAGTCTACGAGATCATCCGGCGCCTCGACTGGCTGCGAGTCGGCTTGTTGGTGACGAATCTGATGGTACTCGCGTACCTGGTTTGGTGGCTGCGGCGCAACCGGACTGCGGGGCAGGCCACTGTGGCTTGAGTGGCGCGGCTGGGGCGGGCTGTTTTCGCTTTTATTTCGCCTATCAGAACTTTCCGGCTGCGGCAAGGTCGACTTCGACCCCGAACCATCCGACAAAACACTATATATAGGGGTAATCTAGCTAGGTACCACTTCCTGCAGAGTTTTCCACATTCGTCCTCAGAAAACTTCGCCGGCTTCCCAATTTAGGGCTTGCCAACCCTGATTCCCTGGGTCAGGATGTCGAAGTGGAACAAAGTGGTATACGGTGGAGTAAAGAGGATTGAATCAGTCATCTGAGGCAACTTTACTCCCGCGAATGAGGTTTTTGGGCTGGCAAGTGTGGTTCCTGCCCCTGAGGTTGGAATGTTCCGAGGCAATCACCAGACGCGGGTGGACGAGAAGTTCCGGCTAAAACTGCCGGTCGAGTTCAAGCGCCGGGTGGATGAGGTGTATGGGCCGCTGTTCTACATCACGAGCATGGATGGCGAGTCGGCCAGGTTGTATCCGATGAAGGAGTGGGAGGCGATCGAAGCGAAGATCGTGCAATTGGAGCCAACGGATGAGTCGCGCGAGTTGTTCCAGAAAGTGACCAGCTACTACGGACAGGTGACGGAGCTGGACTCGCAGGGCAGGCTGCTGCTGCCTCAAGTGTTGCGGCAGGAGGCGGGACTGACTAGCGATGTGAATGTGTTGGGAATGCTGACGTACCTCGATGTAACCAGCAAGGAACGGTTCCAGGCAGAGAACAAGGGGGCCGGCGGAAAGGTTGAGATGACGCGCGACAAGCAGACCATCCTGGCGGAGAAGACGAAGGCGCTGAAAGGGTGACGCAATGTTGTTTGCGATTGCGCGCGAGTTGGCATTACGGGCCTGGATGGTGCTGGCGTGGTTTGCCAGGTGAGATGAATTGAGGGCCCCCAGGGGCAGCACAGAGGCGGGAAATGAATAAACCGCAACATGTGCCGGTTCTTTTAGACGAAGTTTTGGAGTACCTCAATGTGCGGCCCGGCGGCGTGGTGGCTGATACGACGGTCGGGCTGGGCGGACATTCCGCTGAGATTGCGAAGAGGCTGGGCGCG
>CAZAXI010000177.1:0-8851 GCA_964489045.1 uncultured Granulicella sp. | reverse complement strand
ATGATCGCGTAGAGCACGGCTACAATGCTCACGCCAGAGTCCTCACTGTGGAGCTTGGATCATCTTTCCGGGCGGAGGGTAGTTCTTTGAGGCATCGTCGAGCACCAGCACCCAGTCGTTACCCTGTCCGGTCGACGGCGGCGTGAAATCCTGGTATTCAGCCTTCTTGAATTCGCCGATCAGGCTCGAGGTTCCGTGGCGGGGATCATACCAATACGCCCGGATCGTATCGCCCGACAGTTTGTGGTAGAAGGGAAACGCATCCCCGTGATGGATCAGGTTGACCCTCAGCTTCATGCCCGAAGCCATGTAGATAAATGCATAACTCCCATCCGCCGCTCGAGTGGCCTGGATACGATTGACCGTGCTCAACTGGTCCTCGGCGATCAACCATTGGTCCGGAATCCTTTCCAGCATGGGCCGCGATTCAAGCAGCTCCCGCAGATACCGCAGTTGAGTGCTGCCTGGCAGTTGCAGACCCTCGGTCCACGGAGGCGAAGTGCCCCATCTTCCCGGCGCATTGGGTGCCTGAGTGGTGCTGGGGCGATTCGCGGGGCTGGGGCCGTTATGGTTCCAGACACCCTGCGCACCGTAGGTGTATCCGGCTGCACCCGCAAATATTGAGGTATAAGCAATCCTCCTCACGTCCGCATCATCGATCGCGTGCACAACCTCCATCGTATGATCTGCGATTCCTTCATAGCCTCCCTCACCCATCACCACCGGCCTCGTAGGCACGCTGTCCCAATCCTTGGCGATTAGATCGTATGCGCGGTTCCAGATCGTGTGGCTGGTTTGTATCATCTGAAAACTGAGCCAGGGCGCCTGGACCAGCGGCGTCTGCGGTTTCTGATGGAACGTCATCAGGTGCGGGACCCCGCTTTCACCTTCGGTCAGACCGGCTGCCATCGATCGGTAGACGTCTTCATATCCCGTATAGAACCAGTCGCCGCCGAGAATCCAGATCACAGGCTTGTCCCGATAGCGCGCTCCAAGGAACTTTCCATAGCCAAATGCGGTCGATGGGGTCAGCACATCGGGGTACGGATCATCAACGAAGCTTTCCAGGTGACGCGGCCTCTCGTAGTTATTCGCCCACAGTGGAACCAGCGCAAGGTAGAGCCCGAGCGACTCCGCCTTATTCGCTACATAGTCGAGCTCCTGGAAGTAAGCGTCGTTCGGCCGGCTTGGGTCCTGGTCGATGAACATAGTCTGACCATATGCATTTGGAACCGTGAGCGCGCTGAATCCCGACACGCTGATTTGAATCACAGAGAAGCCCTTTTGCGCACGGTCCTGCAAATAGGTGTCCACGTCTTCCCGGGTCCAGTTCAGCATCGACCAGGCAGTGTCCCCGAGGTAAAGAAAGGGCGATCCATCTTCCCTGACCAGATACCGGCCATTGTCGGAGACGCGCAATTGCGGCAGAGTCGCCGCGTGCGCCCAACCGACCCCCGCAAGCAAGAAGGCTAAGGTCTTCCACGATGGCCACAATATTCTGAAGAACTTGGTCATGGCCGCTCCTCATCCCCAGATATGTTACCCAGATCCCACACTGGCTGTGCGCTGGCAGGTAGCACCTTAGCAACCCACAAAACGGAATGTCAATTTCACATCGCCGATCTTTGGGCGATCTCTTTTTTCGCGGTAAGCTACTCAAGCCTATTAGTCGAACTTCCGGTCTTCAGCCACCCGCTCTGAGAGCGTATCTCCCGATAGTGCCCGCGTTTTGCCTGCCACTTCGTCAAGCAACCCTAATGCACATCGATTTTGGTAATGGCCTCGCCCTGCTTCACCTCGAGCGTCAATCCGGTCAGGTCCAGATTGCGCGCGTGGGAGATCACGAGGCCCTTGTTTGAGCTGATCTTGCAGTTCTGAAAGGTGATGTCCTGGATGGGGCTGGCCGCAAGACCTTCCATGACACCGACCGACTGCGCGTCGCCCGACACGTTGATGATCTTGACGTGGCGGAAGACAGGCAACGGATTGGCCGGCGGAGGCACAGGCTGCCGCAACATCGCGCGATTCTTCCAATCCATCTCCATATCGATTGCCTGCCTGACTCCGTGCATCGTGAGGTTGCGGTAGGTGATGTTCTCCAGCACTCCGCCACGGCTGGGCGTTGTTTTGAAGCGGATGGGCGACGAGTTGCCCGAGTCCATCACGCTGTTCTGCACAACCACGTTGCGGATGCCGCCGGAGGTCTCGCTGCCCATGTCCACACCGGACCCTCCATTGCCAAAGTGCGAGTTCTCTACCAGAATGTCTTCCGCCGGACGGTTGACGCGCAGGCCGTCGGCGTCCTTGCCGGACTTGATGGAGATGCAATCGTCGTTGGTGTCGATGAAGACGCGATTGACATGCACATGCCTGGATGAGTCGATGTCCATGCCGTCGGCGCTGGGGATGTTGTGCTCCGCGGTGATCTTAATCCCGTCGACCTCAACGTTCTGGCTGTAAAGGATGAACAGGCACCACACCGCTTGGTTGTGCAGGTTCACTCCGGTAATGAGCACGTCCTTGGCGTTCTGAATGGCGACCAGACGGGGGCGGCCCCGTTGCTGTCGCGGGCCGGTCGTCAGCGCTGAAGGGGGCAGAGGCGCAGCCGGGGCGAGTGCCGCTGCAGCCGCGCCTCCCGCTGCGGACGCCGGCGGCCGGCGGCTCTGCAACCAGTCTTCGCCCGATCCATCGATGGTCCCCTCGCCGGAGATGATGAGGCCGGTGACGTCAAAGGCGTTAACGAAGGCTGAGGTCCACATCTCCTCCGTTCCCTCCCAGCGCGTCTGCACCTGCGGGTAATCATCGGGGTTCGTCGTTCCTTTCAGCACGCCGTCCTTCTCCAACAGCAGGTTCACGCCCTGCTTCAGAAAGATGGCGCCGCTGAGAAACGTGCCCTTGGGGACCACGAGGACGCCGCCTTTCTTGGTCGAGGCACATTTGTCGATGGCTGCCTGAATGGCCTTGGTGTTCAATGTCTTGCCGTCGCCGACCGCTCCGAAGTCCGTGATCACATAGCGCTTGGATCGGTGGATCGGGTGGGCGTAGCTCTTGGCGGAGGTCGTCGCAATCTGCGCCGAAGCCACGACGGTGCATAGTGCCAGTGCGGGGCAAAGGATTGCCATTCTCTTCATCGCTGGGCCCTCTTTCTCTGCGAGCGCCGATGCTATCAGTCGGATTCCACACCTCGCAAGCAAACCGTCCTCGTTCAAGGACTTCAGGATAGGAAATAGCTGCGGCAAAGATTGGTGAATCCGGGTAAGACCCCTCTGAACGATCAGAGGACGCGACTTGACGCGGCTAGAGGCGGCAGTGAGGGCCTGAGAGCCGACAGCAAAAATCGACTTGCCGAGATTGTTCTCCTCTCTGACTTAGCGATATTGATAGAACATAACGCGCATAACGGACGGCGGCTGGGGCGTGGTGTCGCCCGCGCCACGGCCGCCTCTGCCCCGGGTGCCCAGCGGTATCTGCGAGCCAGGCTGGTTGCTGTTGGCTGCGGCGGAGACGTCGTAACCGCGGCCCATGATATCGTCACCGTTGACGCGGCGTTGCATGACCCAGATGCCGTTCTTGAATGCGCCGCGCTCCATGATAGCGGGCGCAGCGACCCTGGCGTTGGGGATGTTGTTTGGCGAAACAACGAACGGGAAGGAGGCGTTGGTCGCGAAGTAATACTCACCCGGGGCGGTGTTGACTATCAACACGAAAGGCTTGTCGAGGAAGGACAGGCCAACACTACCGCCACGTGCTCCTGCCTGAGGCGCAACCTGGGTACCAGGCATCGTCGCGGGTGCTGCAGCGGCAACAATTTCACCTGCTGCTGCGCCGCCACGAGTTCCTGACACAGGGGTGAAATCGAAGATATAGCGTCCCATCGTAACCTTCCCGGGATTCTGCCCCGGTTCCAGTTCGATCAGTTTGATTGCGTCCGGCTTGCCTTGCGCTTCGGCAATCGCGCCGGAGATGGAGTTGAGGAAGCCGTACGACCTCACAAACGAGTCGTCAGAGGTTACGTTCCGGCTGCCGTCTACGCCGAAGGGGGAGAAGCAGAGGAGTTTGAGTTGCGAGAAGCCCATCCAGGCGTTGTTGGCGTTCAGTCCGGTTTCGGGATTCCAGGCGGGGTTGCCGCTGCGTGAGTAGGTCTTGATGATTCCGGCGTAATCCGGCAGGTAGATGTCAGGCGCCAGGATGTCGATCGCAGGCCCGCCGGCGCGCCAGATGTCATGCACCAGCGGCTCGGGTCCCCCGCTGGGGTAGTCGCCGGCGCCGATGTCGTTGGGCTGCACCAGCCAGGTGTTGACATACATGGGGATGGGATATTCCATCTTGCCCTGCGCCGCCACATAGCCGATGTAGCGGGAGTAGTTCCAGGCCATAAAAATCTCATCCGTGTGGTTGAAAAGCTCGGCGCCGGCCGGACGCCTGGAACGATTGGGGCTGTTGGGCACTGGTGGATCGTCCGCCGGACGCTGAACGTTCTTGCCGAAGACCTCCTCCCAGGTGCCTGCGGTCCGGTCGCCTGCTGCGTCCCAAATCTTCTTCATCTCCGGCAGCAGGTGGTCCTTGTTCTTCTGGAGATAGTCGGTCAGTTCCTTGGGGACCGGGCTGGCAAAGGCGGCATTGGCAGCAGGGCCGAAGTCTCGGGTGGTACCCATGGTGCCGACTTCATTTTCGACCTGAATTGCGATGACCGTATGGGTCTTGTCCACCTCGCGAATGTGTCGCATGACGGCAGCGAAGGCCCTGGCGTCGGCATTACGATTGTTTTCGCTCAGCGTGGAGAGGATCTCAAGAGTCTTGCCCTGGCCATTGACCACGCGTGGGAAACGATCCTGGTTGGCCTTGACCCATAGAGGCGGAAAGTGCGACAGGCCGTTCTTCCAACTGGCCATCCAGAGGAAGACGAGGCGCACGTTGTTGGCGCGGGCGGCCTCAATCTGATAGTCGATCATCGAGAAGTCGAACTTGCCTTCTTCGGGTTCAACCAGGTCCCAGGAAACGACCGTAAGGATGGTGTTGAAATTGGCCTGCGCCAGGCGCGCGATGGTGGCCTTGGTGGCTTCGCGGTCGGACGAGGCGGTATTGGATAGTTCGCCCGCAATGCAGATGAAGGGATGGCCATCCACAATCAGCTTGGTCATCCCATCGCGCTTCTCCAAGTGGGGAATGTCTTTGAGGTTAACGATGACCGGCGGCTTGTTTTCAACCGCCGACGCTTGCAGATTTACCGTCATGAACAAGACGCACAGGGCCGAAATCGCAAAAGACGCTAAACGATATTTGGATGACATGTTTGGTTCTCCGTTTTTTGTTTCCTGGTTTGAATCTGGATTTGCAGGTCATGAGGCGATCTCGACCGGAACAGACGAGCCCGGCTGACGGGCTATTCGGTCAATCGATCTGGATGACCATGGCACAGTCATTGGGCTTGTGCACTGCCCGATCCGTAGTACCAGTTCACTTGTTACCCTTGATTGAAGCGTACACCTACGTTCAAAATGTGGGCAGAGATGCGGTATGTAGGTTTTCTCTAGTTCGTTCATATCGCCATTGAATTTGGAAGCTACCAAAATCGTAGAATTCGATGCAGCGGAAGGTAAATTCTGACGGCAAGCTATGCTTCTTTTCGAGGATCGATCCTCATACGCCGATTGCGCCAGCCATCCTCAACCCCAGCTTGATCGTGAGATTCCAGTCGCCAAGCCGATTTCGCGGGACTGTTCGGAAAATCGGACCTGAACCTATTATTGAAGCAAGTAGCTTCAAGGGGCAGAGCCATGGCTGACGAGGCCACAAAACTTTTATCTACCAGGTCCGAGCGCTATCCCGAGCCGAATGGAGCTGACGCTGCTCTCGGGGTGAGCAGAGCTGCCCTTGCCGCTATTCCCATTGTCGGCGGCTCAATAACAGAAGTTGTTTCGATGGCGCTAGCTCCCTCAATCGCGAGGCGTCGTGATGAATGGCTTGGCGGTCACACTGCTCCTATGCATTGCGGCAACCTTTATCGCTCTCTACCTGATCCAGTTCGTCCATTTCACCGGCCGTTACGTCTGGATCGCCGGAGTCCTTCTCATCCTGACGCGAGAACTCGGCAACGCGCATAGGTCCGACGACGTCACCCCCGCCAGCTAGCCCGCCCGCGATTTCCCCATCGCCCCTGTTCAGCCAAGCTCTCGCTGGTCTACACTTCTCCCGATTCGTCAGCACCTCCAACAACCGCGCGGGAGAGTCCCATGAATCGTAGAGAATTCGTCGCTGCAACCGCAGCCCTCGCAGCCACCTCCGCCCTGCCCCGGCGCGCATCCAGCCAGACACCCAAGCCTCCCGCTCCCGACGCCACCACCCCCTACATCGAAACCACCCCCGTACCCGAATACAGTTACGCCTCCCCGGCCGCCTACGAGGCCTTCCAGGACATGAAGTTCGGCGTGCGCATCCACTGGGGCATCTACTCCATCTGGCATCGCGGCGCGGAGTCGTGGCCCTACCTGCCCATGTCCTTCACGGACCGCCAGCAGTACATGTCGCTCTACAAAACCTGGGACCCCACCGCCTTCGACGCCAATCAATGGATGGACACCTTCCAGCAGGCCGGCATGAAGATGTTTGCCTTCACCTCCAAACACCACGAAGGCTTCTCCATGTTCGATACCAAAACCCGCGTGCGCAGCCGCGCTAACTGGACCGCCCCCGGAGGCCCGCGCATCGAGTCCTGCGACCTCGCCTACTCCATCATGGAGACGCCGTTTCGCCGCGACGTGGTGAAGGAGCTGACCGACGCCGCCCACAAACGCGACATCAAGATCGACCTCTACTTCTCCCACCCCGACTGGTACGACGCCGACTTCCGCCCCTATGCCGCGCATCCGTTCCAGATTCCATCGGGCGCCACCTGGAAGACCGCGCGCGACCTACAGCTCACCCAGCAAAAGCTCGGCGACCACGCCGTCATCGTCCCCGACCCCACCGACGCCGAAGTCGCCCGCATGATGGCGCGCCATCGCACCCAGCTCGTCGAACTCCTCACCAACTACGGCACCATCGACATGCTTTGTCTCGACGTGTGGTTCGGCCCGCGCGTGTGGCCGGAGATGCGCAAAACCGTCCTGAAAATGCGTGCGCTGCAGCCCAACGTCATGCTGCGCAACCGCGGCATCGGCATCTACGGCGACTACGACACCCCCGAGCGCGTCATCCCCGGCACGGCCCGCACCTCGCGCATGCCGTGGTTCACCATCGACCCGCTCGGCACCGACTTCTCCTACGAGCCCGACGCGGCCAAGTACAAGGGTACGCAGTGGATCGTAGCCAGCCTCGCCGACACCGTCGCCAAGGGCGGCGGCCTGATGATCGGCGTCGGTCCCAGCGCGCAGGGCGACTTCCATCCCGAGGCCATCCGCCAGATGAAGGAGACCGGCGCCTGGCTGCGCGTCAACGGCGAAGCCATCTACGCCACCCGCGCGCGCGAAGGTACGCTCTGGTCCGAAGGCGACCACATCCGTTACACCCGGACGAAGGACCGCCGCTTCGCCTACGCCATCCTCACCCAGTGGCCCGGTCGCGAGATTACGCTCACCAATGTGCGGCCGAGGGAAGGCTCGCGCGTGACTCTGCTCGGCTCATCCGGACCCATCCCCTGGACCTTCGACGCAGCCCGCGGCACCACCTTCACCATCCCTGAATCGCTCCAGCAGACCTCCAACCGCCCCTGTGACCACGCCTGGACGCTGCGCATCGAGCCGGCCTAACGCGCCGTGATCGCGCGCAGCAAAGTCAAGACACATAAAGGCCGCAGAGTGGATATGAGCGGGGCCACAAGATACGCCTGAAAGAACACGAGAAAAGACGCTGCCGCCATCACATGCAGCACCGCTTCGCGCTTGCTAACGTAATCGCCTGTGGGACTGGCTCCAACATTGACAGCACAAGCGCGGCCGACTGCGCCGCTGCACCGGATGTCATGACAACTGTCTCAAAGAATGATGTCTTTTCAGGAGTCCATAACGCGCCACCGGGCGATGTTTCACAGACGTCGTGTCCGTGCGTTATGCTCTCGAACTATGAACCGACACCTCCTGGCCGCCGCCCTCCTGCTGCTGACCATTCCACTTGCCGCGCAGACTCCAACAGCCGCCACGCCACCCTCTGCGACCCCTGCGAGCCGCCCCACTCCACTGATGGCGCCCATGGCCACGGCCGAGGCCGAGGCTGAGGTAGTTCCGCAGATGACCGTCAAGGGCTCCCCGACCTACGCTCCCAATCTACCGAAGCGGGCCCGCCGCTGCCTCATCACCGACTCGGGCGCGGTCGGCGACGGCAAGACGGTGAACACCAAGCCCATCCAGTCTGCCATCGACAAGTGCGCCGAAAACAAGAATGGTGGAACGCTGGTCGTTCCCAGGGGCACCTTCCTCAGCGGCTCGATCTTCCTGAAGCAGGGCGTCAACCTGCTGGTGGAGAAGGACGGCGTGCTGAAGGGAACCACCAATCTTGACGACTACCCCGAGATTCCCGAGCTGCCCGGCGGCCTTCGGGGTGGCGGCACCTCGGCGCTCGTCAATGCGGACGGCGTCACTGGGCTCACCATCTCCGGCGAGGGCACCATCGATGGATCTGGGGAAGACTGGGTACAGCAGAACCGCCGACCTCCGGCGCCCGCTGCCGGAGGCGTGGTTACAGCGGCAGTCGCTCCGGCTGCGTCTCCGCCTCCGCCTTCCGCTGCGCCGCCGACTGCTCCACGCCAGGAACGGGGTCGCCCCCGTCTGATGGCGATCAAGAACGTGAAAGACGTGCAAATTTCCGGGCTGAACCTGCACAACCAGGCGACGTGGTGCCTCTGGATTCTTTACAG
>CAZAXI010000176.1:0-8874 GCA_964489045.1 uncultured Granulicella sp. | reverse complement strand
GGTTGAGCGAGACGTGGAGGGCGGCTATCGAGCCCCAGGCGACGGCTTCGCCGTGGAGGAGTTTGCGGTAGTGGGTTGCGGCCTCGATGGCGTGACCGATGGTGTGGCCAAAGTTGAGGACCATGCGCAGGCCGGATTCTTTTTCGTCCTTGCTGACGACATCGGCTTTGACGCGGACGCTGGCGGCGATGACATGGGCCAGAGAGACGGGGTCTGATGCGAGGACTTCAACTTCATTTTGTTCTAGATAGCGGAATAACTTCGCGTCGTAGATGATGCCAGCCTTAATGGCTTCCTGAAGGCCGGCGCGGAGCTCGGCTGCGGGCAGGGTGCGGAGGGTGTCGATGTCGGAGAAGACGGCGAGGGGGTGGTGGAAGCTGCCGATGAGGTTCTTCCCGGCAGCGAGGTTGACGCCGGTTTTGCCGCCGAGCGAAGAGTCGACCTGGGCGAGGATGGTGGTGGGGATGCCGACGTAGCGGATGCCGCGCATGTAGATGGCGGCGAGGAAACCGGTTACGTCGCCGATCACACCCCCTCCAAAGGCGAGCAGTATCCCGTCGCGGTCGGCGCTGGCGAGGACGAGCTGCTCGGCGATGGACTCGACCGTGGCGAGGCGCTTGTAGCGCTCGCCGGAAGGGAGGAAGAGGACGGGCGGCTGAGCGTTGGCTGGGAAGCTGGCGAGGAAGCGATGGTGCCAGAGGGCCCAGATGTCGGGCGAGGTGATGACGAAGGCCTTGGGGGGCTTGGCGGCGTTGAGCTTGCGCAGGCGGGGGTAGAGAGTGCGAAGGAGGCCGGGGGCGATGGTGACGTCGTAAGCGGCTTGCGGAGTGGTGACGCGGATGGAAGACACGGTGATTCGATGGTATCGCAGAGGAGTTGTCAGTTGTCAGTTCTCAGTTGTCAGGAAAGACAAATGCGAAGGCTTGTGGTGCTAGCCTTGAAGGATGCGCGCGGTGGATTTTATGGTGGTGGGTGGTGGGATCGCGGGGTTGCGCGCGGCGGCAGGGCTGGCGGAAGCGGGCAGCGTTCTGGTGGTGACCAAGGAGGGCCTGGCGGAATCGAACACCGCGTATGCGCAGGGCGGGATTGCCGTCGCAATGGGCGGCGACGAGGATGTGGCGCTGCACCTGGCGGACACGATTGCGGCCGGCGATGGACTGGTGAACGAGCGGGCGGCGACGGTGCTGGTGGAGCAGGGGCCGAGGCGCGTGGAGGAGCTACTGGAGTGGGGTACGGAGTTCGATCGACACGGGCAGGGCGAGCGGATGCGGGCCGGTGAACTGATGAAGACAAGGGAGGGCGCGCACAGCCTGCCGCGGATTCTGCACGCGCATGGAGATGCGACGGGGTGGGAGATTGCGGTGTCCTTGCTGCGGCATGTGCGCGGGCTGGCGCGTGTGGAACTGATGGAGTGGGCGACGACCGTGGACCTGGTGGTTGATTCTGACGCGGAGCGGGTGGTGGGCGCGACGCTGTTGGATGCGGACGGAAGGCTGCTGGAGGTGCGGGCGCGGGCAGTATTGCTGGCGAGCGGCGGTGCAGGCCAGGTCTACAGCGAAACGACCAATCCCGCGGTGGCAACCGGGGATGGGATTGCGATGGCGTATCGCGCCGGAGCGGAGCTGATGGACATGGAGTTCATGCAGTTTCATCCGACGGCGTTTGCGATGGAGGGCGCGCCTCGGTTCCTGATGAGCGAGGCTTTGAGAGGCGAGGGTGCGTGGCTGGTGAATGCGCGGGGTGAGCGGTTTATGGAGCGGTACGATGCGCGGCTGGAACTGGCACCGCGGGATGTGGTGGCGCGGGCGATTACGCGTGAGGGGCTAGATGGGGCGGTGTATCTGGACATGCGCGCGGTTGGCGCGACGATGGACTTGAAAGCTCGGTTCCCGGGGATATCGGCGTTTCTTGCGGGGTACGGGCTGGAACTGGCGCGGGACCTGATTCCGGTGCGGCCGGCTGCGCACTACCTGATGGGCGGGGTCCGGGCGGACGTGCATGGGAGGACGTCGCTGCCGGGGCTGTTTGCGGCGGGTGAGGCCGCGTGCACAGGGGTGCATGGAGCGAACCGGCTGGCAAGCAACTCGCTGCTGGAGGGGCTGGTGTTTGGGGCGCTGGCGGCGGAGGCGATGAGGGAGGTTCCAGGTTCGTGGTCCGAGGTTCGAGGTGGAGAAGCTGAGACTACTGCGGCTGCGGCGGAGGATTTGGAGGTCGACGCCTGGATCGCGGAGTTGCAGGGGTTGATGTGGCGGGATGCGGGGCTGCTGCGGGATGGGGATGGGTTGCGGCGTGCGCAGGAGCGTCTGAAGGCGATGCGGGAGTTGGGTTTCCGAACGATGGGGCCGGGCAAACTGACGCGAAGGGCACTGGAGGCGCGGAATCTGCAGGTGGTGGCCGAGGTGATGGTGCAGGCGGCGCTGGGTCGGGAAGAGAGCCGGGGTGCGCACTACCGGGTGGATTTCCCGGCGCGGACCGGCGTGGCGCAGCACTCGGTTGTGCGCGACGGCGAGTTGCGGTTCGTCATCCAGTGAGGCGTCTTAGTAGCGTCGCCGCTCGCGATAGCCCATTCGGACCGCGCTTTGACTCCGGGCCATGGCTCTGGCTCTAGCCATCTTTCGTACTGCCTTGGATGTGAGGTGGCCGAGCAACGTCACGGCGAGCGCCGCTGCGAATGTAAGCGCAGGCGCAACCGGGAAGGGAGCGTAGTGATAAACAGTCATGGAGCCTCCTTCGGGTGATCGAGGATCGACGGAAAATGGTGTTAGAGGTTGGCGCTGGTGGCGAACTCACTGTAGAGCGAAATAACGAGGATGGCAATCAAGGACAGAGCCGGCGTGGCGAAAAAGAGATACATGGGGGCCTCCGAGCATGGTTCGCGTGCGTGCGACGAACCTCGTCTATGCCCGGTACTTAGCAATGGGAGTGCCAAAGTGCAACAGATTGGCGCAATCGGTAGAAGCGCATGGATTCAGGGCACTTGCGGGGATCGGCTGGAGGTCCTCCCGCCTGGCAGGGCGTCTTCGCTCCCGAGCCGGGGTCAGCCCAGGCCATATTTCTGAGAAAAAGTTTTCCCACCTTCCCACCATGGATGGCAAAGCGCTTCCACCAGCGCACGAGTCAACTGGTTCGGTTGCCTGGCGCCCAAAGGGAGGCGCTGATGGTGATTGCCAGGAGGGCGAGAATGACGACGAGCGACAGGACGGGGCTGATCTCGACCCAGTGCGAGGCGAGCATCTTGACCGCGGCGAAGGCGAGGACCGCGGCCAGTCCGTAGTGGAGAAAGCGCAGCCGGGTGAGCATGCCGATGATCAGGAAGTAGAGCGAGCGCAATCCCATGACGGCCATGATGTTGGAGGTGTAGGCGAGAAACGGCTGGCGGGTAATGGAGAGGACGGCGGGGATGGAGTCGAGCGCAAAGACGATGTCAGTGAGTTCGATGGCGATGAGGGCGAGGAGCAGCATGGTTGCTGTGGGGCGGCCGTTTTCCATCACGATGAAGTGGTCCTGGCGAGGGCTGACGGGATGAAAGCGTTTCAGCAGGGCGATCCAGCGAGGTGTGGTGGCGGGATGGTTTGGGGCGGAAGGAACGAGCAGGCGGACGGCTGCAATGAGGATGATGAGGGCGAAGACGTAGTTTATCGCCTGGACGCGGTTGAGCAGGGCGATGCCACCGGCGATGAAGAGGCCGCGCATCAGCATGGCGCCGGCGACTCCCCAGAAGAGGACCTTGGGCTGGTGGGCACGGTCGATCTGGAAGAGGCGGAAGAGGAGAAGGAAGACGAAGAGGTTGTCGACGGACATCGACTCTTCGAGCACATAGCCGGCGAGGTACTGGACAGAGCTGGTTGCCCCGAGCGATTGGTGCAGGAAGACGGCGAAGGCGAGGGCTACGGCGATCCAGAGGGCGGTGCAGGCGATGGCGGTGTGGAGCGGATTGCGCCCCAGCCGCTTCTGGCGGCGAGCGTAGACGAACTCCATGGTGAGCAGGAGCAGAAGGGCGAGATGGAAGCCGATCCAGTAGCTGAGTGGGGCGTGGTACACGTTATGATGCTATCGCGAGTTGCGGCCGGAGATTCGGGCCGGACGAGGAAGTGAATAACCCCACGATAGCTTCGGCTGCGCCTCAACGATCATGGGGCACCTGATCTAGTGGGTGGCGTTGATGAGGCGGATGGTTTCGAGGAAGAGGTCGGCGGAGATTTGCAGGGATTGGGGGCTGATCTTGTCGATGGTGTCCTGGGCGGTGTGGTGGTAGCCGTCGGGCATGGCGGCGGTTTGGGGGCCGTAGTCCACATCGACGACATCGAGGGAGGGGACGCCGCGCTTGAGGAAGGGGAGGTGGTCGTCTTCCTCCTCGCTCTGGGACTGGAAGACGTTCGCGCTGTGGTGGGTGTTGGCGGCGGCCTGGCGAAAGACGTCGCGGAGCCAGGGAGTGGAGCCCATCTCTTCGAGGATGTTGAGGTCCTTGTCGCCAATCATGTCGGCGACGATGAAGGCCTTGACGCGCTTTAGAGTACCGTCGGCATACCACTTGGCGGCGAGATGGCGCGTGCCATAGAGGTTGTTCGCGTTGTTGGATGCCCACTGATTGGGGTTGTAGGGAGGGTTGGCGACGGCCTCTTCGCCGTCGTCGAAGACGAGCCAAATGGAGTAACCCTGGGGCGGGTGGGTGCGGAAGTACTGGCCGAGCGCGATAAGCAGGGCGCTGGTGCAGGCTCCGTCGTTGGCGCCGACGAAGTTGACGTCCTTCAGCGGGTAGTTGGTCTCGTAGTGAGAGGCGAGGACAATGACGCCGTCCTTCTTACCCGGATAGCGGACGATGTAGTTGCGCATTGTCTGCATGCCGACCGGAGTGTTGGTGGTGAACTCGTCGGTGATGAAGTCGCCCTTGGCGGCTTCGAGCTTGAAGTGTTCCTTGATGAAGTTCTCGGCGGCGAGGTGGCCAGGTGAGCCGTTGAAGCGCTTGGGTGCGACGGCGAGGAACTGCTGGGTGAGGGCGTAGATGGCCTGGCCGCTGACCGCGGGGGCGGGAGTGCGCTTCTGCGCCCTGGCGGGGAGCGTGAGGAGAAGCAGCAGCAGCAGCGAGAGGCAACTACAGAGATTCTGAGCTGCGCTCAGAATGGCGGGCGTTCTTGAAATATGGGGGTTCTTCCTGCCCCAGCCAGCAAACTGGCCGGGGACCCCGTTCGCTACGCTCAGGATGACAAGTTGAGTGGGCTGGGTCATACGGCTGGTGCTTCCTTCCGCTTGCGCCGGTTGGGATGAACGTACCAGGCGATGGCTACGCCGAAGAAGTAGAGGAAGAGCATGGGGCTGGCGAAGAGGCACATGCTGAAGGGGTCCTGCATGGGGCAGATGATGGCGGCGACGATGAAGATGGCGAGGATGGCGTAGCGGAAGTGGCGCAGCAGGAATTTGGCGTCGACGATGCCGAAGAGGGCGAGGAAAAATATGAGGATGGGCAGTTCAAAGCAGACGCCGAGGCCGAGGATGATGGAGAGGAAGAAGCTGGTCCACTCATCGATCATGAGAACTGGTTGGAAGCCTTTGCCGAATCCGAAGACGAGGATCTTGACAGCGTTTTCAAGCACGTAGTGATAGCCGAACCACGCGCCGCAGAGGAAGAGTCCGACAGTGGCGCTCATGAACGGCCAGACGTACTTCTTTTCGTTCTTGTACATGCCGGGTGAGATGAAGAGCCAAACCTGGTAGAGGATAAAGGGGCTGGCCACGATGACACCGGCCACCAGTGCCGTCTTCAGTTGGTAATTGAGTGGATCGGTTGGATGCGGGTAGGAAAGGCTGAGATGAAGGTCGTCCAGCGGGCGACGAATGAAATTCATCAGGCGGGTGCGGAAGACCCAGCCGAGGACCATGCCGCCGCCGAGGTACATCAGGGAGTTGATGATGCGCTTGCGCAGCTCTTCGAGATGCTCCATCAGGCTCATGCCGGGGAGTTCCGCGCGCTCGGAGACGGCTTTGCGGGCCCGGTCGATGGCGTTGGTATCATCCATGCAACGTCTCGGTTTCTAGCTCGGACTCATGGGCCGGAACGGCGCCGGGTGCGCTGGCCGGCGACGAGTTGGGGACGGGCAGGCCGGTGGATGGGGGCAGGATGCTGAGGTCGCCGGAGGTCGCGATGGGAACCGGCTCAGGAACTGAGGCCGGGGGCGGTTCGGCAGGTGCAGCGGGCGAGGCCTCGGTCGGGGAATCCTCGGGATAGTTCTGCGGGTAATCCATCGCGGATTCGGCCGCGGAGGCGATGGAGGACTCTGGCGGCGGCTCCTGCATGTAGCTCTCTTCGGGCGCGGACTCGACCGGCGCAGCGATTGCCGGGGTTGGCGGCGCGACGGCTGCGATGGCGGCGACCTGCTTCTGGCGGTCGGCCTGTTCGGAGATGCGGAGTTCCTCCTCCATCTGCGAGCGGAACTCGTTGCTGGCGCGGCGGAAATCGCCCATCAGCTTGCCGAGCTGGCGCGCGAGGACGGGCAACTTCTTCGGCCCGAAGAGCAGCAGTGCGAGCAGAACGATTACGGCGCTGTCTTCAAAGCCCGGCATAGATGACCCTATGATACGGCTTGGGTGGGGATGGAAACAAATGGGTTGCGATGCGGCTCGCTGGAGCAGGAAACGATGCGCGGGCGGCGTGATGCATCGTTCTTGGGGACAGATTCGTCTAGAATCAAGGAAGCGCGACCTTGACGGTCGCGCGAGCACGAAGAGGGCGGCAACACCCCCGCGGATTGGGTGCTGGCTCGGAAGCTCGAGTGGCACAGTGAGTCCGCTGCAGCCCGCGTAAGGAATGCTTTCAACATCCCCGTTTTGGGTGCGAATGCTGCGACTGCGACGAGCAGACGCGCGGTGCGCAGCCGAGACTGAAGGCGGAATACTGTGAATGGACTATTGCTGGAAGAAGTCCCGCTAGCGACTGCGGGAGAAATCTGCTTGCTCGACAACTACCTGGCGCTGCCCGACGATACGATGGACGCGCGGATCGCCGCGGCCCGGGAAGCGCTGGGCGCCAAAGCGGTTATTCTGGGCCACCACTATCAGCGCGACGAGGTGGTGCGGTTTGCCGACTATACCGGCGACAGCTACAAACTCTCCAAGGTGGCCGCAGAGACACACGCAGAGTACATGGTGTTCTGCGGCGTGCACTTTATGGCGGAGACCGCAGACGTGCTGGCGCAGCCGTGGCAGCAGGTGGTTCTGCCAGACCTGAACGCGGGCTGCTCGATGGCCGACATGGCGGAGATCGGGCAAGTGGAAGACTGCTGGGAGTCGCTGGAGCGCGCGGGCGTGGTGGCCGGCGAGGGGATTCTTCCACTGACGTATATGAACTCTGCCGCGAACATCAAGGCGTTCTGCGGCGAGCGGGGCGGTCTGGTGTGTACCTCGTCCAATGCGGGGGCGGCGTTTGCGTGGGCGTTCCGGCGGGCGGGGAAGGTTCTGTTCTTGCCGGACCAGCATCTGGGGCGCAATACGGCATTTGCGATGGGGATTCCGCTGAACGAGATGGTGGTGTGGGACCCGTACCGGATCAACGGAGGATTGGCGCCTGAGCGGCTGCGCGCGGCGAAGGTGGTGCTGTGGAAGGGGCACTGCAGCGTGCATCAGCGGTTCTTGCCGGAGCATGTGGAGCGCGTGCGCCGCGAAGAGGCGGGCATGCAGGTGGTGGTGCATCCAGAGTGCCGCTGGGAGGTGTGCCAGAAGGCGGATGCGCTGGGTTCGACTGAGCGGATCATCGACCTGATCGAGCGCGCGCCGGAGGGATCGAGCTTTGCGGTGGGGACGGAGATCCACCTGGTGAACCGGCTGGCCAAGCGGTTTGCGCCGCTGGGCAAGCGTGTGATTACGCTGGATGAGTCGGGTTGTCTGTGCACGACGATGTACCGGATATCGCCGCAGCACCTGGCATGGACGCTGGAGAATTTGTTGGAGGGGCGCGTAGTGAACCGCATTCGGGTAGAGAATGAGGTGAAGCACTGGGCGCGCGTGGCTCTGGATCGTATGTTGGAGATAGGAAATTGAGCAAGATATTTACGTTGAGCGAAGCACAGACACTGTTGCCGGTCCTGGAAGCGTTGCTGCGCAAGGCGCAGGCGGCGGGAGTTCGGACCGGCGAGCTGGAGCTAGAGATGCAACAGCTTGCGCAGAGGATTTTTCTGGCGGGCGGGATGCACGTGAATGTGGCGCAGGCAGCGAAACGCAGGACCGAACGCGAGAAGGCGCTGGAAGAGGCCCGGGACACGCTGGCCGAGATTGACGAGATCGGCGTGCAGGTGAAGGACCTGGAGCAGGGGTTGCTGGACTTTCCGTGCGTGATGGATGGCAAGACCGTGCTGCTGTGCTGGAAGCTGGGCGAGAAAGAGATCGGCTACTGGCATTCGACGGAAGATGGTTTCGCGGGGCGGAAGCCGCTGGATGCGCGGTTCGGCAAGCCGGAGCGGGAACGGCTGAACTGATCCAAGCTCCAAGCGCAACCGGTTGCCGGGAGGGGTTCCCGGTGCAGCGGGATGCGGTGAATGCGATTGGCGTTTGCGCCGATGGCCAAAAGGCTTAGGATGAACCGCGAACGAATTTCTTGAGGTGAACCATGTCAGACGAAACAAAGTGCCCGTTCTCGAGCAGCGCTCACAATGCAACATTAGCTGGAACCCGAACGAACGCAGACTGGTGGCCGAATCAACTGAACTTGAAGATATTGCACCAGCATTCGCCCCAGTCCAATCCCATGGGCGAGACGTTCAACTACGCTGAGGAGTTCAAGAGTCTCGACCTGGATGCCGTGATCAAAGATCTGCATGCCTTGATGACGGCCTCGCAGGACTGGTGGCCTGCGGACTACGGCCACTATGGGCCATTCTTCATCCG
>CAZAXI010000175.1:0-8908 GCA_964489045.1 uncultured Granulicella sp. | reverse complement strand
ATGAAAACAATAGAACGAAAAAGCCCAAAAGCACTGTTCCAAAACCTGTGGGTTGAGAAACAGGAGGCTCTGGGTCTGAGACGTGGGGACGCTGGTTACTGAGGTGTCCCCGGCATCTCGCCGAAGTCCGACTGCCTCTTCCACAGGTTGGGCGACCACGCCTCCAACTCGTTCACCATCGACGGTCAGCCTGGCACCGGATCAGCAAAGCAAGGTCTTCTCCAACCAACTCCCTCCAACTGTCGACGTGTCGATAATGGCGGACAAGACAATCCTTGACATTCGGCATTGCAGGGTATGCAATCTAGATAGTTGGTTACGGTGAGGGAGTTCACCTTTAACCGCTGTCCATCCAATAGGCCGGACAGATGATGACTCCTGACAGGGAAATCCTGTTGCGGAGTTGTGTCCCGGCCGGTTCCCTGAATGACAATTTAGGAGTTTGTGTTCATGACGAACACCTGGGCTTTGTCTGCTCTATGGGTTGGGCTGGCGCTGGCGGCGACACTGCTGGCCATCTGGTTCAGGATATCAACGGCGCTCTCAGAAATTGTCGTGGGCACGGTGGCCCAACTGGTCATCGGAGCGTTCATGGCGCGGGGTGGGCTGCTTGGCAACACGCAGTGGATTACCTTTCTGGCTGGGACCGGCGCGATCGTCCTTACGTTTCTCGCCGGGGCAGAACTCGATCCCGTCATCTTCAAGACGAAGTGGAAAGAAGCGTCGATTATTGGCCTGGCGGGATTTTTCGGGCCATTTCTCGGGTGCACCGCGATCGCGCATTATGTGCTGCACTGGGGCGTCATGGCGAGTTGGCTGTGCGGGGTTGCGCTGTCGACGACCTCCGTGGCCGTGGTGTATGCAGTGATGCTGGAGCTTGGCTTCAACGTCACCGAGTACGGCAAGTCGATCCTGGCCGCATGTTTTATCAACGACCTCGGCACCGTGATCGCACTTGGCATGATCTTCTCGCCGTTCACCATCAAGACGCTGATCTTCGTGGTGGTCTCCATCGCGGTCTTCGCACTCCTGCCCTTTCTTACGCCGTGGTTCTTCCGCAAGTACGGCGGACGGGTCTCCGAACTTGAGGCTAAGTACATCCTGTTTCTCCTGTTCGCGATGGGCGGGTTGGCTGTCTGGTCCGGAAGCGAAGCGGTGCTGCCCGCATACATGATCGGCATGGTGTTGGCAGGGACGGTGGGGAAGGACCACTCACTCATCCGGCGTCTGCGAACGCTGACATTTGGACTGCTGACGCCGTTCTACTTTATCCGCGCTGGATCGTTTGTCTCGGTCCCTGCATTGATTGCAGCGCCCGCCACATTGCTCATCCTGTTCGCGGCAAAGTCGGCGACGAAGGCCATCTCTGTTTATCCGGCGGTCCTGGCGCACCGCTACGAAGGTTCCTCCGGCGCTTACTACACGCTGATGATGTCGACCGGCCTGACGTTCGGCACTATCTCCGCGCTCTTTGGCCTCAATCACCAGATCATCACGCAGACCCAGTACTCCTACATTGTGGGCACGGTCATTGGGAGCGCGGTGATCCCGACGATGATTGCGAACACGTTCTTCCTGCCCCGGCATCTTCTTCCACATGAATCGAAGAGCAAGAGGTCGGAGCAGGCGATTCAGCGGCCCACTGCCGCAGAAGAGGTATAGGAAGTCACTATGGGAAGCCCGGTTTTTGTTGGAATTCAAAGAATTCTGGTTGCCTATGATGCGTCTCCGCATTCGGAGCACGCCGTGAATGTCGCCCTTTCGATTGCGGGAGATATGAAAGCCAAGCTATTGGTCCTTGCGGTGGTCCATCCGCCAGAGCTTGCCGAGATCGCGGAGTTCAATGCGGTCCTCGAAGACTCACGCGAACGCTATGAGCGCAGCTTTGCCCCAATCCGCGAGCAGGCCAGGCAAAAGGAGATTGATCTGGAAACGGACATCGTCGTGGGGCATCCTGCGGAGCAGATCATCCACCGGGCGGAGACCATCCAGGCCAGCCTTATCGTCATGGGCAAGCGCAGCCACACCATACTTCATCGCTGGATGCTGGGCTCGAACACGGAGCGCGTACTGAAATATGCACATTGCCCGGTGATGATCGTGCATTGATTGGAGCAACGAGGTGATACGAGTTCAGTCGATTCTTATCGCCGCGCGGAACTGGAACTTATCGAAGTCTTAACTAATGACCGCTAGCGGTCGAGAAAGCGTAATCGTTATGTCAGAAATCGCGAAACTTGAAGCCCTCGAAATTCTAGACTCACGTGGCAATCCCACGCTGTCCGTAACAGTAATCCTAGCCAACGGCGTGAAGGCGACGGCGAAGGTTCCTTCCGGCGCATCTACCGGCAAGCGAGAAGCTGTCGAACTTCGCGACGGCGATAAAGCCCGGTACGGCGGCAAAGGTGTTCTGCTGGCCAAGGGGCACGTGGAAGGCGAGATCCAACGTGCTCTCCTGATCCGTGGATTGGACGCAAACGACCAGAGGGCAGTGGACAGGAAGCTCTGCGACCTGGATGGCACGCCGAACAAGGCGCGACTTGGAGCCAATGCGATTCTGGGCGTCTCGCTCGCGGTCGCGCGTGCCGCAGCGATGGATAAAGGACTGCCCCTCTACGCGAGCCTTGTGGATCGGAGCACCGATCTGCTTCCGACGCCCATGCTGAACGTGCTGAATGGCGGCAGGCATGCTGACAACAGCGTTGATTTTCAGGAGTTCATGATCTCGCCGGTAGGTTTGCCTTCTTTTGGTGAAGGATTGCGGGCAGCGGCTGAGACCTTCCATGCGCTCAAGGCCGTCCTGCATAAGAAAGGCTACAGCACCGCAGTTGGAGATGAAGGCGGCTTCGCACCGCAATTGAAGTCCAACGAAGAGCCCATCGAGCTCATCCTTGAAGCCATCCAGAAGGCTGGCTACAAGCCCGGTGAGGACTTCGTCATCATGCTCGATCCCGCCGCCAGTGAATTCTTCGAGGATGGAACATATATCTTTGCGAAGTCCGATAAGAGCAGAAAGTCTCCAGCGCAGATGATCGACTTGTGGAAGAGCTTGCTAAAGCAGTATCCGGAGATTTGGTCGCTAGAGGATGGCCTGGCGGAAGACGACCGTACCGGCTGGCAGCAGCTCACTAAGGAACTCGGAGAGCAGATCCAGTTGGTCGGCGATGACAACTTCGTAACCAATCCCGTGCTATTCCTTCAGGGCATCAAAGATGGCATTGCCAACGCCATTCTGATCAAGTTGAACCAGATCGGCACGGTCACGGAGACACTCGACTGCATTCGGATCGCCCGTGAGAACGGATATGGTGCGGTCATCTCACATCGCTCCGGAGAGACCGATGACACGAGCATCGCGGACTTGGCCGTGGCTACCAGTGTGGGACAGATCAAGACAGGATCGGCCAGTCGTGGCGAGCGCATCGCGAAATACAACCGCCTGCTGGAGATCGAACACGAACTCGGGGTAAAAGCTCGATATGCAGGAGCCAGCATCTACGAGCGATGGAAGAAACCGATAAAGGCTTAGCAAGCCACCGTGGGTGTTGGAGTCCACCTCAAACCGCTCAACCGGGCAGATGACTCCTCGAAGGTGCAGATACTCGGAGGAGTCATGCCCGAACTGGAACCAGAGATGAAAGCAACGCGAGAACCCGGGAAGTTGAACGTTTCTCAGCAGAGACGCCTCAGTGTCACTTGCGAGTACATCGACAAACTGCTGTGTGACACGGAGCGCGTTATCCGTTCCACAGCGTCGCAGTCTCCATTTCCGCGCTACGTTTCAGACCTCCCCCTCGCCCAGGCGGAAGCGATTGATGACCATATTCGCCGTCTGCGTTCTGAACTGCTGCGTGCGCTCGCGTGGCAGAATATGGAGCCGTATCCGCCCGACATTCCAGCAACACGGGTGGTGAGAACCAACCTGGCATTTATCGACATCGCGATCGAAGAGCTTAAACCTCGCTATATGGGTGGCTATGGGACTGTCCCGCAGGATGTTGCAGCCGACCTAAACGGAATCGTTTACGAACTTCACTCACTCGTCGAAAGCGCAGAGCGCTGCCTCGACGAAGGCTATGGCACGACGCTCAGGCATGGATAAGGAGCATCTGGCTTGCAGAAGTATCTTTGCATCGCGTTGGGTGGTGCGCTGGGCTCGATCGCCAGATATTGGGTTGGTTCAACGATTGCCAGCCGGTTGGGGACCAAGTTCCCCTACGGCACCTTTGTCATCAATATCACCGCATGCGTGATCATTGGCTTCTCGTTGACGTACCTGAACAAACGGACCGGCTTGAATCCCGCGTGGAGATTCCTGGTCCCTGTTGGACTTGTTGGTGCTTACAGCACCTTTTCGACGTACGAGTGGGAGACTCTTTCCACCATTCGAAGCGGAGCATTTCTAGAGGCGTCGCTGTATGCATTCAGTAGCTTGTTTCTAGGGCTCGTCGGGGTATGCGTCGGCATCCTGATCGCGGAGATCATTTCATGAGGACACATAAGCAACTCGTCATTTATCAATCGATTCTTCAGGTGCTGTCGGAACCCGGCTGCCCTTTTTGCCGCTTTTTGAAGGAGTACCAGGCGGATCGACTTCAGAACCACTCTAAGGATGACATCCACCGTCTATGCAACTTCCACGCCTGGGGCCTTGCAGCCGTGCAGAACGCCCCGACCGCAGCGCAACTCTTTATGAAGCTCGTGGAGGAACCGCTACCGGCTTCTGGCGGAGATGCCGTCTGTGGTATCTGCAAAGAGGTTCTTGCGGAGGAGGCTCTACGCATCCGTGAGTTTGTGAGTTGTCTTGCGCGACCGGGTGTCTCTCATTGGCTGCGGACGTCTGCAGTGTTGTGCATCCCGCATGGGATAAAGCTGCGACGGCAAGTCCCGATCGTGTTTACTGCCCGGATCGACGCCATCATCGAACACTATCGGCAGCAGCTGACCCAAGAGCTGCAACAGTTGCGCGATGAACCAGAAGAGTCAGAAAGAGTAGGATGGGGCGCACTCGGGCGTGCCGCCGAATTCCTGGTCTCGCAGCGCGGGCTACATCCCTAAAGGAGGTCGTATGTTGAGTGTCGGAAAAGCAGTGAAGGTTTCCATCTATTTGAGCGAAGGAGCAACCCACCACGGGATTCCGACCTATTCGAGCATCCTCGACTTCCTTTTCTATCGTGGGATCTCCGGCGCAACTGTCCTCAAAGGGATAGCCGGATTTGGCGCGGACCATCACATGCACAACGCCAGCTTTGTTGAGATATCGGATCACCTGCCGCTCAAGATTGAATTCATCGAATCTCGGGAAAAGGTGGACGAACTCCTTGGGAAGCTGGAGGAGTTGGCCGGGACCGGAATGATCGAGATTCAGGAGACCACCGTGGCAAAGCCCGCCCAGGTCTCGAAGCCGAAGAAGGCTCCTGCTCCTGCTCATCTGAAGATAGAAGGCAAAGCAAAGATGATGCGCATATACATCGGTGAAGCCGATCATTGGAAAGACAAACCTCTCTACAAAGCCCTCGTCGAAGCCATGCGGGCCAACGATGTTGCTGGTGTGACGGTCTATCGCGGCATCCTCGGTTATGGCGCTCACCGGCGCGTGCACAAGGACAAGGCGCTGCACTTGTCACACGATTGCTCCATCATGCTCTCGGCCGTCGATACGGAGGAGAAGCTTCGATCCTTCCTTCCGCTTGTGGAACAGATGGTGGAAGAAGGATTAGTTGTGCTTTCAGACGTAGACATCATCAAGTATTCCTACCGTGCTCTGGATATTGGCCAGTTGGAGCCGCTGTCGGGAAGCACTGCAGTATGAACGGAGGCTTGACCATGAAAGACCAATTTCAAGCGCGCATGTTGCGCATTCACTTCGGCGAGGGGGACAAGTGGCAAGGAAAGCCCCTGCATGAAGCCATCGTGTCCAAATGCATAGAACTGGGAATGGCCGGTGCCACCGTGTATCGAGGAATCGAAGGATATGGAGCCAGCACCAGAATTCACCATGCCAGTCATTGGACCTTTTCAAAAGACGCACCGATCATGCTCACCATCATCGACAAAGAGGAACAAATCGAGAAGCTGATACCGCACCTGGACGCGATGGTAGAAGAGGGGCTTATTGCGATGTCCCGCGTGGAAGTAATCCGCTACTCGCGCAACCTAGAAGAAGCGCAGGAGGCGTCCTCAGTAAGGGCATCATGATGTCCGATCTATCGATAGTGCAAGACTACGGCAGCCCTCCGGCGAATACATCCGCGTGTGTGGATGGAGCTTCTCGCCTGTTGCGACTCGGCAGACTGGCTGAGGAACTTGGGGCTGAGCCTGTCGCCGAGGAGGCGCGTGAGCTCGCAGTACGGGTTTCCGAGGGGCGTTTTTATGTGGCCTGTGTCGGTCAGCTTAAGCGAGGCAAATCTACCCTGCTCAACGCTCTAGTCGGGTACGAGGTTGTCCCGACCGGATTTGTTCCAGTCACGGCGGTGCCTACCGTGATTCGGTTTGGCGACGAACTCCACGCACGCATACGCATACGTGACGGCTCCTGGCGGGACGTTGCCATGTCGGGCTTGAAGGAATACGTGACCGAAGAACTAAACCCCGAAAACAAAAAGGCTGTGGACGGGGCGGAGGTATTTGTGCCCAGCCCCTTGTTGTCCTCCGGCATGTGTTTTGTGGATACGCCGGGATTGGGTTCGGTTTTCACTGGAAATACAGCAACCACGAAGGCATTCATTCCTCACATTGATGCGGCATTGGTGGTAGTTGGTGCCGATCCTCCGATTGCGGGTGAGGAGTTGGCACTGGTGGAATCAATCGGCACGCAAGTTCCGGATCTAATTCTGGTTATCAACAAAGCCGACCGCACCAGCGATCCGGAGCGTGCAGCGGTAGCTAAGTTCACCCGCGAGATTCTGGAAAAGCGGCTCCATCGCCCGATGGGCGAGGTTCTTGAGGTTAGCGCTGCCGAACAGATGGAGAACCGGGGTCCGCTGCGGGATTGGGAGAGACTGCTGGCGAGCTTGCATCGCCTCGTTGAAGACTCGGGCAGAAATCTCGTTCGCGCCGCTTGCGATCGAGGCCTCCAGCGCCTAAGCGAACAACTGCTAGTTGTTGTCAGTGAGGACCGTGATGCGCTTCTGCGGCCCATCGAAGAATCCAAACGGCGCATCCAGCTGATGAAGGAAACCATCAGCGAGGCTGAGCGGTCCCTGCATGAACTGGATTACTTGTTTATGGCGGAGTTGCATCGGATTTCGGACCTCTTTGGTGAACGGCGGCGGCGGTTTTTCCATTCGGCCTGGACGGAAGCTGGAACAGAGTTCGCTGAAGAGCTACACTCCGTGCCCCGTGGCTTTGGCCCATCCTATCGGCGCCGAGTCATGCACCTCGCCCAGAAGATCTCGCGCCGTAAAGTTATGCCCTGGCTCAAACCTGAGCAGGAAGAGGGTGAGCGACAATATCGCTCCGTAGCCCTTCGTTTTGTGGAGATGGGCAACAACTTCTTGAGAAGACTGGCGGATGCCCGCCTCAACGAACTGACGCGGATGCCCCATGCGCTCGATCCTGAGAACGGCTTCCGGGTGCGTTCCAGGTTCATTTTCGAGGACTTCATCGGAACTGCACAACCCCCGTCACCGCTACGCTGGCTCGCTGACGTCGTTTTGCCGCTTGCGGGCGCACGCAGAGTAATTACGAACGAGGCTCGAGAATTCCTACGGGATCTTTTGGAAGTGAACAGTTCTCGTGTGCAAAACGATGTTCTCAATCGCATTCAGGAGAGCCGAGACCGCCTGCAGGTCGAGATCCGCAAGCTGCTGCATGAAATCAGCCGCATTGCAGAACAGGCACTTGACCGGGCCAGAAAAGTGAAAGAAGAGGGAACTCCCGCCGTCCAGGCCGTAATTGCGCGGCTCAATCGATTAGAACAGGATGTTTTGACACTCGTCGAAATCCCGTTCAACCCGCGCGGGAGAGAAAAGGCGCAGGAAACCGCCTGAGGTTCAGCAATGCCGCCATCTTCAGTCCAACGCAAACTGACCGATGAATATTTGAGTAGCGTCGAGCGCGAAGAAGAGATGGGGCGAATTCAGGGCCAGGCCGCAATTCGCCAGTCGTTGCTGGTTTACGGGCCGGAAGGAGTCGGCAAATCAAGGTTATTGCAGACCTTTGTTAAGTCCCAGCCGCTCTCCCTGTTCGTTGGTCAAGTCCGGTCACCACGCGACCTCGTACTTGCCTTGCTTCAATCACTGCATGCAGCCGACGAGCGAATCGCGGTCCCGGGGAACGCCGCTGCCTTGTCCACATCTTCCTTGAAGGGCATCGTGAACCGCGCTCTCGATACCCAGCCATTTCTGATGGTTCTCGATCAACTTGAAGCGCCGTCCAATGTCACGACAGGCATGATTAAGGACCTGCACTACTGCGGGCGGACACCTGTGATCTTTGCTTCACGATCTCCGCATATGGAAGATATCGGTGCCCTGCGTCCCCTCTGCGCGAACAAGTCGGAGCGCTTGGAACTGAAGAACTGGCCGCGCCCCATTGCACTAGAGTTTGCCCGGCGCAATGCCGAGAGAAGCCAATTGTCGGCCTCCAATCTGGAAGCCGTCTTAACCTCGTTTGTCGAGTGGAGCGACGGAAATCCCGGCTCCATTCTCGCCATGCTAAAGATGGCGCACTTGCCACAGTACAGGATGGCCAACCAGATCAAGGCTCACATCCTGTACGTCGACTACAGAATGGGGCGCCGTTAGGGACTCTTCGAACTTTGGAGCGTGCCGTCTGCCTTTCCTGTGCTCCTGTTTCACAACCCACAGGTTTTGGAACAGTGCTTTTGGGCTTTTTCGTTCTATTGTTTTCATCGGGATGCATTGGTCATTTTGACTCGCCTTCTGGGACAGAAACCGCGAGTTCT
>CAZAXI010000174.1:0-9088 GCA_964489045.1 uncultured Granulicella sp. | reverse complement strand
CCGGCGGCCACGGCCCCGACGTAATCATCGAAGCCATTGGAAGGCCCGACACATTTCGCGCCGCCGTGGAGCAGGTCGCCTTTGCCGGCCGTGTCGTCTACATCGGATACGCCAAGGATCAGGTCAGCTACGAGACGCGGCTGTTTGTGCAGAAGGAACTGGATATTCTGGGCTCGAGGAATGCGCTGCCGCAGGACTTCAAAGAGGTGATCCGCATGTTTGAGCAGAAGCGGTTTCCCACCACTCAGGCCATCAGCGCGACCGTGCCGATTGAGGAGGCGCCAGCAATTCTTCGCGCCTGGAGCGAGAATCCCGCAGCCTATACCAAGATTATGATTGCGCTTGATTAACCGTGCAGGACCGCTGGAGGTTGTATTGCAACTGATTCCGACTCCGTTGAAGGACGTGGTGATCCTCGAGCCAAAGGTCTTTGGCGACGAGAGGGGATTCTTCCTTGAAGCCTACAACGAGGTGACGTTCAGGGCATTAGGCTTGCCCACCCGGTTCGTGCAGGATAATCACTCCGGCTCACGAAAGGGCGTCCTGCGCGGCCTTCACTACCAGTTGAGACAGCCGCAGGGCAAACTGGTCCGCGTACTCCGCGGAGAGATCTTCGATGTGGCTGTCGACCTCCGCCGGGGCTCTGAACAGTTTGGCCAGTGGTTTGGCCTCGCCCTCAGCGCGGAGAACAGGCGCATGCTCTGGATTCCGCCTGGCTTTGGCCACGGATTCCTGGTGCTGACCGACTTTGCCGAGGTCGCGTACAAGGCCACGCAGTTGTATGCGCCCGCTCTCGAGCGTTCCATTCTTTGGAATGACCCCGCGATCGGCATCGAATGGCCGCTCGACGGTGAGCCGATCCTCTCCGAGAAGGACCGGGCCGGTGCGCTGCTCGCAGATGCAGAGATCTATGCTGCCTCCAGCTTTGAATAACTGTTGCCTGTGTACCACGGTGTTCCACAGTGAGCGACCGGGAGTTCGCTCAAAACAATCTAAGATGACACAAGAGGGAACATGGAACGGCGAGTCTTACTGGTGACTGGCGGTGCGGGCTTTATCGGCTCCAACTTTGTCCTTGAAGCTGTGCGCCGCGGCCACAAAGTCGTCAATCTCGACGCGCTCACCTACGCGGGTAATATTGACAACCTGGGCTCGCTTAACGGCAATCCCGCCCACCTATTCGTCCACGGCTCCATCCTCGACAGCCCGCTGGTAGCAAGCCTGCTAGCCGGACACCAACCCGACGCGGTCGTTCATTTTGCCGCCGAAAGTCACGTGGACCGCTCCATCCTGGGCCCCTCGGCGTTCGTGGAGACCAACATCACCGGGACATTCACACTTATCGAGGCCGCGTTGCAACACTGGCGCTCGCTGTCCGACTCCCGCCGCGGTTCGTTCCGCTTCCTGCACGTCTCGACGGACGAAGTTTACGGTTCGCTCGGTCCGGACGAGCCTGCCTTCCACGAGCAGACGCCATACCGGCCCAATAGCCCCTACTCCGCGTCAAAGGCCGCGTCCGATCACTTGGTTCGCGCGTACTTCCACACCTATGGCTTGCCGGTGCTTACAACCAATTGCTCCAATAACTACGGCCCATATCAGTTTCCGGAGAAGTTGATTCCCTTGATGATTCACAATGCAATCAACGGGAAACCCCTTCCAGTTTATGGAGACGGTCAAAATGTGCGCGACTGGCTCTATGTCGCGGATCACTGCGACGCGATTCTGGCTGTCCTCGAAAAGGGCAGGCTCGGCGAGACCTACAATGTCGGCGGATTGAACGAGCAGAAGAATCTGGAGGTCGTCAACACCCTGTGCACCATCCTGGATGAACTTCACCCTGAGGGTGCGCCTCACAACCGCCTCATTACGTATGTGACGGACCGTCCGGGCCACGATCGTCGATACGCCATTGACTGTGCCAAGCTGCAAGCCGAACTTGGATGGTCACCCAGGGAGTCATTCGCCTCGGGCATTCGCAAGACCGTCCAATGGTATCTTGACAATGCCCAGTGGGTGGCCAAGATAGTCAGTGGCGAGTACCGAGAGTGGATCAAAGGAAACTACGGCGCGCGAACCTGACTGCAGGCGAACGGCCGCCAAGGCGCATCAGTTGGAGAATATCGAATGAAGGGCATCATACTCGCTGGCGGGTCCGGAACGCGGCTTCATCCTGTCACCGCCGCGGTCTCGAAGCAACTGCTTCCGGTCTACGACAAACCGATGATCTATTACCCGCTCTCCGTCCTTATGCTGGCGGGAATCCGGGACATTCTGGTCATTTCGACTCCTGCCGACACGCCTCGCTTTGAACTCCTGCTCGGGTCAGGGGCACGGTGGGGCCTCTCCATTCAGTACGCAGTACAGCCGTCGCCGGACGGTCTTGCCCAGGCATTCCTCATTGGCAAGGACTTTCTCGCGGGCCAGGGCTGCTGCCTCGTTTTGGGAGACAACCTCTTCTTCGGGCACGACTTCGCCAAGCTGTTGCGCTCCGCCTCCGAACGGAAGCAAGGCGCAACCGTGTTTGCCTATGCGGTGCAGGACCCGCAACGCTACGGTGTCGTCGAGTTCGATGAGCACCGCAAAGCGATCTCGCTCGAAGAAAAGCCCGCGAACCCCAAGTCGCGCTACGCGGTCACCGGAATCTACTTTTACGACCGCCAGATCGTCGGCGTGGCCGAATCGATCAAGCCCTCGCCGCGCGGCGAGTTGGAGATCACCGATGTCAACCGCTGGTACCTCAACCAGGGCCAGTTGACTACCGAGCTGCTCGGTCGCGGAATGGCATGGCTCGACACCGGTACCCACGACTCGCTGCTGGAGGCCTCCCTCTTCATCCAGACCATCGAAAAACGTCAGGGCCTGAAGGTGGCCTGTCTCGAAGAAATCGCCTACCGCCAGGGCTATATTGACGCGGTCCAGCTTCAGGGACTGGCGGCAAGCATGGCCAACAGCACGTACGGCGAATATCTAAAACGCATCATCGACGAGAAAGTGTATTGATGGCAGCGAGCACACCGAACCACCGCATCCTCATCACCGGCGAATGTGGGCAGGTGGGCGAGGCCCTGCGCATCACGCTCGCGCCGCTGGGCGAGATTTTTATTCCGACCATCGCTGAACTCGACCTCACCGACACCGAAGCAATTCGCAAGTGGATGCACGAAGTCCAGCCGCGCTGGGTGGTCAATGCGGCTGCCCACACCGCCGTGGACAAAGCAGAAAGCGAACCGGATCTCGCCTTCGCCATCAACGCGACCGCTCCCCGGATTCTTGCCGAAGAGGCCAAACAGATCGGTGCGGTCGTGGTTCACTACTCGACCGACTACATCTTCGACGGCTCGAAAGCGACTCCTTGGGTTGAGTCCGACCCGCCTGGACCGCTGAACGAATATGGGAGAAGCAAGCTGGCCGGAGAGTTGGCCGTGAGTGGGAGCGGGGCTGCATACCTCACCTTCCGTACCAGTTGGGTCTATGGGGCCACCGGTAACAATTTTGTCCGTTCCATGCTTCGCCTTGCGCGCGAGCGCGACCATCTCAGGATCGTCGCGGACCAGCATGGCGCGCCCACCTGGAGCTTCGAGCTAGCCCGCATGACGGCCGATGTCATCGGCCAGATAGAACGGATCGCGGAGCAGAAGGCCTGCTCCTTGAGCGAGGCGGCCCTTCCCCTCAGTGGCGTGTACCACGCGACCGGCTCCGGCGAGACTACGTGGTACGGCTTTGCCGCGCAGGCCATTGCCGAGTTGCAAAAGCATGACCCCGGCGCCAAGCTGGCCTCGGTCGAGCCCATCCCGACCTCCGAGTATCCAACGCCGGCCAAGCGGCCGCTCAATTCGATGCTCGATTGCTCGAAGCTCGCGCGCGTCTTCGGCTGGCGTATGCCGGACTGGCGCGATTCCCTCGCCCTCGTCGTCGCTGAACTGACAAAGTTGCCTACACGACAGTAGCCAGCCGACTGCACCGGCCGCCCCCACCTGTGTACACTGCTGTCGTGAGCCAGCCAAAACCGAATCCCAAAGTTGATGCATACATTGCGAAGTCCGCGGCCTTCGCGCAGCCGATCCTGCGGAACTTGCGCGGGCTCGTCCACAAGGCCTGCCCGGACGTTATGGAAGAGATCAAGTGGGGAATGCCGTTCTTCCTCCATGACGGTAAGATCCTCTGCAACCTCTCAGCGTTCAAGGCACACTGCAGCTTCGGCTTCTGGGGTGCGGAGATTGGCAAGGTCCTGCGCCAGGAGGGCGTGCTGCAGGAGGGCGGGATGGGCTCGCTCGGCAAGATCACCGGCGTCAGGGACCTGCCGCCGGAGAAGAAGCTGCTTGGCTACATCCGGCAGGCGGCCAAGCTGATCGACAGCGGCCTGGGAGACAACCGCATAGTGGTCGCCCGCCGCGTGGTCAAGGCGCCCAAGCCGCCGGTCGAGGTTCCTGCGGAATTCACCGCAGCACTCCGGCGCGACCGCAAGGCCGCCGCAGCCTATGCGGCCTTCAGCCCAAGCTGCCAGCGCGAGTATGCCCAATGGATCGCCGACGCCAAGCGCCCCGAAACTCGCGATCGCCGCATCGCCCAGGCAGTCGAGTGGATCGCCGAAGGCAAGCAGCGCAACTGGAAGTATCAGGAGTGCTAGAAGCAGAGGGCGCCAAGACGCCATAGGCTTTCGGATTAGCAGCGGGCTTCAGCCCGCGGTAATCGGCACATAATTCGTCGGGGCGTTAGCCCCGGGCCGTTCGGTTCAAACGCGAGTACGTTGCGTGGCCCTGGAGCGGCTGGGTGGGATGTAGTGGAAGCGGACCAGGTAGATGTTCTCGCCCTTGCCGTGCTTGGCGACTTTGAGCAGATCGATCAGGCCGAGGAAGCCGGAGGCGCGCGCGAGTTGTGGCGTGATGTCGGGGAAGCCGATCAGGTCGATGGAGTCGATCTCGATCTCGCCTTCCTCCATGCGGTAGCGATTGCCTACGATGACGTGGGGGCGCATCCAGATGCGGACGCTGCAGGTAATCTCTCCACGACGAACTCCTTCACGAAGCCGCTTGGTGAAGACCATGGGGCGAGTCTACTCCGGCCAAAGCGCTTTGCGTCCGAGCCTGAAGTTGGGCGCAGCCGGTGGATCAACCTTTGCTGAGGCGGCGGGCGAAGTCCAGGAAAGTCAGCGCGCAGGGCGAGTAGCCTCCGGGATCCTGTTGGGTGAAGTCGCCGGTGAGGGGGTCCATCTGCTGGCGGAAGAGCTTGACCAGGTCCGCGGGGCCGTCTTTTGCCTCCTGGGCGTGGCGCATGATGGCGGAGCACCACTGCAGCATCAGGTGGGCGAGTTCAGCCTGCTTGCCGTAGTAGGTCATCCAGCGCGGCGCGCGCAGGGCGGTCAGGGCCTGGCTGGCCCCGCCCCAGGAGTTGCGGGGGATGGGGCGGACGAAGGTGGGTTCGTCGAGCGCGGAGGATGGGAACGGGTAGGGCGCCCAGAAGGCTTTGGGGTTGTGAACCTGCCTGGTCCAGATGTCGTTGAACATGTGCTTGTCTTTGTGAGGGTCGAGGACGTGTTCGCCGAGCACGCGAATGGTGACGACGGAGCGGACCTTGACGAAGTTGTTCCGGGCGTCGAGGTCGTAGAAGGTGGCATCTTCAGGGCTGTACAGTTTGGTAAGGATGAGCTGGCGGATATGCTCGGCGTCGGCGAGCCAGTGGGATTCTTCATCGCGCTTGCCCAGCGCTTTGGCCATGGCTGCGATGGCGACGCGGCCGCCGTAGACGGTGGCGGAGAGGTCCGGGCAGAGGCGCGGCACGCCGGGGTCGGGAGGGCAGGTGCGCGCGTCGGCGCCGGGGCACTGGTTGCGGACGCCCTTCCAGCGGGGAGAGTTGTCCATGCCGGTGTCGTAGGTGCAGAAGCCCTCGCAGAGGCCGGTCTTGCGGGTGTCGCGGTACTGGCGCAGCCAGGCGTCCCAGCGGCTGCAGGACTTGTATGCCGTCTCCAGCAACTCCTGGTCTTTGGTGAGTTGGAAGATGTCCCAGGCAGTGGCGGCGATAGGAACGACCATCTGGATCTGGCCGTAACCGGCGCCGGTGCCAACCTTGTCGGCGAGTTTGATGGAGGCGGGGAGCTGGCCGTCTTCCTTTTGCTGCGCAAAAAAGGCCATGTGGTTGGCGCGGGCGGTCTCGAGCGGCGTGGGCGTGCCCGCCGGCGTGGCGACGTACTTCTGGAGGGTGCCGTAGACCTGGCCCTCCTGCGGCGCGCACTCCAGCCAGATGCCCGCGTAGGTGCTGCCCTCGACCAGCACGGGATGGTCGTAGCGCGGCATGGAGCGGACGTTGCCCGCCAGGACCGCGAGCGCGGCGTCCCAGGTCGTGGCCCAGGCGTGGTCGGCGGTGGGGAAGTGAGGCCTGGGGCCGCCTGCCGGGGTCGGCGGTGGGTTCTGCTGAGCGTTGGCGATCAGCCTGATTCCGGCAAACGGCAAAGCGGTGGCGCCCGCGGCCAGCGCGGTCTGTTTCAGGAAGTCCCGGCGGAGCAGGCTTTTCTTCATGCGCACCAGTGTAAGGCTTCCGGGACTGACAAGGGACAGCGGGGCGGCGAAAGGTCAAGCCCGCCCAATCACCGGCGGGCACGGGATAGACTGGCAGGATGAAGCGTGCAACCCCCCGCGGCAAATCGGTGGACTCGGCGGCGACACCGCGACCTGCAGGGCAGGCCGGACGCGAACTGGATGCGGCCGACCTGCGGCGGCGCCTGATGGGGTGGTATCGCGCGCAGGCACGGGTGCTGCCGTGGCGCGGTGCGACCGACCCGTACCATATCTGGGTCTCGGAGATCATGCTGCAACAGACGCGCGTCGCCGCTGTCGTCGAGCACTACAACGAGTTCGTACGCCGTTTTCCGACGCTGGTTTCACTGGCGCTGGCGGCAGAGCCTGAAGTACTGGCGGCCTGGTCCGGCCTGGGCTACTACCGTCGCGCGCGGATGCTGCACAAAGCCGCGCAGTTCATCATGCTGGAGCGAGAAGGCCGCCTGCCCGCTACCTCGGCGGAGCTGCGCACGCTGCCCGGAATCGGGGAGTACACGGCGGCGGCCGTCGCCAGCATCGCCTTTGGCGAGGCCGTGGCCGTGGTGGACGGCAACGTCGAACGGGTTATTCTCCGCCTTAAAGGCCGACCGAACGAGGCGACAGCTTCCGACCGCGCATTCATCCGCGCGCAGGCTCAAGCCCTCATGCCGCCGGCACTTCAGGCGGCTTCCCAGCTCGATTCACAACCCGTCTCCGGGCCGGCCTCCAGGCCGCGCGGCGCGGGCGTATGGGACGCCGGCGAGCGCCTCGCTCTCGCCGCCAGCGCGCACCCGACCGCGCCTGCCGGGGGGGACGGCACATATCCGCACCTGGTCACCAATCCTGCCGGAGACCACAACCAGGCCTTGATGGAGCTGGGCGCGACGATTTGCCTGCCGCGCGCGCCGCTCTGCCTCCAGTGCCCGGTGCATGCGCTTTGCCAAACCCGGGGCGAGCACGCGACGCCGGCGCGGGCACCGCAACGCAGCCTGCCCGCGGCCTATTTGCTGGACCTGCGCAAGCGCGGCCCGGCGACTGAGGTGCTGCTCTCCCTTCGCCCGGCCAAAGCCCCCGTCATGCCCGCAATGTTCGAACTCCCCGCGCTGCCGCTCGATGCGGTGGAGGGTCAGGAACCCGTTTTGCGCGTTCGCCACGCCATCACCAACACCAACTACTACGTGCAGGTGTTTTCTTCGCAGCGGCACGAACGCCCCCGGACGGAAGCGCAGCCATTGCGCCGCGCGGTTCCCAGGGGCCCCGGCGAGCTGCACTGGGCCAACGTTGCGCGGCTTGCCGGCCTCCCGCTCACCGGGCTGACGCGCAAAATTCTGCAGCGTCTCCATGTGATGGAGAACCCTCGCATCAATCTGCTGGAACGCTGATGTCGGCCAGCCCCTTAAGATAAGGGGCGCCCGGCTCCTTGCATGTCAGCGTCTCCAGAGTTTCCTTCTGACTTGCAATTTGCCGGGCGCTCCAACCGTCCCGCTGCCTATTGGATCACTAGGTGGTGAGCCAATCTCCGTTCCGCAGCAGATCGTGCAGGTCTGGCCCCGCTTGCTTTTCCTGGAGTGCCGCCTGCGCCGCTGCCAACCGCGCCGTCAGCAGACGGAACGGCGAGCAGGAGACGTAATTCAGCCCAATCTTGTGGCAGAACTTGACCGACTCTGGATCGCCGCCATGTTCGCCGCAAATGCCCACTTTCAGATCGGGCCGGGTCTTGCGTCCCTTGATCGTTGCCATCTCCACCAGTACTCCAACACCTTTCTGGTCAAGCGTGGCAAAGGGGTCCTCTTTGAAGATGTTGTTCTTGATGTAGGCCGGGAGGAACTTGTTGATGTCGTCCCGTGATATGCCGAACGTAGTCTGGGTCAGGTCGTTGGTCCCGAAGCTGAAGAATTCGGCCTCTTCGGCGATTTGGTCGGCGGTGATGGCTGCGCGCGGCAGTTCGATCATGGTGCCCACCATGTAGTTCACCGAAGTGCCCTTCTCCTTGAAGACCAGTTCGGCAACGTGGCGGATGATCGCGGCCTGGTTCCGCATCTCTTCGATACAGGTGATCAGCGGAACCATGATTTCGAGGTGTGGATCGCCGCCCTTGTTCTTGACCGCGACCGCGGCCTCGAAGATGGCGCGCGCCTGCATCTCGGTGATCTCCGGGAAGGCGATGCCGAGGCGGCAGCCGCGCAGGCCGAGCATGGGGTTGGTCTCGTGCAGCTCCTGGACCCGCGCCAGCAGCGGGCGCAGCTCCTTCAGCTTGGGCGAGTGGGGCTTGGTGTCTTCCAGGCGCGTGATCTCGACCAGCAGCTCTTCGCGCTGGGGCAGGAACTCGTGCAGTGGCGGGTCGAGCAGGCGGATGGTTACCGGCAGCGACTCCATCGCCTTGAAGAGGCCAATGAAGTCGGCGCGCTGCATGGGCAAGAGCTTCTTCAGCGCATCGCGGCGGGCCTTCTCGGTGTCGGAGAGGATCATGGCGCGCATGTGCTCGATGCGGTCCTCGGCAAAGAACATGTGCTCTGTGCGGCAGAGGCCGATGCCTTCGGCGCCGAAGAGGAGGG
>CAZAXI010000173.1:0-9127 GCA_964489045.1 uncultured Granulicella sp. | reverse complement strand
GCCTCGGCGCGGCCTTCACTCTCTGCCGCCTGTGGACCGGCTCCCTGTGGTGCGCTGTGGTGGCCCATGCCGCCTGCAACCTGGCCATGATCTCCGCCATCTTCCTGCATTTCGTTCACTGATTGTCAACCGGCTGACCGGCAACTCCACCCTTACTCAGATCCGGGCCAGATTTGGTCGCTTTCCCGGGCGAAGATTCGGCATAGGGACGGATTGGCGACATTCCGACCTGAACGATTGAGGCGTCGAAAGGGTCTTCTGATTTACGCCGGCGCAGGATTCAGATCAAGCATTCGGGTTATCGACAGGACGGTGATGTCGTCTTCCTGTCCGAAGTCGATGGCGGCTTGTGCGATGGCTTGCGCGCCGGAGTTGCTGAGACCGAGCGTGCGCTCGAACCCAAAGAGTTCTCCCGACTTGTTGCGCGCCTCGACGACGCCATCCGAGAGAAAGGTCAACGAGCTGGCCGGGCGCAGCAGGAAACTGCTCTCTTCGTGGTCGGCACCGGAGTCAATGCCCAGCGGCAGCCCCGCTGGCACCGGCGCCTCGGCCCCGTCCAAATACGGCGGTAGATGACCAGCATTGGCGATCGTCACCTGTCCGTCGTGGGCGATTCTCGCCGCACAGCAGGTGACGAATCCCCCCTGCATCTCACCCGTGAGGCCGCGATTCAATGCGCTGAGAATGCGGGCAGGCGGCAGCGAAGGCATGGTACGCAGAGCGCCGATCACTGAATTCACCGTCATGGCTGCGCGCAGCCCCTTGCCGCTGACGTCGCCCACCACGACCAGGATGCCGCCCTCCTCGTCGGGGCGGAGATAGAAAAAGTCTCCACCGACATACCTCGCTGGTTTGTAAACGCTCTCGATGTGAAAGCCGGGCACCTGAACCGCCGGCGACACCAACCGCTGTTGTAACTCGTGCGCTGCCTCGAACTCGGCCTGCAGGGCATCGCGGGCGCGCCACTCCTGCCACGCGCGATGGGCCAGGACCACAGAAAGGCAGATCCCAAAAACGAAGAACGCAAGATCAAACAGGTTCGGGCCTCCCTGGAAGGATGTCCGAAACCCGCTGATGAGCGAGGCTCCAGGAACCAGCATCATCGTCAGGGCAATCGGGCGATTGCGGGGCATCGTGAAAGCCGCCCAGAGATTGGCCCCGACGTTGATGATGTCGAAGACGTTGAGAGCGATAGGAAACGTAAGCCACGCCACAATCACGACCGGAGAAGGCTCAGCCGCCATGAACGCGATGAGCATGCCCACGTTGAAGACCGTCATCGCTGCAAGCATCAGGCGTTTAAACAAGACGTCTCGGAAGTCGTTGATCCCCCAGATGAGCAAGACCGAGACAATCATGGAGGGGATTTGCGAGATCGCCTGGAGAACGGTATAGACAGGCACTGACAGAACCAACAGCCGGGCGTCTACGAATTGAAGGAAGAGTGTAAGCCACGGCAAGGTGGCGAGCATCGCGCCGCACAGCCGCACGTCCCGGCTGCGCCCCGAATACCCCACTACGAGCACGGCGAAACCGACGAGCAAGATGAACCCGTTGAGCATCATCGGGGGCAGATTCCGCAGCAATGCCCGCTCCCGGACTGCGCTGTCTTGCGCGTGCAGAGTCCGGCTCTGGTCGAATGCAAAGGCCGCGGTGTCGAATCCCCGCAGTCGGCGGGCAGCGGGCGGATACCAGGCGCGAAGTGTGACGAGCGCGATCCCTCCGGGCCTGGCGAGCCCTTGTGGAAGGTCAAAGATTGCATCCCGGGGAAAGCTCTCCACGAATTGGCGGGGAGGAACTCTGCCGAATCCGCCCATGCGTGCACCGTTGATGAAGACCTCGTAGGCGATCAGGACGTGCTCGAGGCTGCCGATGCGCAGCGTGAGGGGCTCGGCAGTATCGCTTCGGACCGGCACGCGGAAGCGGATCCAGACGAAACCATCGGAATAGAACGGGGGCCTCGGCCATTGGCCATTCTCGGCGATGGGCCAGGCGCTGTCGTCGAAGTTGGGGTTGGCCCAGCCCAGCTTTCCGTCCGGGTCGTCGCCGAAGTGGTAGCGGATGGGGCCGGCCGGCTTGATTTGCTGCACGTGACAAAAGAGCGCTGTCGAGCTTGCAGAAAGAACTGTGAGTAAAATCAGGAACCTTGACGTGCGGGGAAGCATGCGTAAATCATACGTCGAGCTTGTGTTGCGAGTAAACGTATGACCATCGATTGCGTTATGCCTGGATCACCGCCCACTCGTAAGTAACAAGTTGAGCAACAGCCGCGCATGGTTTTGGCCCTGGCGTTGTCTTGTCACTGAGGAGGTCAATGATCCACTTGTCTGTAAAGTCGGCAATCCTGACATGACCCCGATTATCGAGTTCTGTCCGAGTTGGCGGTTATAATTCCGTGGGCCCTGGCAAGTGCAGAGACGCGAGCAAAGAACGGGAAACAACCGCCAGAGGGGGTGGAAGGTAGAAGCTGTTCCATGCACGTCTTGACGCCTACCACGGGCGTTCGGGCAAACTAGCCTGAGACCGCGACCGATTGCGTGCAAGCCATGACGACTGCAACCGCTAGCCAAGAATCAAGGGTGCCAAGGTGGAAGTCTCTGCCGGTGCTGGAGGGACTTCTGCCTTTGAACAAGGCGCAGCTCGGGCCAGACATCATAGCGGGGATCACCCTCGCTGCCTTGGGCATTCCCGAGGTGATGGGTTACACAAAAATCATAGGCACTCCAATCATCACTGGCCTCTACACGCTGTTCCTTCCGGTGCTCGCCTTTGCGCTTCTGGGCTCTTCGCGCCATCTGGTCGTGAGCGCAGATTCTGCGACAGCCGCCATGGTTGCGGCCGCACTCATCACTCTTTCTTTCACCGCTAACACTCCGCGTTACATCGAGCTGACCAGCGTCATTGCACTCGTAACAGGCGGGATTCTTCTCCTGGCCAGGATCCTGCGTTTGGGGTTCCTTGCTGACTTTCTCTCCCGAACCGTCCTCGTCGGGTTTCTGACCGGTGTGGGCGTCCAAGTTGCGGGAGGAGAGCTGCATGACATGCTTGGGATCGAGCAACACGGGCAGGGGTTCTTCCAGCAACTCTCTTACACTTTCCAGCACATCGGAGAAGCACATCTCCCCGGCCTGCTTATTGCATCAGGAGTGTTGGCGGTTATCGTGGGGTTTGAGTTTTTGGCTCCGCGGATTCCGGGCGGTCTGATTGCAGTTATCGGGATGACAGCAGCAAGTGCGGTCTTCCAATGGGGTAAACATGGAGTCCCAATTGTTGGGGTGGTACCGAGTGGTCTGCCGCACTTGGGGGTTCCTCATATCACCTTGAGCGAATTGACGATGATTCTACCGATCTCCTTCTCGTGTTTCATCGTAATCCTCGCCCAGAGTGCCGCGACATCGAGGGCTTACGCACTTCGCTACCGAGACCATTTCGATCAAAACTCCGACCTGATAGGGCTTTCTCTCGCCAATGCAATCGCAGGTTGCAGCAGCACGTTTGTGGTGAACGGCAGTCCCACGAAGACGGCAATGGTCGATACCGCCGGCGGGCGCAGCCAGTGGTCTCACTTAACTACTGCCACGGTTGTGCTTCTGGTGCTCCTGTTTCTGACCAGACCTCTAAGCTATCTTCCTAATGCAGTTCTCGCGGCAATTGTGTTTCTCATCGGCGTGAAACTCATCGATTATCGCGGGCTGGCGGAGATTCGCCGTCTCTCTCCGGGTGAGTTTATATTGGCCCTAATTACGGCGGGCACGGTTGTCCTATTCGGTGTCGAGCAAGGCATTCTGATTGCGGTAGTTCTCTCCTTGCTGATGCATGTGCGCCATAGCTACCGTCCTCACACCGGAGTGGTGGTCCGCGACGATAAGGACCATTGGCGAATCGAGGATCCAATCCCGGGCAAGATGGCTGAGCCCGGAATGGTGATGTTCTGGTTTGGTGCGGGGCTTTTCTATGCGAATGTTGCGTACTTCGCTCAATTGGCGCTGAAGCTCGTAGATCAATCCCCCACACCTGTGCGCTGGTTGGTTGTAGATGCGCGGGCGGTCACAGACCTGGACTATTCTGCGGGACGGGCGTTGGCGGAACTGCAGCGGGATCTGCAAAAGTCAGGAGTGGTACTCTCTCTGATCATCGTTCGAATGCGGCACCAGAGCGATCTTGAAAGGATGGGTCTGATGAACTTGATCGGAGCCAATCGAATCTTCGACTCCCGTTTCGCTTGCGTCGAAGCGTACCGGTCTGAGGTGCAGAATCCCGCATAGAAATGCCCCAACAGCAACGCACTATTAGACAGCAAACGTGCGTTCAGGGTGAATGGTCGCCAATCCGGAAGTTTGGCGTTTCCGGCACCGTTGACCATGGGTCTATCGCACGGATTGAGTGGCTGACGATCGCGGATTATCGGTCGCCCGCCATCATGCTTAGATCGCACGGCTGGCATGCACCAGGATGCGGGGGCCCGCCACGCGGGTGGACTGAGATATAGTGGGGCCAAGCGATCTCCCCGACACGGATACTGAACCATGGCGCACGACGTATTCATCAGCCATTCCGCAAAGGACAAGGCGACGGCAGACGCCATGTGCGCGACGCTGGAGACGGAAGGGATCCGATGCTGGATCGCGCCGCGCGACGTGATGCCTGGTATGGAATGGGGCCGGTCGATTGTCGAAGCCATCGAGCAATCCAGAATCATGATTCTTTTGTTCACCGCCAACGCCAATGCCTCGCCGCAAATTCGGCGAGAGGTGGAGCGAGCGGTGAATCATGACGTGGTGATTCTGCCGTTCAGGGTCGAGAACGTCATCCCCGACAAGTCGCTCGAATACTTCATCGGCAACGTGCACTGGCTGGACGCGCTGACGCCGCCGCTGGAAGCGCACCTGAAAAATCTGGCGCAGACAATCAAGGTGCTGCTGGAGAGGGTGCCGCCACGCGAAGAGAAGTTCGCGCCTGTCGCTCTGCCGGCGAGGGAGCAGCAAACAACGTCAGAGCCGCAGGCCCCGGCAACGCCGCAACCTCCGCCGCTGGATCCGCAGCCCACTATAACCCTGCAAACTCCGCCGCAGCCCGTTCTTTCTTCGCAGCCGCCGGAACCAGCAATCGCGGCGGGAGGCACCGCCTATGAAACATCGGCGCCATCTGAACCAGCCGCGCCGGCCGGCGTGGCGCCGTCTGCTGCGCATGTTGCGGACATTCCAGGCCAGGCTGCGGTGCCGGAGTCCCAGTTCCAGCCGGCAGAACCACCCGCGGTTAGGCCCGATTCCAACGCAGCGCGTGCAGCTCCGACAGTCGAAGATGTCCCGAAGCCAGCCGGGGTTGGCGAGGCCGCGACTTGGCAACCCAAACAGCCGCCCAGCGCACAGGGGCCCGGCGAACCGCGCTCCGGAGGGGCGGCGTGGATCACACTCCGGGGATGGGGGATGCCGGCGTGGGCCTGGCTCATTGCCCTTGCTGGAGTGCTGGCTGCGGTCTTCGCAGTGATTCACTTTCGAACCTCGTGGATGGTGCGCCAGAGCGGGACGACAATGGAGCTTCATTCGATCTACAGGACCAGCGACGGCTCTCGCCTGTGGGTCACCGGGGAAAACGGCACGCTGTTGGAATCGGAGGATGGGGGCGCGACGTGGGCGGCACGGAACAGCGGAACCACGAAAGATCTCCATTCGATCCTCGGGTCCACCGACGGCAAACGCCTATGGGCCGTTGGCTGGGGCGGCACGATTGTGGAATCGGACGACGCGGGCGCGACGTGGACGGTACGGAACAGCGGGACTACAGACACGCTCCTTTCGGTTTTCGGGACCAGCGACGGGGAGCGGTTGTGGGCTGTAGGAACCGAAGACACGATTGTGGAATCGGATGACGCGGGCGCGACGTGGACCGTGAAGAGAAGCGGAGGCACGGAGGATATGCTGAGTTCTATCTTCGGGACCTGGGACGGTCGGCGGCTTTGGGCTGTGGGCGGGGACGTCTCCCCAAACCATTGCACGATTCTGGAGTCGGATGATGGCGGCGCGACTTGGGCGGCGCGGAAAGGCGAGACCACGAAAGATCTGCTTTCGATTTTCGGGACCGCCGACGGCAAACCTCTGTGGGCCGTTGGGCAATGGGGCACGATTCTGGAGTCGGACGACGGGGGGACGACGTGGACAGCGCGGAGCAGCGGTACCTCGAATTGGCTCGAATCGATCTTCGGGACCAGCGATGGCAGGTACCTATGGGCCGTTGGCGAGCTTGGCACGATCCGAAAGTCGGAGGATGGGGGCGCCACGTGGAAGAGGGTCAACAGCGGCACTCACAAGCAAATCGAGTCGATTTTCGGGAGCAGCGACGGCAAGCATCTTTGGGCCGTTGGCGATGATGGAGTGATTCTGGAGTCTGACCGTGGCGGGTAGCGCAGGCCATTCAATGCAATGTTGCCGTTCCAACTCTCGAGTGGTCGGCTATTCGGACAGAAACCATTTTTTGCATAATGTCCGGTTAGCCGGTGACTCGACCGGAACCCCGGAATTCGTCGCGCTGACTTCAGATCCATGTCTCGGCAATTAGCGTGAATTGAGATCCACTTCCGGTCACTTCTAGATCGCTAGAGCCGCCAGGGCAGAGCGGCGGTTGCGAGCATAAGTTGGAAATCTCCCGGTTTCTTTTTGGGTGACTCATCAGAGATCATCGGGACCACTATTGCATCATTTCAGAACGTGCAGTGTGAGGTGGGTCCCTGAGAGAATGGCGACGCGGCTGGCGGTTGGGGAGCAGGCGACGGTGACCTGATCCTGATTGGCTGTGGATGGGTCGCGCCAGGTATCGGAGGGGAAGGCGGCGAGCAGAGCGCCAGAAGGGATGGCATAGGCTGCGTCGCCGTGTCCGCTGGCGACAATGAAACGGTTGGTGAAGCCGCAGAATGCACCGGTCATCTGGCCGTAGGCGATATCGTCGGGGACAGGCACGTTGATGGCGCCGAGTGTCTTGCCGGTGGCTGCGTCTTTGATGAGGACCTGCGGAGAGGCGTCGTCGCCAAGAAAGCTGATATCGGGCAACACGACGACCCAGTTTCCGTTGGTGGAGAAGACAGAGTCGTTGCCGAAGGATGCGATGTCGCGGCCGGTATTGAGATCGACGAGTTTGATGCCTGCGCGATTGTTTACGAACTCGATGGCGCGCCCATCCGGGGTGATGCCGCCGCCGAAGGCTCCGCCAGCAGAGGTATATTCGCTGGTCTGTTTGGCGAGGAGGGTCATGGCGGGCCAGTTATAGACGGAGACGGTCATCGGGCCGTCGGCCGGCCCGGATTCAGAATAGATGGAGATGAGGCGGCCGTCTGCAGAAAGCTCGGCGTCCGGGTCGTCGTCTGTGGCGTCATACCAGGCGGTGGGGATGGGCTGCGAGATTCCCGGTTCTGTGTCGACGAGAGAGAGCGCGGTGAGGTTGTTTGAGCCAGCGATGGGAGAGGAGACGATGGCTGTGCGTCCGTCGGCAGTGGTGGAGAGAGCCATGGTGCCGGGTTGGAGGTCGATGGCATGCAGGACTGCGCCGGTTGCGGCGTTATAGGTGATAGCGCGGAGATGCTGTGTATCCGTGGTGCCAGTTTGCGCCGGGCTGGTTCCGATGATGCGAAGAACGCTCCCGTCGCTGCTGAAGGCGAGCCTGGCGCTGCCCAGATCGAGCGCGATGGTGAGAGGCTGAGAGGAAGTTTGAGCGGCGGTGAAGGACAGCAGCGCGCTTGCGGTGAGCACGACGCTAAGGAGTAACGACAATCGACCGATGCAGGTCATGTTCTGATGCCCTCCGGCTAGGAGTTGGCACTGAACGTCAAATTGATTATAGGCGGCTGATTGGGAAAGCAGGGCCTGCGGATGCGTAGCACCTGTATCGTCGCCTACTCGTCAATTGCTTTTAAGGCAACATATACCGAGACCGGGATCGGAATAGACCCGCATGGGAGAGTGTGCCAGAGTGCCGATGCGCCATGATCGGCCAAGTTCCCACACAGGCCAAGGGACAGGCATAATGTCTCGTAATATATTGATAATACACGACTTAGTGCCTGGAGGGGGTCGGATTGCCGGTCCGTGTTGATTCTAAATAAGTTGTTGATTTTTATGGACGCTCAAAACTACGGAAACGCAGCAAACGCGGTTCTTGAGTACGCTACAAGTACACGGGATTCTAGACGGGTAGGGTTCGCACTCGGTCGTTGTGCACGGGTCCACTGAGCGCTCAGGTCTCTTAACCCCAGTTGAGGGTTACTTCCGGATTGCCGGTCAACCGGCCACGACTGTGAGTTCACCTCTAATCCGCTTGCGGAAGAGCGGATTCCTTCGGCTCGGCCCCAATCCATCGCGGAGACTTGCATTAACCTCCCTCCGGGAGAACTCGGGCCTTCGGTGGCAGCAGCCAGAGCACCGCAACGATCCCGATCAGCGCCAGAGAGGCAGCAGGCCGGTAGTAGGCCACGGGAATCGCTGTGAGATAAAGCGAAACGGAGGCTATCTGCTTGCCCCAACTTGCGTGCGCGGGTGCCGCACTCTGCGATCGTACCTGGATCCACAGCGCCATATATCCGAGCCCGGGAAAAATGCTGACTGCAGCGTAGAGCGCGGTGGTGAACGACGACAGCCCCTTGACGCCGATCCAGTCAGTCGCAAACGGAAACAGCGAGAGGCAAAAGAGAAACACCAGGTTGGCCCACAAAATACCGTGGCTGACCGTCTCCACCTCATCGACGAGGTAGTGATGGTTCACCCAGTAAATTCCGATCTGCACGAAGGTGAGCAAGTAGAGGAAGATGGTAGGCAGCACCACGAGCAGACCGTCTACGCCATCTGGCCCCGGTACCTTCAGCTCCAGCACCATAATGGTGATGATGACCGCGATGACGCCGTCGGAGAACGCCTCTAGACGTGCCGGACTAAGGCCCTTTCTGCTCATTTTGATTCCAACTTAACACGGGGCCCGGTTCTCCATCCCCAAAAACGGCATCAGAGCCGAGTTGGCGGTTAGTCGACCGGAACTGAGAATTGATCTCGAGATTCAACTCCTCAGGTTGGTGCAAGTCGCTCTTGCTGGGGCTGAGATCGTGACGCAGCGATCAGAAGAGGTAAGGCACCAGGGCAGCAGTCTG